>DATDFT010000183.1:0-16083 GCA_036522475.1 Pyrinomonadaceae bacterium | reverse complement strand
CCCGCCGTCAGCTTTCGAAAAAGATTTGGGGCTGTGCCACCGGTTCGGCCTTTGGCCCTGAATTGTCACGGGCAAAGCCCGAACCGAGGGCGTAGCCCAAACCGAATGGCTAGAGTCGACGGCAGGGCTGAGCCCTGCCTCACATCGGGCGGCGAAGCCGTTGCCTGCAACGACAAGACTCCTTAGCGTTTCACTGGCGCCGCGATGTACCACACGTTATCAAACGGATCCCTTACCCACGCGTTACGATCACCAAACGCCTGATCGGTCGGCGCGAGCATTGAAGTTCCTCCCGCCTTTAACGCCTGTTCATACATCGCATCCACGTCGTTCACATACAGATAAATAGCCGTTGGCAGCGGTTGAGTTGGATAGCGAGCTTCGCCCAACTCAATCACTGAATCGCCGATCTGCACCTTCGCGTGCATGATCATGTCGCCCTCTGCATGGCGCATCAGTTCTTTCCCGCCGAAAGCATCGGTAACGAAATCGATGAAACGCTGAGCTCCGATCGGATGGAAGTAGACGGTTACAGTGTGAAGGTCCTGAGCGATTGTTTTTAACGGTACGGTCGTAGTCGCAATGTACCATCGATTTCCCTCAGCGTCTTCGACTCCACCAGAACGTTCACCATACGGTTGATCGACAACCGGCATCAAAGATTTCGCGCCGGCCTTGAGCGCTCGTTCATACGCCTCGTCGACATCAGGCACATAGAGATGAATTGCAGTAGGCATCGGCTCGATGTGCTCGGCCCCGCCGATCATTACAATCGAATCACCTATCGATACCTCAGCGTGCATTCCACCCGCAGAACCAGTGGCGCGGAAGTGCTCGATGGCGCCGAATGATTGAGTGACGAAGTCGATCAGTTCCGCCGGTTTATGAACGGTGATGTATGGAGTGACGGCGTGGCGGTTTTCGCGCCTCATCTTAGGCTCATTGATACCGGCTTCGTAGGACTTCTTCGCCGACTCTTCCTGCGCCCACTTATCCATTTCCTTTTGCATCTCCTCGACCGGCACATCCTTGATGTGCGTTGACACAATCCACGTGTAACCAAACGGGTCTGCGAGTTGTCCGGATCGATCTCCATAAAATTGATCTGCAATCGGCCGAACTAAAGTTGCGCCTGCTTTGATGGCGTGTTCTGCGAACGAATCAACGTCCGTAACGTCAAGATGTATCTTCACTGGTGAACCGCCAATCGTTTCGGGACTCAGGGTGTTGTAGTCGGGATACTCATCAGAGAGCATAAGACTCGTGTTACCTATCTGTATTTCAGCATGACCAATCTTTCCACCCGGCTCGACGAGTCGCCACAATTCTTTTGCCCCAAATGCCTCTCGATAAAAATCAATCGCGGCACTTGCGTTTGCAACGCAGATGTAAAGCGACATTGAACGCACGGGATTCGTTTGCGGTTGTGGTGCGGAACTGCTCATAGAATTACTCCTTATCAGTTGCTGTTGAAGGTCAGCCTTGAACGCCTCGCGAGGTAGACCAACAAGATCCTGCGCAACTCCGACGAGCGCAGACAATTCTGATCCGAGACTTTTCAGATCTGGTTGACGCGCTTCAGCCAGGGCTGCGACAGCGTCATCCAATTGGTCAATGATTGAGCGTTCGGACATTGGTATTACTTCTTCTCGATTAGTCGATTACGCAAATTCTCCAGTGCGCGAAACTGGAGTTGTTTTACAGCGCCTTCACTTCGTTGCAGCTCGCCGGCAATCTCACGGATACTCTTTTCATCTGCGAAACGCATCACTATCACACGACGTTGATCCTCCGGCAGTTTGTCGACTGCGCTGAACAAACGAGCGCGACGTTCCACTTCTTCCAAATCGGTTGCGGTGGAGCTTTCAGACGAAAGGTTTGGTTCATCAGCAGACTCCCGCACCTTGTGCCTTGCCTGATCGGCAATCGCGTTCGCGGCGATCCGATAGAGCCACGCGGCGAACGGTGAACCTCTCCATTTGAACTTTCCGAGATTTGCGAGTGCATGATGAAAAACCTGGGCGGTGAGATCCTGGATTTCCGCACGATCACGAACTCGCCGCGCGACGTAGGCATACACGCGGTGGAAGTTCTGTTCGTACAGCTCAGCAAAGCGGCTCGGGTCATTCTGAGCAGCTTCGATCAGGAGCCGTTCTTCGGATTCAGTTGCCTGAGTCAAGTCTAACCAGTCCTCGCAGCGCCGGTTTCTGGTAATTAAAACTGGCGAGTCGGTAAAAAGTTACGGTTGTTTTGTGCCAAAGTAACTTAATAGATGTGATTGCACAAAGAGTCAGAGATACCACGGGCTCGATGTAGCGGCGAGCGTAATACTCCTTTCCATGCAAAAAGCCAGTGTGGCTTTTTTTCCGCGCGGGTCAAGAACGCCACACGTCGCGTCACGTCTAAGATTCTGTCATTCACTCCAAAAAGACTGAACATTGCCTCACTCAAGCACCCATCAATGCTGGCATATCGGTTGCGACGTACTTCGCTGACTCCCTTCTTGTTCAATCTGTGCGCTTACAAACATTTTATTCGGCCGATCTCTGCCAGGGGATCGGTCTCATCCAAAACAGTTAACCAAATGGGGAAAGGGTGCGAAGTATTATGGAAGTTAACCTCGTCCAACAGCGTCGCACGTTACGCGTGACGTTGTTGAGTTTTTTGCTTTGTTTGAGCGTTATGGCAGTTGCCTCGGTCGCTTACGGACAAGCGGCAACCGGTCGACTCTCCGGAACGGTGTCCGGCCCGGACGGTCTCATTGCAAACGCCACTGTGGTCGTAACCGACAATCAAACCAAACAGTCACACACGGCTACGACGAATGCCCAGGGAGCCTTCAGCTTTCCACAACTTGCCGTCGGCAGTTATACCGTGAGCTTTTCGGCTCCTGGTTTCAAAACACTCAGCGCCACCGACGTGAAAATCGACGTCGGCAAAGAATATGTCTTGACGCCCGTATTGGAAGTCGGCCAGATTGAAGAAAAAGTAAACGTCTTCGAAGGCGCCGATATCGTTAACTCCACCAATGCTGAACTCAGCAATACAGTGAGCGAGACGCAGTTGCTTGGATTGCCGATCAACGGACGCGATCCTTCAAGTTTGATTCAATTACAACCCGGCGTGAGTCAGGGCGGTGAAGTCAACGGACAACGAACTTCGGCGCAAAACATTACTCGCGACGGTTTGAACGTCCAGGACAACTTCATTCGCGAAGGAAATTTCAATCCGGATCGACCTCGTATCGACGACGTTTCCGAATTCACCATCGTTACGCAAAATTCGAATCCTTCGCTGGGCAGTGGCGGCACATCTCAAGTGCAGTACGTCACCGCACGTGGCGGCGCCGATTTCCACGGCGCTCTCTACGAATACAATCAAAACGCCGCGCTTGCTTCCAACGGTTTCTTCAACAACCGACTCGGCGTCAAGAAACCGCCGTTCAATCAGAACCAGTTTGGCGGCAAAGTCAGCGGACCAATCTGGAGTCCCGGATTCGGAGAAGGCGGCTCGATGTTCAGGCATCTATCAAAGGCCTTCTTCTTCTTCGACTACGAAGGACTGCGCTTGCCGCAAACCACTTCGACAACGCGCACGATCCTTACGCCGTCAGCGCGACAGGGTATCTTTACTTACACCGACGACAGCGGCAATACGCGCCAGTTTGATATTCTCGGAAGCCAGGGATTGAGCATCAATCCACTCATCTCGAGTCGTATTCTTGCCGGTATGCCCGCAGTCGGGAATAACAATCTGATCGGCGACCGACTCAACACGACCGGCTTCACTTTCAATCAGCGAGCCGACGTGAAGATAAATCTCTTAACGACACGTATCGACTACGATCTCAGTCAAACGAAAAACATCAGTTTCGTATGGCACCGCTCGACGGACAACTTCCTGCGTCCAGATACCGATAGCGGCGGATTCAATACCATACCTTTCGGATCTCAGACGGCGACTACGAATGAGCTGGTCGCAGCTTATAACTGGTCCATCAGCAACAGGTTCAACAATGAGGTACGCGGCGGGTATCAGAAGAGTAATCCTTTCTTCAACACCAGCGGTCTGCCGTCTGACTTCTTCATCGGATTGCCGCTCACCGATAGTCCGGAAAACGGCTTTATCTCGCAGGGCCGGACTACGAAGCTCTACAACATCCAGGACAACGCGGTCTACTCATGGCGGAATCATTCGTTTCGCTTTGGCGGCCAGGACAACATCTACCGCATCGTTTCTTTCGGCGGCGCAACCCTGCCGACCTTCTTCCTCGACAACTCCAACTTTCCAAACTTCGGATTCGCACCGGCGGATACTCCGGGAGTGCCCGCGTTCTTCACGATACCGGGTCTCAGCGATCCCAATCAGGTCGCTACGGCAAACGCACTGCAATCTGAACTTGCCGGGCTCATTGGTGAGTCAGAAAACACATTCAACGTAACGAGCAAGACCTCGGGCTTTGTACCCGGCGCGCCTGTCATCAACACGCTGAACTACAACAACGTCTCGTTCTACTTGGCCGATCAGTGGCGCGTTCGACCCACGCTGACACTTAACCTGGGAGTACGTTATGAGTTGTTCACCGGCATCAAAGATCCGAGTGGTTTGCGGCTCGAGGTTGTGACCAATGGCCTGGATCCCAACGCCGCGCTGCTGAATCCAAATGGAACGTTTGATTTTGTTGGCGGCAACGCCGGTTCACCGGGCCAGTTTTTCAAGTCTGACAAAAACAACTTTGCTCCTAACTTTGGTTTTGCCTGGTCGCCAAACTTCAAGGGCAGATTCAGTCGCAAGCTCTTTCCGGGAAGCGGCGGGACGGTGATTCGCGGAGGCTTCAGCGAGAGTTACATCAACGATGAGTTCGTTCGCTCACCTGATAACGCATTACAGAATCAGGGACTCTCCGTCACACCGATCAACTTCGGGCTGACGTCCTTTATCGACAGTCCGCCGCCAGTGCCGACACCTACGTTCCAGACACCACCATTGACGTTCGCAAGTATCAATGCGTTGGCGCCTGGCTCAAACGTGGCGTTTCTCATTGATCCGAATTTGCAGTTGCCACGTGTTGAGCAATACAACTTTGGCATACAGCGCGAGATCGGATTCAAGTCTGTTCTCGAAGTTCGCTATGTCGGGAATCGAAGTCACGAATTGATCCGGACTATCGATCTCAATCAGGTGGACATCCGCAACAACGGTTTTCTTGGCGACTACATTCGTGCGCGCTCGAATTTGTTATTGACTGGTAACCCAGCGTGTACGGACCCCGGTTGCCAGCCACTGACAGTCTTCCCGTCGCTCGCAAACGGCGGTTCATTGAACAGCTTGACAGTGCAGAATCTTCTGCGGAGTGGAGCGGTAGCTGACCTCGCGCGCCGCTACGTGACGTTGGGCCAAACGGGATCCGTGCAGATACTTCCCAATCCAAACATGGGAATTCTCGACTTGCTCGGCAACCTGGGTGTGTCCAATTACAACGCGTTGCAGGTTGAGTTGCGTCGCAGGTATTCGCATGGGTTGTTGTTGCAGGCGAACTACACGTTCCAAAAGACTCTCGACAACATCAGTCCCGGCAATCCTGGCCTGAACAGCGAAGACCAGACGCGCGTTGCAGCTTTCCTCGACAATCAGAATCCGCATCTCGACTACGGGCGCGCGGATTTTGATCAGACGCACGTGTTCAATCTCAACGCGGTTTACGATTTGCCGTTTGGACACGGAAAGTCATTCTTCAATAACAGTGGTGGTGCGTTTGATCGGCTCGTGGGAGGTTGGCAGTTGGGTGGCATTCTGCGCATCAACACCGGTACTCCGCTGACGATCGTTGATCCGAGAGGTACGCTGAACCGTGCGGGCAGATCGGCAAACCAGACCGCAGTCACGAATCTCACGAACGCTCAGATCAGTGACCTGATTGGTATCTTTAATCAGAACGGGACTGTCTACTACATCAACCCTTCGGTTATTGGCCCCGATGGTCGCGGTGCGGCGGCGTTTGGCCAGGCTCCGTTTCCGGGTGAGGTCTTCTTTGATAATGGTCCAGGTCAGTCCGGCACTTTGGCCCGAAGTACGATCAATGGTCCATTGTTCACTGAGCTGGACATGTCGCTCACGAAGAGCATTCGGTTAACTGAAAGGATGCGTTTCCAGATCCGTGCGGACGCATTCAACGTTCTGAATCACACTAACTTCCTGACGGGAGTTCTTACCCCTGGTCTGGGGTTAGGTGGAACCAGCAATACGATCTTCAACGTCAACAGTCCAACATTCGGTCAGATCACTTCGGCGAACACCATCGGCGGCAGTGGCCTGAACCGTGTGATCCAGGTTGCGGGTCGATTCGAATTCTAAACCTCAATCACTGAACTCTTTCAGTAGGGCGGCAACTCCGTTGCCGCCCTACTTAGCCACAAAAAGGCACATAAGGCTCAAAGAGATTATTTTGTTTTGTGTCTTATGTGTCTTCCGCTCATCGCGGTTATGGCGAGATGGCTAGCGTCGCTGTGTTGCTCGCAACACCATGCAGCTTGATCTTCAGATCCGAGTTTCCGGTAGGTACGTTATCGGGAAGTCTGACGATGATGTAAGAGCTGCTAAGTCCGGGAATTGAAACTGTACCGACATTCTCAACCGGCAAGTTAACGCCTGAAGCTTCGACGACTAGCGCTGTAGGATCACTGAGATCGGATTGCGACAGCCCGAGGTTCGAAGTGAAGAGCATTACTCGTGTACGGTGATCGGCGCTGAGGTTGTCGGCGTTAGACAACCGGAACGGCCCTCTGAGGAAGGTAACTGAATCAAGAGCGGCGGCGTTGTTAGTACCTTCTTCCAGATAAATCACCGGCGTTGACGGCACAGCAGCAGCCTCGTAAGCAACAATCAAGCTTGAGGCCGGTACTACTATCAAACCTTCACCAGCGCCCAGCCCAGTGAGAGGCGATCCGCTGTTCTCATCAGGATGATTCACTTGTGCGCCGACGTTTCCGGTCCATACACTCGTCCCGGTGTTTTCGTCAACGGCGTACAACTTTCCACTGACTGAGCCGACGTACACGAAGCCGTTCACGACAATCGGAGCTGAGCTAAGAGTTCCGTCGCCTGTGAATGACCACTTCAGTGTGCCCGAGTTAATATCCCTCGCCTCTAACGTGGATACGGTCAAATAGAAACCTGTCGAGCCATGAAATGCCGGAGCCGGTTGCGCCGAAAACTCGGCGACTGGAATCCCGATTCCTGAATCAAGAGCGAGGTTTCCGAGTGCGAGATCGCGTATATAGACACGGCCATTGTAGAAAACCGGCGTTCTTCCGCCTCCTCCAAAACATGTCGACGTGTGATGCCAAATTATGGCGCCTGTCGACGGTGACAACGCGAACGCGTTATTACAAGAGTAGGACACATAAACGCCGCCCGTTGTTACCGCTGCTGAACTGTGATCCCCACCCGCATTCGGCGTGCTCCATTTGATGGTGCCGTCTTGCGCGTTCACAGCATAGAAAGTTGACACTCCTCCAACGTAGATCGTTCCTCCCATGGCGCTCGGCGGCGACGTGAACGCCTGGCCCGAAAGCTGTCGCGTCCACACCTGGGTTCCGGTTGTCGCATCAAACCCGCGAAGTAGACCGGTGTTATTGATTGCGAAGACGCGGCCTGAGTCGTATGCGATCGAAGGGTTAGGTCCGACGTCGATCGGACCCCACACAGTCGCGCCGTTTGCGCTGTTGAGCGCGTAAAGGACTGTTCCCGCCAGTACGAAGACCTTGCCACCGGCGATCAGAGGATATGAAACTCCGCCCGTTGCGAGGTCGCGCGACCAGCGCTGCGTCAAAGGCGGACTCACCGTATCGAACTGTGATCCACTGTGAGCAGGATCGATTTGATAGGCAACGGCCTGCCCGGGACCACTCGGAGGCGGTGTTGGAGTTGGCGTGGGCGTCGGAGCGATCGTGAGGTAAACAGCGGTCATTGTTTGATTGCTGTTCATGATCACATTGGTGGATCTTTCGGTCGTCACGTCGAAGCCGCCTTGTTGCCACTTCTGAAAGTAGGTGCTACCGGCGCTAATCGGCGCTTTCAGGGTAACAAACGTGCCCTGTTTATAGGTTCGCGTGAACTGAGTAGTTCCGTTCGCCAGGCCTCCATTGTCAATTTGATTGACCTCGATAGGCACACCACTGCTCGGATTCGTCGAAGCGACCGTTAATGTGAACGTCGGCGTTACTCCGTACACTGCGGTCAGCGTGTGATCGACATCCATCGTCACGATCGCTACAGGTGTAGTCGAAAAGTCCGCGCCGTCTTTCTGCCACTTCAGAAAACTCACGTCTGGACCCAAATTGCCAGGCACATTTAGAACCACCGTAGTGAACTGGTCGTAAGTGCGCGTGAACTGTGTGGTTCCATCCTGGAGTCCGTTGTTGTCGCTTAGACTTACTCCCACAGCTACCCCGCTATTCGGGTTGGACGAAGCAACCGTAAGAGTCCGCGGCACCGGCACGCTCAACGTTAACGAATACGCTCCGGTTGTATCCGAGGAATCGAACGCGTTTGCCCAGATGGTGTAGGTACCCGTCACGGGCAGAGTAATGAAGCCGCTCCCGGGCGGGATGCGTGAGTTTGTTCCACCGCCGCCGTCATCATCGATCGTGAACGTCGATCCATCCGGCCGGTTCAGAAACAAGAAAGTATCGAACTGACTAGAGGTCATCGACACTGCGACACGTTGACCTGCTGTACCGCTAAAGCTGTAGGGGTCGTAGAACGTTCCGTCGCCGAGTGGACAGGCACTCGTTGTGAGATTTCCGTTTACTGTTTGACCAATGCTGATGGGCGTTGGTGCACATGAGCCGCCGGGATCCTGGGTGATGTTGAAAACCTGTCCGCCAACAACGATCGTGGCTGATCGCTGTGGTCCAATGTTGCCGGCGACGGAAAAGTTTACCGTCCCATTTCCCGAACCGTTTGCTCCGGACGTTATTGTTACGAAGCTGTCGTTAGACACTGCGGTCCAGTTGCAACCACCCGGCGCTGTTACGTTGAAACTGCTGGGACCTCCGGCGCCTGAGAGATTCTGGCTGCCTGGAGTAAGCGAGGTAACACAAGCGGTGCCTTCTAAAAACGGGGCGACACTCTGATACGTGACACTGAATCGACCGTAGACATCCCACATGTCTGACGGAGACGCGTCACAGGCGGATAGGCCTCCCGTCAGTGATCCGATTAACTTTGGTCCACCCGGATCGTTGGGATTGCCGCGCCAAAGTCCGGAACCGGATGATCCGGGTTCAGTGACGCCGGAAGTCCAGTCAACTCGCAGGCATTGCTCTCCAGGCAAACAATTGCCCGCGTTCGGTTGCCTTGCGGTTCCGAAAGAGATGCGTTTATGAGATCCCTCCGGATGGTGAATGCCGGAGCCTGCGGCGGTGCCACTGAAGGCCGAGCTATCCCAGCCTGAAAAAAAAAGTCCGCCAGGCACGGAGCCCGTCAAAAACAGAAGACTGAAATCACTCGACGTTCCTGCAACCAGGAGATTCGCGCCGTTTGTTGTAGGCGTGCCGCCCGGTGGTTCGTCGCCGGTGTTGTAGTTCCAGTACACGGTGGCTGATTGAGCTTCACTCTGAGTGCTGATGCAGTGGTTTGCGGTCAGGAAATATGGCTTTTGATCGTTGGCTGCGTTGTTCAGGAGCGTGCCAGTGCATAAGCCGACAAAACCCTGGCTGACAAAGTCAATTCTGCCAACCGACTTCGCGACGTTTTGCCAGTCGGCGGTTACTTCAAGCTCGCATGAGCTGGCAGCCGATTTGACAGTGATGTCTTTGTAAACGTGCGCAATCGAAGAGACTTTGAATGGAGTTTGCGCGGAGTCGGTTTTCGCCGGTGTGAAATATTCGATGATTGCAGTGTCGCCACGCATTGCGGGTGTCCAGAAGGTGCCGTCTCTTGATGGGCCGTGTCCTTCGTATGGACCGTAGTATTCGTTCGGATTAGTCTGGGAGTAAACAAAGACTCGCGCGCCCTCAGGCAATGACATGTCTTTGAACTGGACTCGTATTGCAACTGCGCCGTCGGAAGTGACGCCGGCGACGCGGATATATCCTTCGCTCACCGTGTAAAGCGCGCTATCCGCGATAGGGTCCAGCGGAGTTGCTAAGGACCGCACGACTCCGATGCGCAAAAACTTGTCGTCCTTGTTTTTCTTTTTCTCACTTTTGGTTAACTGGCCCAGTCGTTTGGTCTTCGCGGAATCGAGTTTCAGATGACCGTATTTGCGGTTGAAGGGAACTTCGCCGCGCGCGGCTTTTACCGCGGCGGGGGTATCGTCCTTCACTTTTGGCTTATCGGGCGCCTGAAAACCGGGGAGGGACTGGCCGTACGCCGAGCTCGCAAGCAATAAGAGCGAGACAAAAATGATCGCGGCACGGGTAAACGATTGGGAGTGGGAGTAGTTCAAATCAGACTTCATTAGGAAAAACAAAGGGCCAGCGGTTCGACCGCTGAGGTATCCAAAATCGAACCAACAAGGAGAGGAACAACCGAAAGTTATAAATCCGCTCTCTTTACTAAAGGTAGTGAGGTCCAATTGTCAAGGGTTTTACTGGGCCGAGGTTCGGTGAGGTCACTACCGGAGCGACAGCGCCCGGGTTGGCTGTCGGAGGTGTGTACAAAATCGGAACTGAGCCCCAGGGCCAAAAAACGAGGGCAAGCATCAACGCCGAAGGCGCGAATGTGAGGGCAAGCAACAGCGCCAAAGGCGCGAAATATAATAGCCAGGGGCAAGCGTGGAGCGCAGCGGAACGCGTCGCCCCTGGTTACCAGAAATAATTTGAACAGAGCACTGAAAGTGCGAAATATCAACGTCGATTATTCCGCCCTTTCAGCGCTTCACGATCATGCGCGCTCACACCAGGGGCGACGCGCCTCACGTTGTTCGGCGCTTGCCCTGGCTATCATATTCCGCGCCTTCGGCGCTGCAAGTTCCGCGTGAAGTCAATCGTAAGTTCGAATTTCTATCAAGTGGTTATTCGGATCATTCATGTAAAGAGTTGGTGCTGGACCTCTGGCGCCAGATTCCACTCCTGGACCGAGATTGTTACCGACGGCATGGAATGAATCGCCATAAGGGATTCCTTTCGCTTTCACTCGCGCGAATGCGCTGTCAAATGCGTCGCGTGACAAGGCAAACGCAAGATGTTCATTCCCGCCAGTGCCCCACGGCGCTAATTGCAGAGTGAAATCGTCGCTAACTCTCACGATCGTGAATGGTCCATCCTCACCCTCCAGCTCAAAGCCCAGGACGTTGACGTAAAAATCTACGCTTGAGGGTATGTCATTGACGTTAAGTATCAAGTGATCGATCGCAGCCATATGGGGCCTCAGTTCCTGAAGAATCAGCGGTTTTGCGGCAAGTATACTGTATCCACATTTGATTGAGATCATCGTCAGCAAGCTCAGCAAAGCTTCGGCAAGCTGTCAGTGTTACCTCATATGGGTGCGCCGAACTTCCTGTAGCCACCATTCTTGCAGTCACTTTGGTCTTCGGGATTAATGGCGCGATAGCCATGCTGGTAGGACAAGAAAGAGAGGTAATGGTGTCGACAACTGTGTTACTCGTCGCGTCGATGACGGCGATTTTGGAGCAACGCAATAACCTTAACATCAGATCTCAAAGTTAAGGCCACCGTCGCGGGTGGCCTCTCGATGATTAAGATTATAAGTGCTCCGCAGGTAGGACTCGAACCTACAACCCTTCGGTTAACAGCCGAATGCTCTGCCATTGAGCTACTGCGGAATAAGCGCCTCAGGCGCGAAGCGCTTTTTATAGCAGATGGGTATTCGACCGTCAACCGCTCCAAACTTGCGCATCGCCACAATCTGCGAGAATATCTCCAGCCCTGATCCCCTTCGTGAAAGGTCGCCTGATGGAACGTCGCACAACTGCATGGTATAGCCCTAACCTGAACATGGAAATGCCTCTCGTCGCTTACGGTCACGCGGGGCCGCCGCTGCTCATGTTTCCCACCGCAGCCGCCGACTTCCTCGAATACGAACGTTTCTATCTCGTCGACGCAATCAAGTCGTTCATCGAAGACGGCAGACTGCGCGCCTACTCCATCAACAGCGTCAATCGTTACAGTCTTCTGAACGAACAGATGCCGCCGCATCTCAAGGCTGAACTACTCACGCGCTACGACAGATACATCACCGACGAAGTGTTGCCGCTGATCCGTCGCGAGTGCAGCGACGGCGAGAACCGTCCGTTAACAACCGGCGCGAGCCTCGGTGCGTTTCTGTCAGCCAACGCTTACTTCAAGCACCCGGATCTCTTTCGCGGCGTGATCGCGATGAGCGGCAGTTACGACGTCCGCTCTTATTTAAAAGGACACTATGACGACAACGTCTACTTCAACAACCCAGTCGATTATCTTTCAAACCTCAACGACGACTACTACCTGCCGCTGTTGCGCAAGGCTGATGCGATTTTGATCATGTCGGGCCGGGGAAATTACGAAGCGCCCGAACGCAGTCGCGCGCTCTCAGATATTCTCAACGCCAAAGGCATTCCGAATACGTTGGATCTTTGGGGACAGGACGTGGACCACGATTGGCCGTGGTGGCGCAAGATGTTGCCGTACGCGCTGGAGAAGTTGTTGTAAGGATCTACGCCTTGATCGCGCTGCCGTGTTTTGCGATGAACTTGCCGTCGCGGAATGCGATCTGGCCGCGCACGATCACCAGATCGATCCCTGACGAAAACTGATTCGGATTCTCGATCGTCGCGTTGCCGCGAATCGTTTGCGGATCAAACACCGCCAGATCTGCAATCGCGCCATCCTCCAGTATCCCACGATCCTTCAACGCGGGATGCACCACGCTGCGCGGCAACGACGTCATCTTCACGAGGATCTTTTCCAACGGCAGACCAATATCGAGCGCGTGGCGAATGGCAGTCGCAAAACATCCCGCGCCGCGCGGATGAGAGTTTGCGCGCGGCTCGAACTGAATGCCGCCGTCCGAACCGATCATGCAGAAATCTTCTTTGAGGGCGAGGTCAACTGTCTTGTCGAGTGGCATCGTTCCTTCGGGAACGGCAGCGAGCTTCGAACTCTTTCGATAGTGATTGAACGTGCGCTCCGTCAACGTTTCGGAACTGCCGACGATCGTCAGATCGCTGTACGAGAGTCGATAACGCTGCTGCCAACCACTGGCGAAACGGTTGTTCGACAGGTATGTAGCCCAGTAAGAATAAGGGTAGACACACGTCGTGATCGAAAGTCCTTCCGCATTCGCGCTGCGAATCTTCTCGAGCGCCTGGTCCATGTGGAAAGTGCCGCCCGTTGAGTGCAGATGATCGATGTGCATGCGAGCGCCACTTTCTCTCGCGAGTCGAATCGCTTCGTCAACTCCGTCCAACTCTTTCTCGCTCGACGAGTAGCGCAGGTGCAGAAACATCGGCCGCTCATACTTCTTCGCGAGCTTTGCATACTCCAACATCTCGGCGTATGGCGCCGGTTGATACTCGAGACTGTGCGAAACTCCGAGCGCACCTTCGTCAAGATTCTTTTCGATCGCTCGCCTGCCGCCGGCGCTTGCGCGGATGGCCATCACGAAAGTCGAGACACCGTAATTGATCGCATGAGGCACGCCCGCAAAATGCCGGTAGTACGCGCCGCAATCCGCACTGCCGCCGTGCATCTGCAACGCCGTCGTCACTCCGTCTGACACTTTGTACTTCTCGAAAACCTGATACGTAAGCTCCGGTTCGGTCGAATTGTCGGCGAGAATGTCGATGAAACCGGGTGACACCACGCGTCCGCTGACGTCCAGCGTCTCGATGCCACGCAGATCGCCGCCGATGCGTAGTTTGCCTGCTTCATCGATGCCAACATCCATCGTTCGCCAGCGATCGTTGAAGAACGCGCGACCGCCGCGCAGGACGAGTGGCACAACAGGCTTTTCTACCGAGCCCTCGATTCGTTTACACGCCGGCAGAGCGAGACTGGCTGCCAGGGGAAGAGACATCTGTAGGAATGTTCTGCGTTTCATGTCGGGGGAAGCGGTCGCAGGAGACCTTGCGCGGATGATTGTTGGAAAATAACCAGGCGGCCAGGGAAGGCCGCCCTGCTTAGATTACTCTGGAGTGGTGGAAGTTGTCGATGAATTTGATCCGAGCACCTGGTCCACTTCGGCGCGCAGGGCTTCGAACTCCTTTTTCAGAACCGCGTATCGTTCGATCGCGTCGCTTCCGATCTTCTGGTCCACGTTTGCAGTCATGCCTGCAAGATAAATCACGTGCGCCTGCAATCCGGGCTTGCCGTAACGGACCGGTTCAGTGAGTAGTTTGGACGCGATGGCATTCACACGATTCAAGGTGGTTGGATCGACGGTGGCGGACTTGAGGAGTTTGTCCTGTGCTTCACGCACGCGAGTCGCGAGTTGATTGACTCCACTAACGAGTTCGCGCATGCGCATGTTGTGCTCAAACTGCTCCTGCAAATCGGCGACGCTCACGCCGTCGGCCGCGACGCGCGGATCGATTAACACATTGAGCGGCTGCGTGAAAGTTTCAATCCCGCTCTTCAGTCGCACTTGATACTGGCCCGGAGGAAGCGTGACACCTTGCTCATTTCTCACGTCCCACACGAAGCGATTGATGCCCGCGGTTTTGGTCACACGCGGCGGCGGTATCGCACGTCGCGCCGGACCGGCATCGGGATCGAGTTGCGATTCCGCATCAGCAGCTCCGCCACCGCGGCGGCCGGGACGCAACACGGGCGTTTCACTGTTGTAGGTATTGAGAACCGTTCCTTGGCTGTCGAGTATCTCGATCACGACCGTGTGCTTTGCAGCGGCCGGCAAGTAGTAATCAACCACTGGTCCAAGAACCGTCGGACCGACGCGCGTGCGATAACCGTCGCGCGGCTTGAACAGATATGCAGCAGAAGTCTTCTGTTGCGACGAGAGTTGATGAAGCGACGTGATGTTGTCGAGAATCCAGATCGCGCGTCCCTGCGTCGACACGATGAGATCCTTATGATGAACCTTGATGTCAGACACGGGAACGTTCGGCAGGTTCAACTGAAACGATTGCCAGTGCCCGCCGTTGTCAAACGAAATGAACATTCCGAATTCCGTGCCCGCGTAGAGCAGACCTTCGCGATCGGGATCCTCGCGCACGACGCGCGTGGGCCAATCTTCAGGAATGCCGTTCTTGCCGTTCGTCAGCCTGGTCCATGTGCGGCCGTAATCGTTCGTGAGGTAGATGTAAGGTTTGTAGTCGCCAAGCAACCAGCGATAGACGGCGTAGTAAGCCGAACCCTTGCGATGTGGCGACGCTTCGATGTATTGCACGCGCCCGCCGGGCGGCAGATCTTTCGGCGTCACGTTGGTCCAATTCTTCCCGTTGTCGCGAGTAACGTAAAAAGGTCCGTCATTCGAGCCGGTCCAGATCACGCCTTTTTCCAGCGGCGATTCCGCGATCGCGTACAGCGTGCTGTAAAACTCCTCGCCTGTGATGTCGCGTGTGATGGGCTCGCCGCTGGCACCCTGACAACAGTCAGGATGAGCCGTTAAATCAGGCGAGATGCGTTCCCACGTCACACCCTTGTCGCGCGTGCGATGCAAGTATTGCGAACCGTAGTAAAGCACGTCGGGATCGTGCGGCGACGTGGCCATCGGCGAAACTCGTTGCATTCGATAGATGAGATCGCTCGCGGCATTTCCGTAAAGCGACTGCGCGCCGATCCAGTAGTTCTTCTCTTGACCCGTCTTTAAATTCATCACGCCGTACTGCCCTTTGCAGGAGCCGTAGACGATGTCGGGATTCGCCGGGTGCGGCATGATTGGACCAGTTTCACAACCTGGACCAGTGCGCCAATCGGCAGTTGAAAACGGCTCCGCCTGGCTCGAGATGATCAGGGTCGTGTTGTCCTGCTGCGCGCCGTAGAGTTTGTACGGAAACTGATTGTCAACCCAGACGCCGTAGATCTCAGCGGTCGGTTGATTCATTTGCGACGACCATGTTTTGCCACCATCTGAGGAAATATTAGCCCCGCCGTCGTTCGACTGGATCATAATCTGGCT
>DATDFT010000182.1:0-23477 GCA_036522475.1 Pyrinomonadaceae bacterium | reverse complement strand
GATCAATAGAGACTGTGCGGCGGCGTTTCAAAAGCGATGGCTCAGTCAATCGTCAATCAAGCTCAAACCTCGGTACGAAGTTAAGCGTGCGGTCGTGATTGGGTGTGGCTCGATTGGTCAACGACACATTCGCAACCTGCGCCGTTTGGGAATAACAGACGTCTTCGCGTTGCGAACGCGACAGGGCGCTTCGCAGGAACTCGATCCGGCGCTCGAGGTTAAAGAGCTAAGCGATTGGTCTGAACTGTCTGAACTGCATGCCGACGTGGGCGTAGTCAGCAATCCCACGAGCCTGCACCTGGAGACCATCGAGCGCTGCCTGCCTCACGTACGCGGCGTGTTTATCGAGAAGCCGCTGGCTGTATCGCTCGAAGGCGTCGCGGAGCTTCTCCAACAAATCAAGCAGCGTCGCGTCGTTTCGTTTGTAGGATACAATTTGCAGTTTCATCCTGCAGTGAAGGAACTGCAAAAGTTTCTCGCGGAGGAGACTGCCGGAAAGCCGCTCGTGTTCCAATGTCAGGTTGGGCAGTGGATCGCAGACTGGCACCCGCAAGAGGACTATCGCGATGCTTACTTCGCGCGCAAGGATCTCGGTGGCGGCGTGTTGCTGACCCTGATACATGAGATTCACCTCGCGATGGAGTTGCTCGGTGCGGCTGACAAGATCGCGTGTTTGACGCCTGCCTATGAAGGTCTGCCGGTCGACGTGGACGTTGTCGCTGATGTGATGATTCACCATTCGAGCAACGCGGTGAGTCAGATTCATCTCGACATGATTCAGCGGCCCGCGCATCGTCGCGGTGTGATTTCCTGCGAGCGCGGATGGATCAGTTACAATTTGTTGACGAATACAGTGGTCGGACAAACGGTTGGCCAGCCTGGCGTGAAGGTGATCGCTGACGATGCGCTTTACGATGTGAACGAATCGTACCTCGAAGAGATGCAAACGTTTTTGAACTGCGTGCGTGAAGGAAAAGTGCGTCACGAATACGACGCGGCGCGCGCGACGCAGAGTCTTGCGATAGCTGTGGCGGCGCTTGAAGCGGCGCGTACGAAGACATTTATCGGGATCCCGGCGTGGGTTCGCGCTTTATGATCAAAGAGAAGTTTGAACTGAACGGAAAGAACGCGCTCGTCGTGGGTGGCCGGGGGTTTCTCGGGCGTCGTTTTAGTGCCGCGCTCGCGGAGTTTGGCGCGAGAGTTTATTCGGCGGATCTACCCGAGCCGTCGCTTGCAGCCGCTCGCGATAGTTCGGGAGTCGTAAGCGACCAGACGATCGAGCAGTTCTATTGCGACGTTACGGATCCTGCGTCAGTGCGTCAGATGGTCCAACAAGTGTCCGCTGCGGCGGAACACATCGACGTACTTGTTTACAGTGTCACCGCCAAGCCGAAAGATTTCTATGTTCCGTTTACGGAGTGCTCGCTTGAAGGATGGCAACTGGTCCTGCGCGCCGAGCTCGATGGGCTTTTCCTCGTCACTCAGGCGGTCGGCAAGATCATGGAAAGCGCCGGCGCCGGCAGCATGATCTTCCTGTCGTCGATCTACGGAGTCGTCGGCAACGATCAGCACATTTACGAAGGCTCAAATCTGCGGGAGCTCTACCTCGGCGACACTTCGGAAACAAAACAGGTCTATGCTCATCCGGTTTATGCCGCCGCGAAGGGCGCGGTCATCTCGCTCACGCGGTTTCTTGCCGCGTACTGGGGCGACAACAACATTCGCGTGAACTGCATCTCGCCCGGCGGTCTCGCGCATCCCGGCGAGAACGAGGAATTCCTGAAGCGATATTCCGCGCGCGTTCCGCTCGGACGCAAAGGCGGGCTCGACGACGTGACCGGCGCGGTCGTTTATCTCGCGTCCGATGCGTCGAGTTATGTTACCGGACACAATCTCGTGGTTGATGGCGGCTGGACCGCCTGGTAAATCTTCGTGACCAAGGAACTAACTTTTGGTAAGCGTGTCGTTGGTGCAGGGAATCCTGCGTTCGTAATTGCGGAAGCGGGTGTCAATCACAACGGCGAGCTTGACCTCGCTTTTCAACTCGTTGACGCGGCTGTCGCGGCCGGCGCCGATGCCGTCAAGTTTCAGACGTTCATCGCCTCCGAAGTCATCACTGCCGACGCTGCCAAAGCTGAATATCAAAAGACGACAACCGGCGAGCAGGAGTCGCAGCTCGAGATGGTCAAACGCCTCGAGCTCTCGTTCGGTGATTTCCGTAAACTGAAGATGTATTGCGACGATCAGGGGATCACGTTTCTTTCGACGCCGTTTGATTTCAAGAGCGTCGACTTTCTCGCGGAATTGGACGTGGTTGCGTTCAAGATCTCCTCCGGCGATTTGACGAATGATCCGCTGTTGCGGCACGTAGCTTCAAAAACACGTCCGGTGATTCTTTCGACGGGGATGAGTGACATGGACGAAGTGCGCGAAGCGCTCGCGGTGCTTCACGATTCGGACGTGATCCTGTTGCAGTGTGTGACAAACTATCCGGCAGCGGCGGAAGACATAAACCTGAGAGCTATGCTAAGTATGCAGTCGGCTTTCGATGTGAATGTCGGGTTTTCCGATCACACGTTGGGCATCGAGGTGGCGCTGGCGGCGATCGCGCTCGGCGCGTGCGTGATCGAGAAACATTTTACGCTGGATAAAAATTTTGTCGGACCGGATCATCGTGCGTCGCTCGAGCCGCATGAGTTCAGGGCATTGGTCGAGGGGATTCGCAAGGTTGAAGCGTCGCTCGGCAGTGGGCGGAAGGTTCCAGCAGCGAGCGAAGCGAGCAACGCCGCCGTAGCGAGACGAAGCATCGTCGCCGCACGCGACCTCAGCGCGGGCGTGGTGATCACGCCCACCGACATCGCATTCAAGCGTCCGGGCACCGGCCTCCCGCCGCGCATGGCAGACCAAGTACTCGGCAAAACCACACGCGTCGATGTCAAGGCGGGAACACTCCTAGAGCTCGAAATGTTTGAGTGATCACAGCGCCAAAGCCGCGGAAAAGGCGGGACGCTCCTAGAGCTCGAAATGTTTGAGAGATCACAGCGCCAAAGGCGCGGAATATGATAGCCAGGGGCAAGCGCGAAGCGCGTCGCCCCTGGTTAGTGCCCCCCAAACGAGTTTGAGGCCTGAAAGGCCGAAATAGATACCGTTGTACTACGCCCTTTTCAGGGCTGGATCAGTTTTTGATTTCGTTACCAGGGGCGACGCGCTTCGCGCTTCCCCCTGGCTTTCATATTCCGCGCCTTTGGCGCTGTAACCAATATGAAGATCTGGATAACTGGCGGGGCGGGGTTTCTCGGGAGGCGTTTGACGGCGGAGTTGGCACGACAGGGCCATCGGATTCTGTCGCTGTCGAGGCGTGCGTCACCGGACGCGGACGAATCGATCTCAATTGATCTCGCGCAGGAAAAAGAAAAACTCAATTCACTCGCCCACGAACACGGGCCGGCGGACGTCGTTATCCACGCCGCTTCGCGACAACCCGGACGATACACATTCCCGGAGTTCGTGAAGGGAAACATCCTGCCGACCGTAAACCTGCTCGAAGCGTTGAAGTCATCGCCACCAAACCAGATCATCTTCACGTCCACGCTCAGTGTTTACGCGCAGTCAAACAACCTCCCGTTCACCGAAAATCACCCAGCCACCTCAGCACTCGCCTACGCCGCAACCAAGCGCTGGGCCGAGCAACTGCTCGAAACGTTCAGAGCCGCGCAAGTAACAGTCCTGCGACTTCCGAGTCTCTACGGCAAAGGCCAAGGCGACAGTTTCATCGACGGTCTGGCCCAACTCGCCCTGCGCAACGAAGACATCGAATTATTTTCACGCGGCACAGTCATCAGAGAAGCGCTCCACGTCAGCGACGTCATCCACGCGATTCAAACATGCATGGACAAACCGCCGTCAGAACAGTTCTGCCTGATGAATCTCGGAACCGGTCATAAGATCTCAACGTTCGAATACGCCGAAGCACTCGTCGAAGCCTTAGAAAGCAAGAGCCGGATCGTGCTGAGCGATCGCGCCGCCTTGCAGTTTGACTGTTATGCCGATATTCAACGCGCACGCGATATGATTGGTTTCGAGCCCTCGGAGCTAAAAGAATCTTTGCGAACATACGCCGATGAGTTACGAGCCTGATCCAAATCACCCGCTGACAACAGCCTTTCCTTACTTCCCGCCGGAAGAGCAGGAATGGCTCACGAACGAGTTGCGCGAAATCATGAACGGTCAACTCGCGATGGGCCCACGCGTCGCCCGCTTCGAAAAAGAGTTCGCCGCGTATTGCGACGCGCCGTACGGCATCGTCTTTCCGAGTTGCACGTCATCGATGGAAGCAGCGCTCATCGCACTCGGGGTTGGACCAGGTGACGAAGTGCTGGTTCCGGTCGAGACTTTCATTGCCACGGGAATGGTCGTTTCGCTCGTTGGCGCGCGACCAGTCTTCACCGAGATCTCGGCGACAACGTTCTCGATGGATTTCGACGACGCATGGTCCAGGGTAACGGATCGCACAAAGGGAGCGATCGTGGTCCACTTCGGCGGCTTCATTTCGCCTGACCTACCCGCCTTCGTCCAAAAAATGCACGACTCCGGCCGTTTCGTGATCGAAGACGCAGCGCACGCGCCCGGCGCCGAGTTGAACGGAAAACGCGCTGGTAGTCTGGCCGACGCCGGATGCTTCTCGTTTTATCCCACGAAGATCATGACGACCGGTGAAGGCGGCATGCTCGTCACACATCGCGAAGATATCGCTAAGACAGCGCGCAGCCTCCAAAACCGCGGGCGCGACATGAACAATCCCTTGGAGAGTTACATCCTGCCGGGTCGAAACAATCGCTTCACCGAGATCGCGGCAGCGATGGGCTTGAGCCAGCTTCGCTGTCTGCCCGAGTTTCTCAGCACACGACGACGCATCGCAGAGATCTACGATGAGTTACTACTCGAGAGCGAACTGTTCGTGCCGCTCATTGCCGCTGATAACAACTCTCCCGCTTACTGGCGCTACGTCGCGACGCCTTCTGTAAAAATTAATAGAGAGCTACTGCGCGAACGGCTTGCCCGAGACGGCATCACGATCGACTGGGCGTACGATCCGCCGTTGCACTTGCAACCTGTCTTTCGCGAAAAGTTTGACACTCAACCCGGCATGTTGCCCAAGTCTGAAGAGGTCCTTGCGCGCCACATCTGCCTGCCGGTGCATGCGCGAATGCGAGACGTTGACGCCCAATTTGTCGCGGAGCGGCTGCTGCATCACACGCGCGCGCTCGGCAAAACCCTGTGAGAGTCGCCATTCATCAACCGCAGTATTTTCCCTGGCCGCCTTATGTGCACAAAGTTTTGTCTGCTGATATATTCGTCTACCTTGACTCAGTCCAATTCAGCAAAAATGGTGTTCAGAATCGCAATCAGATAAAGACAGCCCAGGGTGCATTATGGTTGACGATCCCGGTGCGAAATCACCTGGGACAACTTCTGAAGGACACGAGAGTCGCTGAGCCTGGAGCCACCAGGAAACACTGGAAAACGATCAAGACGAGTTACGCGCGCACGCCCGGCTTTGCTCGCTGGCAGCGCGAGCTCGAGACTTTGCTCGATCGCGATACTGAGTCTCTTTTGGAAGCAGCGATCGACTCAACCGAGTGGATGTTGAGTAAACTGGACGTGCGGACTGAGCGAATCACAGCATCTGAGATCGACGGCATCGGCGGTGAGTCGTCAAAACTCGTCGCGTCGATCTGCCGCGCGCTGCGCGCAACGTCATACCTGACCGGAACCGGCGCGCTCGCTTATCTCGACGAACGCGACTTTGCGGAGATTGGCTGCGAGGTGATGGTGCAGCAGTGGAAACCGTTTACTTACGACCAGGTGAACGGCGAGTTTGTGCCGGATCTTTCAACGCTCGATCTACTTTTGAATTGTCCGGACGAAGCGGCAGATCTGATCAATGCTGCCGGAGCTTGGAATACGTTGCGCAGTCGTTTACAGGATTCACATGATTTACAAGATTAAATGATGACCAAACGTCGGGTCTTGGCGATTACAGGCATACGCTCGGAGTATTTTCTCCAGCGTCCGATATTCCAGGCGATCATGGACCACCCGGAGCTCGACCTCGAGCTCGTAGTGACCGGCGCACATCTTTCGCCATTGCACGGTTACACCGTCAAGCAGATCGAGGCCGACGGCTTTCCGATCAGCGATCGCATCGAGAGCCTTATCAATTCGGATCGCGATGCCGCGCGTTTGCGAGGCGCAGCTAATCAACTGCAAGTGCTCACGCACATCGTCGACGCAAAACGCCCGGACTGGTTACTCGCGCCAGCGGATCGTGAAGAAGCGATGACGATGGCGCTTTGCGGTGCGTATCTGGGAATTCCGATCGCGCACTATGGCGCCGGCGATCACGTGGTCGGCAATGTTGACGACATGGTGCGCCATGCTGTCTCGCGTCTGGCTCACCTGCTGCTCACGACGCACGAAGAAGCACGCGCGCGACTCATTCGCGCGGGTGAAGAAGAGTGGCGCGTACACGATGTCGGTCATTCAGGACTCGATCGAATTCGCACGACGCCGCAGTTGTCTCGCGAAGAGCTTGCGCGCGATCTCGGCGTGACGAAACTTGACGATCGTTACCTCGTGATAATTCAGCATCCGCTCTCATCAGAGATGTCAGACGCAGGCGCGCAAATGCGGGAAACGTTGATGGCAGCCGCGGAGCTCGAAATGCAGACGTTCGTCAGTTATCCAAACTCCGATCCCGGCAGCGGCCAGATCATCGCTGCGATTCGGGAGTTTGAGTCGAATTCGCTTTTCAAAGCATTCAAGAATATTCCTGACGTGCAGTTTGTGAATTTACTGCGTGGCGCGACGGCACTGCTGGGGAACTCGAGTCTCGGATTACTCGAGGCGCCGTTCCTTCATCTCGCGGCAATCAACGTCGGTGCGCGTCAAAAAGCGCGACACCACTCGGACAATATTTTCTTTGTGAACTGTGATCGAAACGCGATCGCCAGGCAGGTCAGGGCGATCATTGACGACCCGGAAGTCAGAAAGCGAGTTGAGAACTGCGCGAATCCGTTCGGCGATGGACACACGGGCCAACGTGTCGCAGACCTGCTCGCGCAAACGCCGATCGATGCGAAACTGCTAAACAAGGATCTGAATTACTGAATGACCGCAACCAACAAAAACTGGGATACCGTTTACAGCAGAAATTTCATGACTAACTGGTATCCGAATGAGAACATCATTCGCTTTTGTGCTCGGCTGATTCAGAAGCGACTCACGTACGACCAGATTGAAGTCAAACGCAAAGTGCAACGCGTGCTCGATCTGGGTTGCGGCAACGGGCGCCATGCGATCTACTTTGCGCGCGAAGGCATGGAAGCGTGCGGCATCGATATCTCGTCAACCGCGATCGAGTGGGCGCAGGACTGGGCCAAACGCGAAGGGTTTACGGTAGATTTTCGCGTTGGCGACATTGCAAACTTGCCTTTCCCGGCCCAGCATTTCGACGTCGTCGTTTCGCACGGCGTGCTGGACCACATTCCGATGGACGTCGCGAAACAGGCAGTGCGCGAAGTCGCGCGTGTGTTAACCGGCAACGGGCTGTTCTATTTTGATTTGAAGTCTGCGGACGATTCGGAGTTCGGGGCAGGCGAGGAAGCGTATAAAAACACTTTCGTGGTCGGTGATGGTTTTGAGAAAGGGTTGATACAACACTTCTTTACCCTGGAGGAAGTGCACGAGTTGATGGACCAACTGTTCAGGCCCATCTACGTCGAGACGCACGACCATCGGCTGGCGCCCGATTTCACACGCATGATTGCGAGATGGATCATTGCAGCAGAAAAATGCTAAGTATTCTCTGCGGCTCTCTGCGGACCTCTGCGATCTTTGCGTTGAAGGGCGCTCATAAACGCAGAGGTCGCAGAGGTACGCAGAGGGCCGCAGAGACAAACTCAGATGCGAGTACTTGTTATAGCCCCACATCCCGATGACGAGACCCTTGGTTGCGGCGGCACGCTGCTCAAGCACGTCGCGGCCGGCGACAGTGTGTCGTGGGTGATCGTCACCAAGGCGCACGAGCCGCGCTGGCCCGCTGAAGTAATCGAGCGTCGCGAGCGTCAAATTGAACAGGTTTCAGCCACGTACGGGTTCCCAAAGAGATTTCGTCTGAGTTTTCCGGCGGGGCGATTAGACGCCGTTCCACTCGAGGACCTCATGGATTCAATCAATGAGATCGTGGTCGAGGTAAGACCCGACTGGATCTACACCGTACACGCCGGCGACGTTCACTCCGACCATCGCGCGGTTTTCGACGCCACAATGTCCGCTGTCAAGTCGTTCAACAGCGCAAGCAAGGGCGTCAGCCGGCTGCTGAGTTACGAAACGATCTCATCGACCGACGCGACGCCGCCGACGCCCGCGACAGTTTTTCTTCCTAACGTGTATTGCGATATAACTCCATTCCTTGAGCGCAAGCTGGAGATCATGTCGCTCTACGAAGGCGAGGTTCATCCTTATCCATTGCCGCGCGCGCTCGAGAGTATTCGCGCCCTTGCGCGCTTCCGCGGCGCAACGATCGCGGCCGAATACGCCGAGGCGTTCATGCTCTTACGAGAGCTTCGTTAGAATTATGCAGGACATCGTCATCTTCGGTAGTGGCGGACTGGCGCGCGAAGTTGCATTTCTGATCGAACAGATTAACGGCATCGCGCCGCAGTGGAACATTCTCGGTTTCGTCGAAAAGGATCCACATCGTGTCGGAGACGAAGTCGGCAAGTATCGCGTGCGCTACACCGAAGAGGAGTTGTTCGACAAGACGGTCGCGGCAGCGATCGGTATCGGTTCCCCCGTCGTCATCCACAAGATCGCGATGCGCTTCGCTGAAAGCTCGAACATCACTTTTCCGAACCTGATTCACCCGAGCGTCATACGCGATGAGCCGCGCGTTACTCTCGGCCGCGGCAACATTCTCTGCGCGGGAAACATTTTCACCACCGATATCGAGATCGGTTCGTTCAACTTCTTCAACTTAAACTGCACCTACGGACATGATGTGCGTATCGCGGACTGTTGCGTGTTCAATCCGGGTATCAACATGTCGGGTGGCGTCGAGATGGGTTCGCGTTGCCTCGTCGGCACGGGCGCCACGATCCTCCAGTATCTTAAAATCGGCGACGAAGTTACCGTTGGGGCCGGGTCTGTGGTAACAAAGGACGTGCCCGCGGGGACGACCGTGGTCGGCATCCCTGCAAAACCTTTCAATCGAGCTTAAAGTGACGAAGGATTTCTCAGCGCTAGTAGTTTCCGAGAACAGCACGATCCGCAGCGTGATCTCGTGTATCGATCGGAACGGCAAGGGCATCGCCATCGTGCTCGACGCGGACAATCACCTGATCGCAACGGTTACTGACGGCGACATTCGCCGCGCGATCCTTGCCGGACTCGACGCGGAGCTGCCGGTTCGAGAGTTACTCGATCGTCGCACGAACATGTCGCCGCATGGTCCAATCACGGCGCCGGTCGGCACGCCCGATACGATGCTTCTTCACATGATGGCGGAAACGACTGTGCGTCACATTCCGCTTGTTGATGAAGAGAATCGTGTTGTTGATGTCGCGCTGTTGAGTGAGCTAGTGAGAGAGTATGAACTGCCGTTGCGCGCGGTGGTGATGGCAGGCGGATTCGGTACGAGGCTCCGTCCTCTGACTGAAGATCTTCCGAAACCGATGCTGCGGCTTGGTAGCCGTCCCCTCCTCGAGTTGATCGTCGAGCAGCTTCGCGACGCGGGCATCAAGCGGTTGAATGTGGCGACCCATTACAAGAGCGACGTCATCTCCGAGCACTTCAAAGACGGGCAGGATTTCGGTGTCGATATTCGCTACGTGAAAGAGAATCAGCCGCTGGGGACTGTCGGTGCGTTGAGTTTGTTGGAAGAGTCGGACGAACCGCTGCTCGTGATCAATGGCGACATCCTGACGCGCGTTGATTTTCGCGCGATGCACAACTTTCATCGCGAACACAATGCTGATTTGACTGTCGCAGTGCGGCAGTATGAGATGCGTGTGCCGTATGGCGTCGTAGACACGGATGGCGTAGCCGTGCGCGGGATCTCAGAGAAACCGCTTCTCAAGCAGTTCATCAACGCCGGAATCTATCTTCTGAGTCCGGCAGTGAAAAGCATGATTCCGAATGGTCAGCCGTATGACATCCCGGATCTGATCCAACTGCTGTTGAAAGAAGGACGAACTGTCGTCTCGTTTCCGATCCGAGAATACTGGCTCGACATCGGGGAAGCGGATCAGTATGACCAGGCGCAGGCCGATATTGCGAATGGAATATTCGACGGAAAAATTGAACCACAAAAAGGCACAGAAGGCACAAAAGAGTTCAATTAAATGTTTATGTGCTTTATGTGCCTGTTTGTGGCAAAGATAAACGCATGAATTGGTCGTCAAAGAAAATTTTGGTCACAGGGGCGGGGGGGTTTATTGGCAGCCACCTGACGGAGCGTCTTGTTGAGTTAGGCGCTGACGTCTCGGCGCTTGTGCGTTACACCTCGACGGGCACGTGGGGGTGGCTCGATCGCTCGGCGGTCAAGGATCAGGTCAACGTCATCCTCAGTGACATCCGCGATCAGGATGCGGTGCTGAGAATGATGGACGGTATAGATATCGTCTTTCATCTCGCCGCACTGATCGGAATCCCGTACTCCTATCACGCGCCACTCTCGTACGTGCGCACCAACATCGAAGGCACGGTGAACATTTTGCAATCCGCGATGCGTTGCAACGTTGAGCGCGTGCTCCAAACTTCAACGAGCGAGGTCTACGGCTCAGCGATCTCAGTTCCGATCAGCGAAGAGCATCCACTCCAAGGCCAGTCGCCCTACTCCGCGAGCAAGATTGGCGCCGACAAAATTGCCGAATCGTTTTACTTATCGTTTAATCTGCCGGTCGTCGTCGTGCGTCCTTTCAACACTTTTGGACCACGGCAGTCGGCGCGCGCAGTCATCCCGACAATCATTTCTCAGGCGTTGCGCGAGTCGGCCATCAGTCTCGGCAATCTCGCGCCCACTCGCGATCTGAACTACGTCGCCGACACAGTCGAAGGATTTATCAAAGCCGCCGAAGCACCGAATGCGATCGGTGAGGTAATCAACCTCGGCACCGGACGTGAAGTATCGATCGGCAAACTCGCAGAGACGATTCTCTCGATGATGGGAAAGCGCCTGCCGATATTGAGCGAAGACACGCGCATTCGACCAAAAGGAAGCGAAGTCGATCGACTCTGCGCTGACAACACAAAAGCCAAAGAGATTTTAGGCTGGGAGCCGAAGTACACACTCGAAGACGGCTTGCAACGCACGATCGAGTGGGTAACCGAAAATCATGAGCAATACCGAAGTGATATCTACGTCATTTGAACCGGGAGCCGCAGTCAAAGACGGCACGATTCCTTTGTGCGTGCCCGAGTTCGGCGGCAATGAATGGCTCTACGTGAAGGAGTGTCTCGACTCGAACTGGGTGTCGTCGGCTGGTCCATTTGTCAATCGTTTCGAGCAGAGCCTCGCGGAATATGTTGGTGCGAAACATGCCGTCGCGGCCGTAAACGGCACAGCCGCAATTCACATCGCTCTCCTGGTCGCAGGGCTCCAGCCTGACGAAGAGGTTTTGGTGCCGGCACTCACTTTTATCGCTCCGGCAAACGCGGTCAGATACGCCGGCGCGTGGCCGGTCTTCATCGATATCGAGCCGAATCACTGGCAACTCGATCCGCAAAAAGTCGTCGATTTCATCGCGCAGCAATGTCAGTGGACTGACGCCAAGCTTATAAATAAGAAGACGCGGCGACGTGTGCGTGCGGTGCTGCCGGTCCACATCCTGGGCCATCCCTGCGACGTCGATGCGCTTAACGAGATTGCAAACAAGTACGAGCTTGCGGTCGTCGAGGATGCGACTGAATCTCTGGGCGCGAGGTACAAGGCCCGGATGTTGGGCAGCCAAAGCGCCGTCGCCTGCTTCAGCTTCAACGGCAACAAGCTCATCACCACCGGCGGCGGCGGCATGATCGTGACGAGTAATGATGCCTGGGCCGAGCGCGCGCGATATCTGACGACACAAGCGAAGGATGATCCTTTCGAATACGTTCACAACGAAGTCGGGTTCAACTATCGCTTGACCAACATCCAGGCAGCGCTCGGTTGCGCACAGATGGAACAGATCGAAAGTTTCGTTAACCGGAAACGCGAGATCGCTGCGACTTACAATCGGGAGTTGCAGAGCGTGGGCGGCCTTGGATTCATGAAAGAAGCGCCGTGGGCGTTTAGCAGTTCGTGGCTCTACACGATTCGCATCGACAAACAGGAGTACGGCGTTGACAGCCGTACATTGCTCCAAGAACTCAACCGGAACGGCATTCAATCAAGGCCACTCTGGCAGCCAATGCATCACTCTCCCGCTCACAAAGATTCACAAAGTTTCAATATCGAGATCGCTGACGCCGTACATCGAGATGCTGTCAGTTTGCCCAGCTCCGTGGGTCTGAACGAGTTGGAGCAGGAGCGAGTAATCTCCGCGATCCGGCGACGATGATCAATCAGCTTCTGCGATTAAGCCAGAGAGTTCTCGGCAAGGCCGGCGTTGAGTTAAGTCGCATGGCCGAACGCGTTCCGGCGCGGCCGTCTCTGAGTTCGGAAGAAAAAGCCCTGCTCAACCGGAACCGTGTGTTTCTCGACAAACACAAAGGCAAGCGTTGCTTTGTTATCGCCAATGGACCGTCGTTAAAGACGCAGAACATCGAACCGCTCGGCGGTGAAATCACGCTCGTCATGAGCGGGTTCTGGCATCACGAGGTGATCGGCAAGTGGCAACCAACGTACTACGGTCTCAGCGACCCGGCTTACTTCGACGGCTCTGCTCCGAAAAAACAGTTTTTTGAGAACCTGCACGCGCGCATCAGCGATACAACGTTCTTTGCGCCGTTGGATAAACGAGCTGTTATCGCCGCGCAGCAACTGCTTCCGTTGGACCATACTTACTGGATCCAGTTTTGCGGAGAGCTGTACGATCGTTATGCGGAACGGCGCACGCTCGATTTAACGTCGGATATTCCCGGGACGATGAGTGTTTCGCAGTTGTGCATCATGGCGGCGATCTACATGGGTTGCACGCCGATCTATTTGCTGGGGTTGGACCACGATTGGCTGGCGCATCGCGGCGAGGCGGGTCACTTCTACCAGGGTCACGGCGGTCTCGAAAAACACACAGAGTTCAAGCCGCAGCTTTCGGACTGGAGTTACAAGTTCCTGATGGAGTGTCAATTGAAGTTGTGGTCTGGGTATGAGACGCTCGCACAGATCGCGGCGAGCCGGGGAATCGAGATCGTCAACGCGACGAATGGCGGCTTCCTCGACGTCTTCCCGCGCGCCGATTTCGAGCGTCTGATTTAAACTCTGCGGCAGAGAAAACTTAAAGTGAAAGCAGGCATTCAAAAAGCGAAACAAACGGTGGGGCGAGCGCTGGGTGAGCTCGGGCTCACGCGTAAGAGTGCGCAGATCAGTCAACTGCGCCGCCGGTTTGTCAACGCCGCGCCCGGCTCGCTCGTGAAGTATTCCGACTTCGAGCTTCGCATCACCGATGGCCGGAGTTTTTTCATTCAGATCAAAGACGAGTTTGTTCACGGCATCTACCACTTTGAAACCGACAATCCGCGTCCGGTCATCATCGACGGCGGCAGCAACATCGGTGTCTCGATTCTCTATTTCAAACGACTCTATCCAACGGCGCGCATCATCGGCTTCGAACCCGACCCAGCCATCTTTCGCATGCTCTCTGAAAACATCGGGCGCAACAATCTGAAAGACGTCAAGGTCTTCGAACTCGGTCTCGGAGACAGCGAAGGCACAACGACGTTCCTCGCCGACAACAGCGCGAGCGGACAATTTGGTGAAGGCGAGAACAGCATCAACGTCCGCGTCACAACGCTATCAAAATACATCGATGGTCCAATCGACTTTCTCAAACTGAATATCGAAGGTCAGGAGTTGCCGGTGCTCCAGGAGCTGGAAGCGAGCGGCAAGCTTGGATACGTGCGCGAGCTCGTCTTTGAGTACCATGGCTGGGCGGGGCAGGAGCAACGACTCGGCGAACTCCTGAGTCTCCTGAATCGCAACGGTTTTCGCTATTTCGTTCACGACTTCGATGACGAGACTGGATACGCCACCAAGCCGCCTTTTCGCTGGCGCCCCGAGACCGTTTGGTTTTGCCTCGTGTACGCGATAAGACCCGGCAAGAACTCGAATGATTAAAGACAAGGCCAAAGAGCTGGTTCCGCCCGGAGCGCGTAGCTGGTTGCGCCAACAGCAAAAGGGGTGGAAAGTGTGGCCGCCGGTCGGCACGGTGAAGTTCGGCAGTCTCGGACGCGTGAAGCCGATCAGCAGAGAGTTCGGTTTCGATCGCGGTCATTGCATCGATCGTTTTTACATTGAAGACTTCTTGTCGTCTCATGCGAGCGACATCAAAGGCCGCGTGCTCGAGATTGCAGACACCGAATACACGACACAGTTTGGCGGCGATCGCGTTACGCAATCAGACGTGCTTCACGTGAAAGGCACGCCACGCGCGACTATCGTTGCCGATCTCACGAATGCAGACGACGTTCCGTCAAACTCGTTTGACTGCATGATCGTCACGCAGACGCTTCAGTTCATCTACGATCTGCGAGCCGCGATTGCGACGATTCATCGACTGCTCAAACCCGGCGGGGTGCTGCTGACGACGTTTCCCGGCATCAGTCAGGTTAGTCGCGTCGATATGGACCAGTGGGGCGAGTACTGGCGCTTCACCACGATGTCGGCGCAACGACTCTTCGCCGAACACTTCAGCGCGGAAGGCGTAACTGTGCGAGCGTATGGAAACGTTTTTGCAGCCATTGCTTTACTTCATGGACTCGCCCAGGAAGACATTGAAGTCGACAAATTAAAACCTCATGATCCCGACTACGAGGTGTTGATAACAGTCAGGGCGGTCAAACAGGCATCATGAGGATACGAGGACTGGGCCGGCTACGCGTCGTTGCGGGCAAGATACAAAACAGGCTTTTGCCCGGCACGTTGATACTGCTCTATCACCGTGTCGCTGAGCTGCCGCTCGATCCACTATTGCTGAGCGTCACACCGGCGCATTTCGAAGAGCACCTTCAGGTGCTGTCGCGCGTCACCAAGCCATTGAGTTTGCGGGCGCTCGTTCGATCGTTGCAAGCGAACGAAGTCACTCCTCGCGGCGTGGTAGTCACGTTCGACGACGGCGCTGCCGATAATCTGCACAACGCAAAGCCACTGCTCGAGCGGTACAACATCCCGGCGACGGTGTTCGTGGCCACTGAATATTCAAAAGGCGAGCGCGAATTCTGGTGGGATGAACTCGAACGCCTGCTGCTCGCGTCGCCGGAGTTGCCGGAAAGTTTGAATCTCAAGCTCAACGGCACGAGCGTGAACTGGAATGCAAACGATTCACGCGAACAGCTCTATCAACACCTCGGCGATTCGTTGCGATTGCTGCCCTCGGCGAAACGTTTCGACATTCTTGGCGAACTGCAAGAGTGGTCAGGCCGTGGCGCCACACCGCGGCAGAGTCATCGCGCGCTATCGCATGAAGAGATCAGGCAGCTTGCCGACGGCGGCCTCGTGGAGATTGGCGCGCACACCGTCACGCATCCGGTCCTCTCCGCGATTCCACCCACGCAACAGCAAAAAGAAATCAGCGAAAGCAAGACCCAGCTCGAGCAGATCCTGAATCAGCCGGTAGTGAGCTTTGCCTATCCGTACGGAACTCGAGAGGATTACACTCGCGACTCTGTCGAGATAGTGAAGCAGGCAAAATTCAGTTGTGCCTGCTCCAACTTCAAGGGCGTGGTCCAACCACGAACTTCGCTCTACGAGTTACCGCGGTTTGTGGTGCGCGATTGGGATGGCGAAGAGTTCGAACGTCACCTGCGAGGATGGTTCCGTGGGTGACTCCTCACTGCGAATCCTGACTGTCAGCACAACCGATATTGCGGGCGGCGCAGAGCGAATCGCGTGGAACCTGTTTGACGAGTATCGGAGGCGCGGCTTGAACTCGAACCTTGCGGTTGGCTATCGCAAGCTCGACGACCCGGATGTTTTCGTGTTGGGCAACCACCGCGCGTGGTTTAAATTAGTTTCACGTGCGAGCGCGACGCTTCACAATCCAAAGCTGAAGCGAATCTCGGAGGCACTTGCGCAACCGATTCGCACCGCAGATCAGCTTGCGGGACTCGAGGATTTCAATTTTCCCGGCACCTGGAATCTTCTCAACTTAACACCGCAGCCGCCCACGATCGTTCATTGCCATAATCTACACGGAGACTATTTTGATCTGCGCGTGCTGCCGTGGTTGAGTCATAAAGTTCCGGTCGTTGTGTCGATGCATGATGCATGGTTGCTGAGCGGTCATTGTGCGCATTCATTCGATTGTGAACGATGGCGAACGGGCTGCGGCGAGTGTCCCGACCTGACGATCTACCCGGCGATCAGGCGAGACGCAACTGCACGTAACTGGAAACGCAAGCAGCGAATCTTTCAAAAGAGTCAGCTCTACGTGACGACTCCGTGCGAGTGGCTGATGGACAAGGTAAAGGCATCGATGCTCGCGCCGGCCGTGCGCGAGTCGCGCATCATCCCTTATGGAATCGACACGAGTATCTTTCGTCCCGGCGACAAGCTCGTGGCGCGCGCCGCACTCGGCTTACCTGAAAAGTCGCACATCGTTCTGTTCGCGGCTCATCGTATTCGCACCAACATATGGAAAGATTACGAAACGATGCGAGCTGCGATCGGGATTGTCGCGAGTGAGTTGAAAGATCAGTCGTTGACATTTGTCGCGCTCGGCGAAGATGCTCCGAGCGAAAAGTTGGAAAACGCAGAGATAAGATTTTTTCCGTTTCGACGTGATGTGAGTGACGTCGCTCGGTTTTATCAGGCGGCTGATGTCTATTTACACGGCGCACGCATCGACACTTTTCCGAATGCCGTGCTCGAGGCGCTTGCCTGTGCGACACCGGTCGTCGCGACTGCGGTCGGTGGCATTCCCGAACAGATTTACGAGGGACACACGGGGTTTTTGGTGCCGCCGGCCGATGCCGCAGCGATGGCGACGAGGATCGTCGAGGCCCTTGATGAAGTGACGAATCAGCGGATAAGTGTTGCCGCAGCGGCGGAAGCGGCGAAACGGTTTGTGTTAGAGAGATATGTCGAAGATCACTTGAAATGGTACGAAGATATTCTGACAGGATTTACATGATTTTCATGATTTACAAGATGAAATCCTGTTAATCTTGAAAATTCTGTTAATCCTGTCTCATATGCACTACCACTTAATCGGCATCTGCGGCACTGCGATGGCTTCGCTCGCCGGCATGCTTCAGGCGCGCGGCCATCACGTAACCGGATCGGATCAAAACGTCTACCCGCCGATGTCGACGATGCTCCAGGAACTCGCCATCAGCGTCGCGCAGGGATTTCGACGCGAGAACCTCACGCCAACGCCTGACTGCGTCATCGTCGGCAACGCGATTCCACGCGGCAATCCCGAAGTGGAAGAAACACTCAAACTCAAACTCCTCTATCGCTCGCAAGCAGAAGTCGTGAAGGAAGAGTTCATTCGCGGACGTCACTCGCTCGCCGTCGCCGGCACACACGGCAAGACAACAACGACAAGCATCGCAGCGTGGGTCATGGACCAGGGGGGTCTCGATCCTAGTTTTCTGATCGGCGGCGTCGCGCAGAACTTCGGCAGCAGCTTTCGCGTCACCGGCAGTGACTACTTCATCATCGAAGCCGACGAGTACGACACTGCTTACTTTGACAAGGGTCCGAAGTTCATGCACTACCTGCCCGAGCTCGCGATCGTCAATAACATCGAATTCGATCACGCCGACATCTATCGCGATCTCGACGCCGTCAACCTCGCGTTTCGTCGATTCATGAATCTCGTTCCCGAGAACGGATGTTTGATTGCCGGTTGGGACAATCCAAACGTGCGCGCGGTAGTTGAATCGTTGGGCAGAAGACTATTCACGCGCCTCGAGACTTTCGGCACGACGAGCGATGCGAAGTGGCAGGTGCGCAACGCAGACTTCACCACCGGACTGTCACGTTTCGAAGTCTTTTGTGACAACGAACTGTGGGGACAATTTCAAACACCGCTGCTCGGCGAGTTCAATCTTCTGAACTGTCTTGCGGTGATTGTCGCTGCTGATGCGTGGCGCGTGAGCAAAGAAACAATCCAGAGTGCGCTCGCGAGTTTCAAAAATGTGAAGCGCCGCGCGGAAATACGTGGCGAGGAACGCGGTGTCACAGTGATTGACGACTTCGCGCACCATCCGACTGCTGTCCGCGAAACGTTGCGCGCCCTGCGAGCGAGGTATAGCGATCGTCGCCTGATTGCCGTGTTCGAGCCTCGCTCGTGGTCGTCGCGGCTCGCGGTGTTCCAGGACGACTACGCGAACGCCTTCACCGCGGCGGACTACGTGGTGATCGCCGCCGTGTTCGACAGTCAGAAGGTCACAGAAAAGGGACGGGCGCTTAATACCGGTGAACTAATTGACGCGATTTCGCGACAAGGTAAACCGGCGTTGGCGCTTCCTGACGCAGATCAGATCGTGTCACACATCGTTCCCGAGCTTCGCGCCGGTGACGTGGTCGCCATCATGTCGAACGGCGGCTTCGGTGGGATTCACGAAAAGATCCTCACTGCCCTTCGCTCAAACTAATTCAGTCCGCTTGCGCACACTTTAACTAACTATTCGTAACTCTCTCGCAGATTTAGTTATTTAAAAGGTCACTCCGGCTAAAGGTAGGAGGCCCCCCGCAGTGAAGAACTTCTCCATTTTCGAGCAGGCGCTTAAGTTCTCAGACGTGGACCACATCGAGAACCTCGGTGAAATTGCGAGCCTTTCTCGGCGCGATTTCATCGAGCGTGAAAGTTTTATTTGTCACACGACTACGGCGTCCGTTGAGTATGGCTGCCTGATGATCGAGAACGCGATTCTTTTGCGAACGAATCGTTCGGGACGCGTCTACGCGGGAGTTGAAAAACTTTCCGCGCTGCAACCGATCATCGATCGCTATATGCGCATCGCCGACGTGTCGGAGTCAGTCTTTCTTTTTGGACAGGACGATTGGCGGCCGCCGCGGCATCCGAATATCAGGTTGATCACTTTGAACAAGGATTTTCGCCTGGCGCGGGAGTGGTTTGTAATTACGCACTCGAGTTCACTGAGCTCTGCGCTCGTGGCTTTCGATGAGGCGGGCACAGACACCTCGCCGGAACAGATCAGATACTGGGCTTTGAAGACGAGCAATCAGAGCCTGGTGTGGAACCTTGCGAATGCAGTCGAAGGTGTGATCGACTGGTCGCTCGCAGCTTAAACAGTTTTCGTTTCTGCAACGGGTCGTTCGATCAATATCGGCACTGCCAGCGTCTTACTCTGCCCGCTCGAGACTTTCGGGCTCTCGACTCGTGAAGTGAGCACGCGTCGAATTCTGCGTGGCAGCAGTCGTCCTGCGATCAGCGCAGTTGCTCCGATTAGCTCCACTACGTCACCACCGCCGCGCCAGTGTTCGCGCACGACGCGCGGCTCAGTCACGCTCATCAAACGCAGCAGGGTCAACGCAATCAGGTAAACATCGTCAACCTGTCCGACAAACGGAATCATGTCGGGAATGAAGTCGAACGGCATGATCGCGTAGACAATCGCGCCCGCAACCAGCAGTCTTTCCTTCGCAGGCACGCGGGGATCGACCATCAGGCGCGCGCTCAGATGAAGCAGGTTGGGAATGACGAGCAGCAGGTTGGTCATCCGGCTTCGCAGGTTTGATTCTGACATACGCGGATTATACAGTATCGCGCATGGACATCCTGGACCGCATCCGACATCGGGCCGCCTCGAGGCCGCAACACATCGTGCTTCCCGAGGGGAACGATCCGCGCACCGTCGTCGCCGCTGCTGAAGCTACCAGCCGCCGCATCGCGCGTATCACTGTGTTGGGTAACGATGAGACGATCCGCTCGATCGCGCGAGATAGTCGTCTCGATCTCGGCGGCGTCACGATCATCGATCACAAGCGCGCCGCTGATTTTGAAAAGATGGTGGCACTGTTTCACGAACTACGCCGGGCCAAAGGCTTGATGGCTGATGAGGCGCGCACACTCGTTTCCGATCCGTTGTACTACGGCAACTTGATGGTGCGATCGGGGCTCGCGGATGGTTCAGTGGCAGGCGCTACGAACACGACCAGTCACACGGTGCGTGCGGCGCTTCATTGCATCGGTGTCAAATCGGGATTCAAGTTAGTGTCGAGTTTCTTTCTGATGGCGCTGCGCAACAGTGAGTTTGGCAGTGACGGCGGGATGATTTATGCGGATTGCGGCGTGGTGATCGAGCCGAGTGCAGTCGAGCTTGCGGAGATCGCTTTGGCTGCGGCTGATTCGTGCAGAGCGTTGCTCGGTGCAGAGCCGCGCGTCGCGTTGCTTTCGTTTTCGACCAAAGGCAGCGCGCAACACAAGCTGATCGATAAAGTGGTCGAAGCAACACGGACTGTTAAAGCGCGTGCGCCGGAGCTGTTGATCGATGGAGAACTTCAGGCTGATGCAGCGCTGGTTCCGAGTGTTGCGCAGTCAAAGGCTCCGGGTTCGCCTGTCGCGGGACGGGCGAACGTCTTGATCTTTCCGGACCTCCAAGCGGGAAACATCGCGTACAAGTTAACGGAAAGGTTAGCGGGCGCCACCGCCATCGGACCAATTTTGCAGGGCCTGGACAAACCCGCCAACGATCTGTCGCGAGGCTGCACGGCAAACGACATCGTCGACGCAATAGCAATCACTGCCGTCCAAGCCCAGGCCCGAAAGGAGATTTAAACCTTAGGCAACTTAGGATTCCAAGAGGCATCCAAACTGCCAAATCCCGAAATGTTCTGCCTGAGACGCACAACCGGACTCCTTTTGATTACGGCCTTCTTCGCCATTGCTTCCGCGCAGGAGCCAGCTAAACCGCAAGCTTCCCCAAAACCTTCTCCATCCCCGGAAGAATCTGTCAAAGTATTTACTGAAGAAGTTCGCCTGCCTGTCGTCGCGTTCGACTCATACGGCCACTATGACCCAACACTCGAGCTCGATGATATTCTCGTGCTCGAAGACGGTGTAATACAGCAACTCCGCAGCGTCCGGCACATCCCCGCAAACGTCCTGTTCATACTCGACACCGGTGGCGAGTCGAGCGGCCTCGGAGGGATGTCGAAGAGTACGAGCCTGACGCGGCAAGTCGCATCAAAATTAATCACGAAGCTTGCGGACGGGGATTCGATTGCCGTCATGCAATCCGGCAACACGTCCGAGATGCTTCAACCATGGACCACCGACAAGACTGCAGTGCTTCGCACCCTGAAGAACAAACTCCTGTCGACGAAACGATCGCGCATCTCTGAAGCGATCGCGAACGCGAGTGTGCAACTGAGAGAACGACCCGAAGGAAGCCGGCACGTAGTGATGATCACTGACGGTGTTGATACGCCCGGCGGCAAAGTCGATCGCGACGACGCAATACGTAAGCTGATCGCGGCGCGTGCCACAGTACACATCATCAGCTACACGGAATTCGTGCAACAGAAGAACGACAAACAATCCTCATCAACTTCAACCGGACAGCGTCCGCCCAGCTCCGATCCGATTACCGCGACAGATCCGACGCTGCCGCCGGGCACGACTCGTTCACCGTCGTTCGGTATCGGCATCAGATTCGATCCGGCCATGCGTCGCATGCGCAAAGCTTACGAAGCTGAAGTGAAAAAGAGTGAGCAGGCGCTGAAGAATGTCGCTGAAGAAACTGGCGGGAAAATCATGCTGCCGCTTAATAGCCAGGAGATGTTGGCCGAGGCGAGTGAAGTCGCACAGGCAATCGGCGCTGAGTACGTCGTGACTTATCGACCGAAGCGACCACTGGCTGATGCCACACCCGGCGAATATCGCCGCATCGAGGTTGCCTCACGAAGAGTGGGCCTTAGTCTTTATGCTCGTCGCGGCTACGTCGTTCCCTCAGCTCAGAATTAGCCACAAAAAGGCACAAGAGAAACAAATCATTTTTTGCGGCTTTTGTGCCTTTTAGTGGCTAACTAACCGCAACCTCGAGCCGCGCTTCCATCATCTGCATCACTTGCCGCACGTCAAACTGATCCGGCTTCGGCATGAGCGAGAGTCGATGTAGTTCTTCCCAATCCTCTTTCGGCACGCGGTGGAATGCTGCAACGACCTTCGGATCGAACTGCCGTCCGGCCCAATCGTCGAGCTCCTGCGCTGCTGCTTCGTAAGGCTTGCCGCGCCGGTACACGCGATCGCTCGTGATCGCGTCAAACGCATCCGCCACTGAGAAGATCCGCGCGCAGATGTCAATGTCCTCGCTGCGCAATCCGAGAGGATAACCAGTGCCGTCCCACTTCTCGTGATGCTGCGCTACCACGCGTGCGGCGCCCTGCAAAAACTCGATGCCGCGCAAGATCTGCTGTCCGTGCAGCGGATGCTCGCGCATGCGTACCCACTCTTCCTCCGTGAGCTTCGCAGGCTTTCGCAAGATCGAGTCAGGCACTCCGATCTTACCGATGTCGTGCAGCAGCGATCCAAACTCCAACGACTTCATCTCAACGCTGTTTAATCCATATTCGCGCCCGAGTCGCAAACTGTAAGTGACCACGCGTTCCGAGTGCCCGTGAGTTTCCGAGTCGCGCGTTTCGAGTGCGGCAGTCAACGCCTGGAGTGTCGAACGATAAGCGCCTTCAAGAGAATTCAAAGCACGGTCGAGTTCGGCGGTGCGCTGTTCAACCAACTCTTCGAGATGATTTTCATAACGCTGCTTCGCTACTACGAGATCGTGATGCTCGAGCGCACGTTTGACGACAGCTTCCACTTGCCTCAGATCAAACGGCTTCATCAGGTAATCGAACGCGCCGAGTCGCAGAGCGCCAATCGCACTCTCGACCGTCTGCATGCCGCTGATCATCACAACCACAGTGTCGGGCGAGAGTTCCTTAACGTGAGGAATCATGTCCAACCCGCTCATACCGGGCATCGTGATATCGCTGATCACCAGATGAAATTCGCTGTCTTGCAAACGTGCCAGCGCCTCTTCGGCTGAACCGGCGCGGGTGCACTCATAGTCTTCACTGAGGAGGTCGGCGAGAATCTCGGTTATTTCAACTTCGTCATCTACTATCAGTATTCGTGGCGACGCAATTGTCGGCATTTCGTCTCTCCTGAAAATCGGCAGGGCATTGGCGGCAAGAAAGTTAGTAGAGCTCAATGTGTGAGATTTCGTGGGTAAGGGGTTGGGTAGACCCCGCCAAAACCTGGCTCACGCATTCTAGCCGTTTTCGCCTGCGTGTGGCAAACAAGTTTTTACGC
>DATDFT010000181.1:0-5189 GCA_036522475.1 Pyrinomonadaceae bacterium | reverse complement strand
AACGTAGAATACCAATACGACCAGTTATCACGCTTGAAGGCTGAAATCCGAACCCTCACTGGGGTGGCAAACCCAAATGCGGGCGACGGCAAATTCAAACTTAGCTATGACTACAATCTCGGCGGAGCGCTCACGAAAATTACCGATGCTACGAATATGTCGATCGTCTACAGCTACGACAGCACGGGCCGCATAAACGGTGTTAGTGGCGCAGACACCTTGTATGCGAATGTCTCGCAGTATGCGAACTCTTTTTCCTATCGAGCGTGGGGTGCGCTCAAAAATTTCACCGATGGGACGAATCAGATAATTTCTCGCCGCTACAACGCGCGATTGCAAACAAATCAGTTTTCGATTGGCGCCATGGTCCAGAACTTTGATTATTTTAATGATGGCCGGATCAAGTTTCTGGATAACATACAGGACGGCAATTTTGATCGTTCATTCTCATATGACCAGGAGGGTCGATTAACTGTTGCTGCCACTGGTGGGGCCGCTCGCCAGGATGGAGGCGCCGTTCCTTACAATCAAACTTTTGGCTACGATGCTTTCTCCAACCTGACTGCCCGCAATACCAGCACCTGGAACCAGTTTGTCGACTCTGACTCCGCCGTTTACGTTAACAATCGACGTAACGGTTGGGGATACGATAACGATGGCCGAAACATTTCGCTTGAAGAACGAAACTACTATTTCGATGCAGCCGGCCAGCCAAGTCGCATGGAAGCACCCATGTGGATTGCAGCGCTCGGGTCGTACATTACAAAAATAATGGATAGCAGCTACGATGGCGATGGTCAGAAAGTGAAGGAAGTTATCTGGGACTCTTATAACTATGACCCTGCTGTGACCAGGTACTATCTCAGATCAACTGTCCTCAAGGGAGCAATCATTGCTGAAATCGACGGCGCGGCCAGAAGCAGGTTGGGTATGTTTATGCTGGTGAGCGAGTGCTCGCAAAGCAAACTGCTAATCAGGTCACATGGAAGCATACCTCACCTGCAGGAACCAGCGAGTACAACAGCACGGTTTTTGGCGGCTATGCGCGGGATGAATTCGATCCCTTCGGGTCTGATGTGACGTTGTCTGCAACTGCCCCACCTGACAACCCACCCGCTCCCGGTGAAATAAGCGAGGGGCGTTTTGGTGGGATAATGGATTCCAGATACTCGGACATTTTCGATACCAATGGTTGCGTCGTTGACGACATGCCGGAATCTTGTGCAGTAGCCGCCGCAATGGTTAATTTTGGGACGGGGCACTCGAGGGGTTTGCTGTCGACCACCTTCACGATGGCTAGTCTAGCCCAGTCTTTGCCGCTACGTTTTGCCTCCACAACGCAGTTGACTACTACCCTCAACGTTTCCGGAACCGAAGGTAGAACGACGTATGAAACCGTTTGGAATGATGATTACCACGAATGGGTGCCGCAGACCCCAACGGCGTACTCTGGAATGGCGCCCATGGAAGTCTCCCTCACGCTTGCATCTACCGTGCTGGTACCGCAAAGCACGGTTGTAACTAATAATCGCGCAATAATTGACAACAAAGGTCAGGGTCAGGACTGTGACGTTTCAGTATCTTTCACTGGAGACGCCGTGAATGGGATGAAAAATGGGGAGAACTATTATCACAATGATCCTGGATTGGGTTTTACCGTGACTATTTCTGGTCTCGGCGCAGGAGGAATTGCTAGTATCGGTGAGAACAAAGTGGATTCGAAGGGCCATTGGATTCTACAACAGTTGATGAACGTCACGTACTGGACTTTACGTAAGGGCGATAATGATCCCAAAACTGAGCACGTTGGAACCTTTTCCGATCACGTAGACCCAGGTTCCATCATTCGATCCGACAATAAAAGCGGCGGATGGATTGATCATCCTGGCCCTAATCTCAAGAATGGCGCCGGCCAAACACTCGTTGCACATCACTCCAAATGGAATTTTCTTATCAAGGCGTACAACGGAAAAAAGGAGTGTTTCGTTGGTTTCCACGCGGAGATGACTTTTAGAGATGGGCTTTTTAGTGTGCATTGGGGACCCGGGTTGTATTAACGAGTTAACTATGGTCGTCAGACTTTCACCAGCAATTCTCGGACTCTTCTTCCTGACCGTTGCGATTCATAATTGGTCTACAACGCGTAATGGCCAACCAGTAAACCGCCCAGTAGAATTCACGAATAAAATCGGAAATGACTTTTGCAAACACGACGCTGGGGAAGTTCGAACGACTGTGGAGCACTTGTCATCAGGCGACTACAATCAGATTCTACAAGCGAGAAATATTCTCTTGGGTACGGCTCGTCAATCGAGTGATTGTAGACAACTGGTTATTCGCTCATTAATGAAGGCCATGGATCAGCCAGATCTCGACTTCGAAAGACAACCCTCAAGTTATTTTCTTTGGCGCGAAGGTTCGCAACTACTCGGGGAGTTAAAGGCAACTGAGGCGCTTGACCTGCTTATTTCACACTTGAATTTGACTAACGGTCTCCATAGTAGTTCGATGACTTTTCAACCAGCAATTCTCGGCGTAAGACAAATGGGACAACCAGCACTACCTAAGCTGGCGCTTGCCTTGCAACAGAACCCTAGCGCCGGCGTGCGAATGGCCGCCGTATATTGTCTTACGGAAATTGGCGGACTATCAGCGATGAATGCACTCAAACAAGCGCAAGTAGGTGAGAGAAGTTCGTGCGTTAATAATTACATTAAGATCTCTTTGAGTACTTTTACGTATAAATCAAAAACCGGGACCTCATTTGATAACCAAGCGCCTCAAGCAAACGCAGACGCGCGACACGGTTGGTTAACGGCCTTTGAATGTGTTGAGTGACCGTTAAATGCACCGCCTTTTGCATCCGGGCGGCACTTGCCTCTTTCGACAACATCCCCCTCGCTTGACGCACCGAACGGCGCATGCTACGTTGCGGCTTCACCTGTTATTCCTTAATTTAAACGACGCGTCGCGGGTGATTCGGGCGCGTGGTGAGTGACTTGACCGCAACGGCTTCGCAACTAAAACAAACCCCACTCAATAGCGCCCACCGGCAGTTGGGTGCCCGCATGGTCGACTTCGGCGGTTGGGATATGCCCGTGCAGTATCCCGCCGGAACAATCGAAGAACACCTGCGCACTCGAACCCACGCCGGCCTCTTCGATGTCTCGCACATGGGCGAGATCGATGTTCGCGGCAGTGACGCAATCGCTTTTGTTAACCGCATCACTTCCAACGACGTAACCAAACTGATCGACGGCCAGGCGCAGTACTCAGCCCTGACAACGCCACAGGGCACGGTCGTTGACGACCTCGTGATTTGTCGTTTCGCAGCAGACCACCTGCTTCTCGTCGTCAATGCCAGCACGACTGATAAAGACTGGCAATGGATCACGTCGAATCACGCCAGCGAATCGGTCAAGTTGAAAAACGTCAGCGCTGATTACTGCCAACTCGCGCTGCAAGGTCCGGACGCACAAACGATCCTGCAAAAGCTGACTGACTTGCCACTCGCGGAAATCAAGTATTACCACTTCACTCGCGGGCGCGTTGACGGCATCGACGCAATCGTCTCGCGCACCGGCTACACCGGTGAAGATGGTTTCGAAGTTTACGCAGCATCCGATCGCGCCGAACAACTCTGGAACAAGATTCTCGACGCCGGCGACACTGGTTCACCAACAGGCGTACTTCCCTGCGGCCTCGCCGCACGCAACACTCTGCGACTCGAAGCCGGCATGGCGCTCTACGGCAACGACATCGACGAAACGACCACGTTACTCGAAGCAAATCTCGGATGGATTTGTAAACTTGATAAGGGCGACTTCAACGGTCGCGAGGCCCTCGCGCAACAAAAACAGCAAGGGGTGAAGCGCAAGCTGGCCGGTTTTGAAGTGACTGAGCGTGGGATCGCGCGCGATCACCAGGATGTGGTCATCAATGGCGAACGAGTTGGCCATGTAACGTCCGGTAGTCCCGCGCCATTTCTAAAGAAGAATATCGGCCTTGCTTACGTTCCGATCGAACACGCGAACGTAGGGCAGCAGATCCAGGTTGATGTGCGCGGAAAACTCGTCGGCGCACAAATCGTGAAGACGCCGTTTTACAAACGGTCTAAATAGAGACGACGATTATCAAGGACGATTATCAAGATAGAAGGATGGAGGATCCATGGCGAACGTTCCGGAAGATCTGCACTACAGCAAAGATCACGAATGGGTGAGAGTGGATGGTGAGACGGCCGTCATCGGCATCACTGACTACGCGCAGAACTCACTCGGTGACGTAGTGTACGTCGAATTGCCAAAAGCCGGTGATGAGTTTGCGGCGAATGAATCGTTTGGGTCAGTTGAATCGGTGAAAGCAGTTTCCGAAGTCTTCACTCCGATCGCCGGAGTCGTAGCGCAAATCAATGAATCGCTCGCGGACGAACCTGAAACAGTCAACTCCGACCCTTACGGTAAAGGCTGGATGATCCGGCTGAAGATGTCGAACGCCGGTGAGGTCGATAGCTTGTTGACCGCCGCTGAGTACGAAGACTTTACGAAAGCTGAGACAGAATAACTTTGCGCTACATTCCTAACGCGCCGGAAGAGCGCAAGGAAATGCTCGAGGCAATTGGGCTCGGATCGGCCGACCAATTATTCGATTCAATTCCTCAGAATCTGCGTCTACAAAGACCGCTCAACACTCCCGCGGCACTTTCCGAAATCGAACTACTCGATCGTTTCGAACAGATGGGCGCGCGCAACGCCGGTGCACGTCGCATCAGTTTCAAAGGCGCCGGCGCTTACTCGCACTACATTCCGACAATCGTCGATCATATTCTTTCACGGTCTGAGTTCTTCACTGCTTACACGCCTTACCAGCCGGAGATTTCACAGGGCACGCTGCAAACGATCTTCGAGTTTCAAACACTCGTGTGTCAGTTGACCGGTATGGAGGTGGCGAACGCGTCGATGTACGACGGTTCGACCGCGTTGGCTGAAGCAGTGTTAATGGCCGAGCGAGTTACGAGGCGCTCAAAAGCAATCGCGTCGAGCGCAGCGCATCCGCAGTATCTCGAAGTGGTGCGAACTTATGTTCAACATGCGGGCATTCATCTCGAACTGGTTCCGTGTGACGAGCAGACTGGACAGTCATCGCGTGCGTTAGCCGAAAGCGTTGACGATGAGACGGCGGCGCTCGTG
>DATDFT010000180.1:0-4182 GCA_036522475.1 Pyrinomonadaceae bacterium | reverse complement strand
CTTCGTCCGCAGGCATTTCGGCAACGTCAGCCGCAAAGAGCATTTGCAAGGCGCATTCACGCGCCTTACGTCGCGAACCCATAGAATTACCACAGCCGCGTTTCGGCGGCCTTACTCAAAAGCTTCCTTGTAAAGATTTACCAGTTCCACCGCCGTCATGGCGGCTTCAAACCCTTTGTTTCCCAGTTTCACTCCCGCGCGATCGATGGCCTGATCGACCGTGTCGGCAGTGACGATACCGAATACTACCGGAATTCCCGTCGTTAAAGCAGCCTGAGAAATTCCGTGCGCGACTTCGCTGGCAATGTAGTCAAAATGCGGAGTCTGTCCGCGAATAATGGTACCCAAACAAATGATTGCATCAAACTTCCGCGACTGTGCGAGTCGCAACGCCAGCAGCGGAATCTCAAACGCACCCGGCACGCGGTATAAGTCAACCTGCTCGTTTCCTGCTCCCAATCGCTTCAGCGCGTCGAGTGCGCCTTCCACGAGTCGCCCCGAGATCAATTCATTCCAGCGACTCGCAACGATTGCAAAACGAAAAGTTTCGGCATTGAGATGACCTTCGTGGACAGTAGGCTGCAAGCGACCGGACTCCGCGAGCTGAATAGTTACGACGTTTGGCAGTATAGGAGATGCTCGGAAGCGCATCAAGTTGATGAATTTATCAGTTGCGATTTACTTCGAGTCGGTGGAGTCTGTCGTCAATTGCGTGAAAGTCGAGCTGTATCTTGCGAACAACGTCGTTAATTACGATCTGATCACGGCTAACATCGCGCACTGAGCTCCGCAGTTCTTCCTGACCTTTTTCTAATCTTTCTACCGCAGTTTCTAATCTCTCTACCGCAGTTTCTAATCTCTCTACCCCGGTCCGCAGTTGACCAATATCGGCCTCGAGCCTATGCCACATGGGACGGGTATCGTAAAGCCTTTCATCCACCGTTTGTTCGAGACGGCCAAGTCGTGCGTCAAGTTTCTTGATTGCCGTGAGGATTTCGTCCTTGTCGCTTGTCGGTAATTTCTTTGTGAGGTCTTCACTCATTTGCTATGGTTCTCCCTTCTGAGAGTGATGCTACCATCGGAAGACACATCAAGCGATGACTATCTTTTGCCGAAAACGGCTATTTGTTGTCGATTCCGGCTATTGTTTACACCAGGTTCATCGGGGTGGGGTTTTTGGGGTCGGTGTAGTCGTAGAAGCCGCGGCCCGATTTGCGGCCGTAGAGGCCTGCCAGAACCATGCGCTTCAGTAGTGGTGGTGGGGCGAAGCGCTTCTCACGGAATTCGTTGAACATGATCTCCGCGATGTAATACGTCGTGTCCAGACCGACGAAATCGCCGAGCGTGAACGGGCCCATTGGATAACCACAGCCAAGCTTCATCGCGCTATCAATATCGACAATCGACCCGACGCCTTCCTCGAGCGCACGAATCGAATCGAGCATGTACGGCACCAGCAGCCGGTTAACGATGAAACCCGTCTTGTCGCCAGCGCGGACCGGAACCTTGCCGAGCTTCTTGCCAAACTCCACCGCGTGCTCGTAAACATCGTCGTCCGTCAAAATCGTTTTCACGACCTCGACCAGCTTCATCAGCGGCACGGGATTGAAAAAGTGCATGCCGATAAAACGTCGCTGGCGCTCGGCTGACGTCGCCGTCATCATCTCCGTGATCGACAGCGAAGAAGTATTGGACGCGAAGATGGTTTCCGGTTTGCAGAGTTCGTCCAACTGGCGATACGTGCTGCGCTTCTCGTCGAGGTTCTCGACAATCGCTTCGATGATGATGTCGCAATCGGCGAGCGCATTGAACGACGTCGTGCCTGTCAGCCGTCCGCGAATATCCTTCTCCTGATCCGCAGTGATCGTTGCTTTTTCCGCAAACTTCGCCAACGACTTCTGTATGCCGCCAAACCCGCGCGCGATCAAATCTTCAGAAACTTCTTTTACGACAGTCTCAAAACCCGCAGTCGCCGCTACCTGTGCGATTCCGGAACCCATCAGTCCACATCCCAAAACTCCGACTTTCTTAATCTCCATAATCTCTCCTGAAATTTAATTCGCGTAGCTTTTGGCCGCGACTTTCAACCAATCGTCATATTCCTTTTGCCACTTGGTGTACTCATCGATCAACTTCTGGTCCCACTTCGGCACTCGCCGGGGTCCATTCTCCGTGGTACTCGCTGTCGCAGCCTCCGTAAAATTCGAAAGGATAACCAACAAACTCATGCGCAAATCCGCGGCGCGCGCATCGGGAGTGGGCGCCTGCATCGCGCGCTTTGAGATGGCCTCGATATCACTCAAATCGTTGTTATGAATCACGGCCGCGACTTTTTCCTGAAGCGGGTTCATCGCAGCCACGTAGTCGCGAAACCGATCATTACTGCTGGGCGCGGGCACGTTACGCGCGAGCACCGGACGATTGAAGTTGCGCACGATTTTATAACCGGCCACGACGATCACAGCCAGCGAGATGACCTGCAGCACGCGCCAGATAGTTGTGATACTCGCGCGCGCTCCGGGTCGTCGATAATCGACGAACAGCGCGAGTGCTGCGCCCGAAAAAAGTCCGGCGAGGTGTGCCGAGTTGCCGATAAAACTGCGGCCGATAAACCCGATGAATAAGTTAATCAAGATAATCGGCAGCAGTCCCGTGCCGAAGACGCGCTTGAAACCTTCCGGCAGCTCGTGACGAAACTTGATCCCAAACACAAACAGCACGCCGACAAGTCCGAACAACGCACCGGACGCACCCGCCGAAGGAACGTCAGCACCGTGAAAGATAAAACTTCCGAGCGCGCCATGCGCCAGACTCGGCCGCACCGTCAAGTAACTTCCAACCGTACCCGCGATGCCCGTCACTACCCAGAACACGACAAACTTCGCCGACCCGTAAAGTTTTTCCACAAACGGCCCGAGTATCAGCAGGCTGAACATGTTCATGAACAGGTGCAGGATATCGATGTGGACGAACATCGGTGTGACGAAGCGCCACCACTGGTGATACGGAGCGTTGATGAGGTAGTTGACCTTCGCGCCATACGCGATCAGCACCACATCCGAAAAGCCGCGTTGCAAAACCGCGAGCGCCGCGCCGCTCGATTCCCACATCAAGAGATAGACGAAGACATTCGCGACGAGCAGCGCGATCGTGAATTTGTAAGGACGATTGAGAACCGCGCGCGCGAACCTAACGGTTTCTTTATCTGCCGGTGGCTGGCTCGAATCCCGCGGTTGAGCGGCGGTGGGCGCACCGCAGACGGCGCATTGAGGCTGACCTGCGCCGACGATTGCCCCGCAACTACGGCACATCGTCGGCCGGCCGGGGTTAGCTTGGTTTGACTCGCGTTCGGACAATCAGCGGAAGACTAACAAATATAGGCCCTATGTCCTACAGGACCCATATTCAGAGATCTCGTCAGCCCATCTTATCCAGAAAATTCTGGAGGTCGTCGGCGTGTTCCTCCTCGACCGCGAGAATGCCTTCCATCATGCGTCGCGACGTCGGATCGTCGTTGCCGAGGTAGGCAATCATCTCGCGATAACTGTCGATCGCGATGCGTTCCGCCACGAGATCTTCCTTGATCATGTCCAGCAGCGAAGTGCCTTCGACGTACTCGGCGTGACTGCGCATCAGCAATCCTTCGGGATTGAAGTTTGGCTCGCCTTTGAGCTGCACGATGCGCTGCGCAATCTCGTCCGCGTGGCCTTGTTCCTCGTTGGCGTGTTGCAGAAACTCGGCGGCCACGCTCTCGGCGTTGATGCCCGAGGCCATAAAGTAATGACGCCTGTATCGCAACGTACAAACTATCTCGGTGGCCAACGCTTCGTTCAAAAGCTTGATCACGGTTTCACGGTCGGCGCTGTAGCCCTCGGTCACAGCTCCATTCTCGATGTGTTGTCGCGCGCGTTCGCGCAAAGTCTTGATGTCAGTGAGAAATGGTTTATCAGCCACGGCCTCACTCCTTGCTTTATGGATTTAGGGGAGCCGCGATATTAACCGATCGTCAGACGGATTTCCACGCACGATCGAATTCATCATTGTTAGTCTGCGGTTAACTTGCCTTGCAGCTTCACGTCGCTCGGCGCACTTGGATCGTTGACCACTTCAACCGGCACTTGCCACACGAGCGTCTTAATGCGACACGTTCCAGTATTGTCTTCGCGACAATAAAACAGCGTG
>DATDFT010000179.1:0-6954 GCA_036522475.1 Pyrinomonadaceae bacterium | reverse complement strand
AAGTTGGCCGGAACTAGCATTCGCGCGTAAACAGACTGGCTGAAACTCACCGGAGGCCCCATGATCACCCATGCCCGACGACTCTGCTGCATTCCCGTCCTGCTCGCCATCCTTGCGTCAGCAGTTACAGCACAAAACCCTCGGATAACAGTTTTCATTAGCGATACACATTTTGGAGTAGGGAAAACACCGGACGGCAAATGGCACCCGTACGAAGATGCTCGGTGGGCTACGGAATTCAAGCTGTTTCTCGAGCAACTGAACCGCGAAGGAAACGGACAGATCGATCTGATTTTGAACGGAGACACGTTCGAGTTGTGGCAGTCTCTTCAGAACGACTGCATCTATCCCGATGAGAATTTAAGCTGCACGGAAGGGCAAGCGTTAACACGGTTAAAGACTGTGATCGCCGCGCATCAAGCTGAGCTTGATTCAATTCGCGCCTTCGCCGTATCGGGAGATAACAGAGTCTTTATCATCCCGGGAAATCACGATGCCTCACTCCGATTTCCGGCGCTTACTGCTGAAGTGTTAAGGGCCATCGCCGCTCCCGCTGATCGTGTGAAGATTCCAACGGATGGTTATTGGCTCTCCGCAGATGCGCTGATTTACGCAGAGCACGGACACCAGATTGGGAAAGACCCAAACCAGTTCTCAAAATGGCCCACCCCGTTCGTAGACAGCAACGGTGTTACTTACATGCAACGGCCGTGGGGTGAACAGTTCGTACAGAAATTTTATAACTCGTACGAGATGAAGTATCCAATCATAGATAACATACAGGGCGAGTTGATAGGGGTTCGGTATGGCTACAAGGCGGAGGGTACTATCGGCCTCGCCATAGCTCTGGGAAGGCTTGTTGTCTCCACTTTACTTCAGAGCTCGTGGACGCAAAACGGTGCAGTTGTCGGTGCACAAAATGGGGTGAAGTGGGATACTGTCGCGATTCGCAAAGCCGGCGATCGTTTCTTCGCTGATTCGATTCCTAAAGATGATCCTCTGCGCACCCTCGTAGAGAAATCGCTCAACGATGGGAGTTTTGGCGCTAAGCTCTCAGATCTCACCGACAAAGAAATACAGAGCATTTGCGACGTTCGCGCGGCTATCGTCGCGGAAGACACCAGAAACCGTAAACCACTACGCGTGGAGTTATGTCCAAAAGCAACGCTTGGGGCGGGTGCAAGCGCGCTGACGAGTTCCCGTGACTCCATCTATCAGCAATATCTTATCGACACCTTCACGCGGTTGCGTGCTCTTGGAAGCACCAGGCCTTTTTCGCTTTTTATTTTCTCGCATACGCATTTAGCCGAAGCCTCCTACTCCCCGTTTGCCAGATCTACCTCCTCGAGTTGGCGACCAATTGTCGTGAATACGGGTGCGTGGCAGAGAACAATTTCTGAACAGCAGTTGGAAAAGCTTATGCGAGACCGAGGGGTGAAGGAAAAAGATGTGCTTAAACTTCAGCCCGAAGATCTGCCTCCGTGTTATCCCGTGATCATCGTGGCGCCGTATTCTTCCACGCCACAGAGTCTGCTTCGCTACTGGAGGCAAGCGGGTGGTAACTGGTCGTTTGCGGACACATGCAATTGAGTAAATACAGGTTCGGATTAAAGGTTGCCGGCGTGATTGTGTTTCTCTGCCTGCTCGTGATGGCGCAACAGAAAACCAGCCAAATTGCCGGGAGAGTGACCGGTCCGAATGGCGCTGCCATTCCGGATGTGTCCGTCACAATCACGAGCGCAAAGGCGGGAATTCAACGCGCGGTCCTTACAGACGAATCCGGGATATTCAAAGTTTCAGTCCCGGCTGGCGTGTATTACGTAACTGTAGATCTCCCAGGCGATCGAAAGATATTCGAGGTTGCGGTGTCTCCTGGTGAGTCGAAGACGATCAATTTCGCTATGAAGCCGGGCGAACCGCCTCGGCCAATCAGTGATGCGGCGGCGCCGCCGCCTCCGGAGCCTACCCCTCCTCCCACGCGGGCTCGTCACAGGGCTAGACCTCCTTTTCCAGTTCCCGGCGCAGGCTTCACAGAAGCCGAGCTGACGTGGAACGCATGGGCCGAGCCTGCATCTCCTACATTTAGCTTTTCGCCCGTGCCTTTTCTGCAACCGGCTGGCAAGGACTATTCACTTGTTCTGGATCTTGCAGCATTGGCTTATCGGGAGGGTTCGGACGTTTTTCATCAGGCTGCGGGCGACACGCTTAAAAAATTGGCGCTGGTAGATTCGAACAGGCCAGACATCGAGCTGAAGTTGGTGATTGTCCCGGATAAAAAGTTTTTCAAAACTCCGGGACTAATCGTACCTCTCCCTCTGCGCGTAGATCTTAAACGCCTTCGTCAGGCGCTCAACTCAGGGGTAAACGTACCGCGAGATCCTTTTGAAATGCTGAGGGAGAACGCGACGCGCGACTTCAGTTTCGGGAGAGCACGAATAAATCTTCGCCCGCTCGGTCAGGAAGGCACCGGGTCGGTTGCCATTACTTTCTGGGCCGATGGTGTGATGCCCGTTGACGAGCTCTCCATCCCGTTATGTGTCGCGTCGAATGCTGAAGCCGCAAAGAAATGCGAGATCCGTCAGCCGGTGCAAGACTCACTGGCGGGGATCGACCCAATAAGAGTGGCTGTCCAACAAGGAGCCTCTTCCCCAAGACCTGATGGCGCGCTTCACTTTATTGAGCTCGACGACTCTACTCAGGTTGGTATCTTTCGAGACAACGCATGGCCCGAAGGTCAGTACGTCAGTTGGACGTTGGCTCGGAGCGCAAAAGCAACCCGCCAATACCTCCAACAAACTCTACTGCACGATTTCGACGTTGCTGCGACTGATACGGATCTGGGATTCGTTGGGTTGGAGCTCTACAATCTTTTATTCCCACCGGATCCCACTAACGCGGATGCCCTTAAAGCAAAAGAGGATTTTGCTGCGTTCATACGTCGCCACCGTGATCGCACAGATCCTGCCGACCCTCCGTCGATCTTCGTCCGCATGTTGTCGGCTGATAAGGACGAACCGCCATTCTTAATTCCGCTCGGCATAATGGTCCATGATTTCGATGGCAAGAGGGACTTTGTCGGCTTCCATTTCCGTATTCAGACGCCGCTCGAAATTCAGGACTATCAACCCTACTCGAAATGTATCGGCAGTTGGGTAGTGGTAGCGCCGCCCGCGAACGCGTCAGGCGTGCCCGAAGAGTTGAGCACTGCGAGTAAGCATTTTTCAGATTGGTTTCAAACCTGGAAAGTTGAATCGATTGGCGAAATGGGCGCTTTCATTACGTGGATTAGTGGTGAAGTAAGCGAACCGGATCCGGTTTCATTATTTATCCTGGCGCATCAGGACAGCAACTCTTTGTATTACGAAGACAGCCCGCGACTCGCCCCTGCATTGATTGTGCGGCGCTTTAAGACTCCTTCAGTGGCTGTAGTAAATGGTTGTTCGACCGCCGCGCCCGGGAGCTCGTCGATCGTCCAACAGCTAAATGCGAATGGTGTGTCGGCGGTGATTGCCACCGCTGCGAAAGTCAATGTTGACCTGGCTGGAGATTTCTTCGCTGTGCTCGGTGATTTTCTGACTAAGAATTCCCCCGGTAAAGAATACCCGCTCGGCGTGGCGCATTATTTGACGATTCAGAAGTTGCGGAACATGACACCGAAGACGGGTTTTTCTCCGTACGGAGCGAAGGTGCTTGCGTATGAGTTACTGGGAAACAGCAGTCTTCGCGTATGTTCACCGCCACGCAAACCAGCGTGAGTGAAGACTGGTAGGGCGTTGCACAAAAGTCGTGTGAAGCGCCAAAGGCGCGCAATATAAAAACCAGGGGCAAGCGCCGAACAACGTCAGGCGCGTCGCCCCTGGTTAGTAGGCAGAATGTTTGAACAGACCACTGAAAGTGCGAAATACAAACGTCAAGTTATTCCGCTCTTTCAGAGCTCCACGATCTGTGCGCACGCTTACCAGGGGCGACGCGCCTCACGTTGTTCGGCGCTCATATGACGCGCCGCTTGGCGCTCAGGCTCCGACTGCTTACTGACCAACCCCGCTCGCACGAATTATGTAAGCGCCGCGATCAATTTCTTGATGTTTGGCACGCCGATGCCCGAAACCATGTCGTAGCCGGGTCCAGCCGTGAACGCTCCGTTGCTTCCTGACGTGATGTCCCTGAAGCTCGCTGTACCAAGGAGCGGATAGATTTTTGGGTTTAGGAACGGCAGGAAAGGTTTACCAGCCTTCGAGCGCGCTTCATTCATCAAGGCACAGAAACCCGCCCAGACCGGTGCGCTCCAACTCGTTCCGCCAATTTGCACCACATTTCCCTGAAAAACCAGGAAAGCGCCTTTGTCCGGGTCAGCGGCAAGACTCACGTCCGGAACAACCCGTTTCGTGCCCCCAGGTACTCCGGCTCCCGTCTGCCATGCGGGACGATCGAAAAAGATGCTCTTGCCTCCACCGCTGCCGGGCCAGCCCACCTCATTTTTGACAGCGCCACTAGTCTTGAGAGTCAAAGTCGTGCCACCTACTCCAATCACGCTTACGTCTGAAGACTCGTACTCGGCCTGAAGTGGTCCATTCGAACTATGCCCGCTGGCGCTGGGATTCGATCCCGCGTCACCGCTAGAAACAAAAACGTTCACTCCCGCCGCCGCGAGGCGCAGAAATTTCGAATGCTGCACGATCACTTCGCCGGGCGCCATAAACGTTTCCCCTAAACCCAAACTAATCGAGAGTTGCCTCATACCCGGATGGGCCGGCAGGTCCGCAATAATGCGGTCGAGTGCCCTGTCGAGATCCACAAAGCTGAGCGAGCCGGAAGCATAAATTCTAACCTTTGCGCCCGGAGCAATCCCGCTTGCCCATTCAGCGTCGAGTGTCTCTTCACCTTCTTTCGCAGGCAACTGACCACCTTTGACATTGATTTTCTGGATCTGACTTATCGTGACCGGGAGGTTATTGCGTTGCCAAAACTTCTTAAGATCCGAGTCGGCCGGAAACGTGTCGATCAGTATGGCTATAGTTTGCCCCTTACCTGTTACTCCAAGTCCGTCAGCGTTGTATGCCTTCAGAATCTCGCTTACGAGGTACGGAGGGTTATTTGCGATATTGGTCGTGGGTCCAGCAGCTCCAGTTCCGCCTTTTTTCGCAGACTTTTTCGTCGTGCTCTTTGAGGCTGCGGACGTCTTGGTTGATGCTGCTGTTCCGTTCATCGATGCGCGGTTGGCGTGATACGGGACACGCATGCGGCTGAACTTGTGCGCACGCCGGAAGGGCTGCAAACCGATGATGGCGTTCACTCCCGCCCCAACTTTGCTTGGCAGACTCGGTGCGTCTTGCGCCGAGGTGTATGTGATGCCGTCTTTGGTTACGCTAGTCATGGTAACGGCGAGACTCTTCTGTATTTGCTTGGCCGAGGCCCGCGCGTACACGCTCGAGCCGTCATCCGACACCTCCGTGATCTCGAATCCCTCTTTCTTGAGCCATGCGATCAGGGCGTCGCGATCCTTGTCATTTGATTCATATGACTTTTGCAATTCGCCGGGTGAGACGGTCTCTCCTTTTGCTACCTTCGCTTCCAAGTCGTTCAATACCTCTTTTGAAGGTCCGAGGGAGAAGAGGACTGTCATCTTCTCGTCCAGGTTTTCTGGTTTTACGGCATTTAGCATCAAGCCGTTGTGAATCACTCCCTCCTCCTGCGGCAGGGGCGTTACACTGTTCTCGAATGTTTTGCGGTCACTCATAATGTGCCTCCGTAACTATTGGTTGAATTTGTGGTGGAACGACTCTGCCGCACAGCAGGAAGGGGAGGGACTTTTTTTCGATTGATAATTCCTTGATCTCTGGGACGAAGTTCCACCCCCTGCTGTTTAGTCCAGCATAGCTAGCCGGCAGGAGTCACCTCACACATTGCTATGCGTTTTTTCGAAAATACGTTTCGCGTAACTAAGAATTGCCGTTTTCCACCTCGACGTAGAAGTTTCGATTGACGTTAAACGTCTGGATGTCTTCCGGGAATTCAAGCGTCTGTGTTGCTTCGGTCGGGGTTATAACTCTCTCCTTTCCGTTGATGGTCACCCGAAGCGGCATGGCGAAGCCTTTTACAACTCTGTCGTAGTTGAATGACAGGGTCTTTCCATTCACGCTGTATCTCAACAACGGAATCTTTGTCGTTCGCAGGTACTGGTCAAATACCTTGCTCAGATCGATACCAGCCTTGCTGCTGATGTATGACTCGATCTGTTGTGTCGTTACCGTCTGGTGCCAGAACTCAGTATTGAGTCCATGAAGGATCGAGAGCCACTTCGCGTCGTCGTTGATGACGTGGCGAATGGTGTGAAGCATGTTCCCGCCTTTGGGATACATGTCGCCCGAACCTTCTCGATTGGTTCCATACGTGCCGATGATCGGGCGATCGTTCCGGATGCTGCGACGAGTTCCGATCACATAATCTTCCGCATCCTTTTTCCCGAAGTGGTATTCGACAAAGAGATTCTCCGCATAATTGGCGAAGCCTTCGTGAATCCACATGTCGGCAGCATCTTTCATCGAGATGTTGTTGCCGAACCACTCATGCGCTGATTCGTGAACGATGATGAAGTCGAACTTGAAGCCAACGCCGCAGGCGCACGGGTCACGTGCCATATAACCATTCCTGAACCAGTTGCCGTAAGTCACCGAGCTTTGGTGTTCCATACCGGGATACGAAACCGTCACCAGCTTGTAGCCGTCTTCATAAAACGGATATTTGCCAAACCAATACTCAAACGCCTCGAGCATGCGGCGCACTTCTTTGAACTGGCTCATCGCGGCTTGTTTTTGGTGAGGCAGGACCCAGTAGCTGATATCCAGCACGCCGCCTTTGCCCTGGTATTTGTCAGTGAAGTTTACGTAGTTGCCGATGTTAACGTTGACGCCGTAGTTATTGATCGGATTCACGACCTCCCAATGAAACGTCTTC
>DATDFT010000178.1:0-9576 GCA_036522475.1 Pyrinomonadaceae bacterium | reverse complement strand
GACGGCATGAAGCGAATCGAGATGAACTTTCTGCCCGATGTGTACGTGCTCTGTGATGTGTGTCGCGGCGCGCGCTACAACCGCGAGACGATGGCGGTGAAGTACAAGGGCAAGTCGATCGCGGATCTACTGGATACAACGGTTGAAGAAGCGCTGCCGTTGCTCGAAAACATTCCGCAGATCAATCAGAAACTACAGACCCTGCTCGACGTCGGACTCGGTTACATCAAACTCGGCCAATCAGCCACGACACTTTCCGGCGGCGAAGCGCAACGCATCAAGCTCGCGAAGGAACTCTCGAAGCGTGCAACCGGTCGGACCATCTACATTCTCGACGAGCCAACCACCGGCTTGCACTTCGCAGACGTTCACAAACTGCTCGACGTGCTGCAACGTCTCGTCTCGCTAGGCAACACCGTCCTGGTCATTGAACACAATCTCGACGTGATCAAATCAGCCGATTACATCATCGATCTTGGACCAGAGGGCGGCGAACACGGCGGTCGCGTCGTCGCCGCGGGCACTCCCGAAGAAGTCGCACGCTCTCGCCGCTCCCACACCGGCCACGTCCTCCGCCCGCTATTGAACGGCCGTCTCACGCGAAACGGCACCGGGCATAATTAGCGCGTGCTATACTTTTGGCCACCTTGCCATCGATTTACGACGACAATTTGCAGCCGCTCGAACTTGATAAAGTCAAAACCTATCCGCTCGCCTCACGCAAGAGCAAGGTCAACTTGCAGGATTTTGCGAAGCCGATCGAGGACGATGCATCGCTCGACGATTTTCTCGCGAGTTTGCCGAACGTGCTCGCGGTGCAGTCGCTGCGCGAGCTGGTTGAACGCATGCATCGCGCGCGTGAGTTGAAGAAACCGATCATCTGGGGAATTGGTGGGCACGTGATCAAGACGGGGCTCGCACCGCTGATTATCGATCTCATGAAGCGCGGCTACGTGTCGGGTATCGCTGCAAATGGCTCAGTGCTGGTCCATGATTCCGAGATCGCGATGGTTGGATCGACTTCCGAAGACGTTGATGCGACGCTTTCCGAGGGCGAGTTTGGTGGTGCGGAAGAGACGGGCCAGTTACTTAACGGCGCCGGGCGTGACGGCGCGAGAGATCAGATCGGTCTGGGTGAAGCTGTCGGACGCGCTTTGCTCACACAGAATCCGAAGCATCGCGACTATTCACTACTCTGCGCCACCTACGAAGCTAGAGTTCCCTTTACCGCACACATCACCATCGGCGGCGACATCGCACACTTCCATCCGACCTTCGACGGTGCCGCACTGGGAGCAACGACGCACACAGACTTCCGCTTGCTCGCGGAGTTGGTAAGACGAATGGATGGCGGTGGCGTTTATCTCAATGTGGGCTCGGCAGTCGTGCTGCCCGAAGTGTTTTTGAAATGCGTGACCCTCGTGCGCAACCTGGGCCACCGGCTGTCGGATATCACTACGGCCAACTTTGACTTCATTCAGTCGTACCGGCCTTTAACTAATGTCGTGCGCCGCCCAACCGAGAACGGCGCCGGCCGCGGTTTTTCGATCACGGGCCATCACGAACTCACGATCCCTCTACTCGCCGCCCTAATCCTGCACAAACATTAAGGATCAATCGGTGTATTTGTAGTGGCGGCCCTCCGTGGCCGCCCTTGCGTAGAAAATATTTCACGCTAATGCCGGGCAGCCACAGAGGGCCGCCCCTACAATTGCCTCTTGACCGTCTAACTCTTCTCGTCTATTCTCGTTCTCTGAAATTGAAATCGGATTTCAATTTCGTGCGAACTCTGGAAAGGTTTTGCCTGATGCGGATCTCTTCTCGCTCGTCGTTGCTGCTCGTGTTTTTAGCGCTCGTGGCGCACGCAGCCTTTGCGCAAACACCAGTGAACAAACCCGTCCTCCGCGGCAGGGTTGTTGACCCGAATCACGCAGGCATTCCAGGAGCGGACATCTGGGCCAGCGGTAACGGACTCCCCTCATCGTCCGCAATCACCGACCGGAATGGCGAGTTCTCGCTGACACTTGACCAGGGTGAGTATCGGGTGCGAGTAATGGCCGAAGGCTTTTCCGAAACAACTGAGACCGTAAATCTCATCGCCGACTCTCAACCCGTTGAAATCGTTCTGCCCGTCGTGGCATCGAATGCGATCGTGACCATCACCGACGCGTACGGCGTCAGCACCATCAACAGCGCCACCAAAACCCTGACCCCACTTCGCGACATTCCGCAATCGATCTCCGTTGTAACCAAAGAACAGATCCGAGACCAATCGATGTCGAGCGTGTCGGACGTCGTCACGTACGTTCCCGGCATAACCTCGCATCAAGGCGAGAACAATCGCGACCAACTCGTCATCCGCGGCAACAGCACCAGCGCCGACTTCTTCCTCAACGGTGTGCGCGATGACGTTCAATACTACCGCGATCTCTACAATGTCGAGCGCGTCGAAGCATTGAAAGGACCAAACTCAATGGTGTTTGGTCGCGGCGGCGGTGGCGGTGTCGTTAATCGCGTGACGAAAGAGGCGGGCTTCACTTCCCTGCGCGAAATAACTTTGCAGGGCGGCTCTTTCGGAAACAAACGCTTCAGCGGCGACTTCGATCAACCGCTGGGTAACAACGTCGCTTTCAGAATCGATGGCGTCTACGAGAACTCTGATAGTTTTCGCGACCACGTCACTCTCGAACGTTACGGAGTGAATCCGACGGCGACGTTTATCGTTGGTCCAAAGACGGCGGTGAAACTCTCGTACGAATATTTTCACGATGGACGCGTCGCCGATCGTGGCATTCCCTCGTTTCACGGACTACCCGTTGACGTTCCGATCGAGACCTTCTTTGGCAACCCAGAGAACAGTCGCGTGCGCGCCGGAGTGAATCTCGCTTCCGCCAGCATCGATCACCAGGCCGGTCGTTTCAACATCCACAACCGCACGATGTTTGGCGACTACGATCGTTTCTATCAAAACTACGTGCCGGGCGCGGTGACTGCTGACAGGAACTTCGTCTCAATCTCGAGCTACAACAACGCCACCAAACGAAATAATATTTTCAACCAGACCGACGTCACATTTGCAGCCTCGACCCGACGAGTGCATCACAACTTTCTCGCCGGCACCGAATTTGGCAGACAGTTGACTGACAACTTCCGTAACACAGGCTTTTTCAACAACAACGCGACAACGATTCTTGCGCCTCTATCGAATCCGGTAATCAACACTCCAATCACGTATCGTCAGAACGCAACCGACGCCGACAATCACATCCGAACAAATCTCGCCGCGACTTACGTCCAGGATCAAATCGAGATCAATCGTTATCTTCAGTTTGTGACTGGTGTGCGTTTCGACTATTTCGATCTACAGTTCCATAACAACCGAAACGGCCAGGAGTTGCGACGCATCGATCGTCTCGTGTCGCCGCGCGCCGGTGTGATCGTCAAACCGGTCACAGCGCTTTCGATCTACGCAAATTACGGCGTCGCTTACCTGCCGAGCTCCGGCGATCAGTTCTCGCAACTGACGACCATCACCCAACAGGTCAAACCCGAGAAGTTCAGGAACTACGAGTTCGGAGCGAAGTGGGACATCCGTCGCAACCTGTCGCTAACAACCGCGCTTTACCGCCAGGACAGGACCAACACCCGAGCAACTGATCCAAACGATCCGACTCGAATCTTACAAACGGGCAGCCAGCGCACGAATGGTTATGAGTTGGGATTGAATGGCTTTGTGACGTCGAAGTGGAGCATCGCGGGTGGCTATGCTTATCAGGATGCGTTCATCAGCAGCGCCACGATCTCCGCGGTCAAAGGCGCGCAGGTCGCACTCGTGCCGCATCACACCTTCTCGTTGTGGAACAACTACAGAGTATTTCCGCGGCTCGCGCTCGGGCTCGGAATCATTCATCGCGCCGACATGTTCGCTGCCGTCGATAACTCCGTCGTTTTGCCGGGCTACACACGCGCCGACGCAGCCGTGTTCTTCTCCATCACGGAAAAATGGCGGCTGCAAGCGAACCTACAGAATTTATTCGACACTCAGTACTACCTGAATGCGGATGGCAACAACAACATCTCGCCGGGCGCGCCGCGTGGAGCGCGTGTGGCGCTGATCGCCCGGTTCTAGTAAACTTGCGCGCACCGATGGACGCTCAAAAACTCGAACACTTTCGTGGTCTTCTTCTCAATCAACTGCGCCAGTACACCGAGCAGATCCGCACCGATCAAGCGGCGGCATTGGAGTTTCACGATGACGGCGTTAAAGACAGCGTCGATCTTTCAGTGCAGGACTTGAACAAAGAGATTGCGCTGCGACTCGGCGAACGCAGTTCACAAGTCGTGGCCGATATCGATCAGGCTCTGTTGCGGATCAAAGAAGGACGCTACGGGATCTGTGCGCGTTGCAGTCAACCAATCGATGAGCGGCGACTCGAAGCCCTGCCGACTGCGCGCTATGACGCAGCGTGTCAGGCCGCGATTGAAAGCGCGAACGGCGAAGAGGATCTGCCGACACTTTGACGACGCTCACGCCTTCGGATGCGCTTTGTCGTAAACCTCAACTAACTTCTCCATCGAAACGTGCGTGTAGATTTGCGTGGTCGAAAGCCGCGCATGGCCCAGCAGTTCCTGAATGTCGCGCAGGTCGGCGCCGCTGTCGAGCAGGTGCGTGGCGAAGGAATGTCGCAACGCGTGTGGGCTGATGTTGTGCATGCCGGCGCAGAGTCGTATGTATTTTTCGACCATGCGACCGACTGAGCGAGTTGTGATCCGAGTTCCCTGGTAGTTCAGAAACAACGCTTCTTCGTCGCGTTTCGAAATCGCCGCGTTGAAGAGAAACTTGTCGCGCACGCCGAGGTAATCTCGAATGGCCAGGCCCGCTGGTTCGCCGAAAGGCACGATCCGCTGCTTCCTGCGCTTACCCGTCACCCGCACGAGTTGATTGCCGAAATCGACGTCCGCGAGATTGAGCGTCGTCAGTTCCGCGACGCGCACGCCCGTCGCATACATCAACTCGAGCATCGCGCGATCGCGTTTACCTAAATCTGTTTCCTGATCGGGCGACTCGATAAACCTGATTGCTTCGTCGATCGAGAGATGCTTCGGAAGTTTTTTCTCGAGTCGAGGCGTAGAAACGAGTTTGGCCGGATTGAGTTCGAGCATCCCTTCGCGCACCAGAAACTGAAAGAAGGTGCGCAATGCGGCGAGCTTGCGCGCGACTGAGGCTTTCTTCTTTTGCGACGCGTGCAGCGAAGCCAGCCACTCACGTATCGTGAGATGGTCTATCGCTGAGATCTCCGGAAGCGCACGTTGTCCGTTTTTCGATGGCGCGAGAAAGTCGAGAAACTGTTCGAGGTCGCTGGCGTAGTTGCGTAAGGTGTGTGAGCTCACGTTGCGTTCGTAACGCAGGTGTTCGAGGAATTGCTCGATCAGCTTTTCCATTCGTTGCTACCAGCCGGCTGCCGTAACAGGCTTGGGAGCATAATAACCCTTCCGCGAACGGACGCGAACATCATTTCTTGATTTCACGCGCAACTCGAGATTGTGCACACGACCATCACGATGTTCGGCGCTCGGGTAGTAACTCAAAATATACTGCTGCGAAAGATCCGCAGCGATCTGATCGAAAGCGACGTCGAGCTCATCCGTACTTTTTGGAAGATACACGGCGCCGCCGGTTTGTCCTGATAACTGCTCCATTCGTCGCTCGGCAGCGAGTGCGCGGAGGTTTGCGCCTTCATACAAACCGGTTTGGACTACGTACACCTGGCAATCGTCACCCAGCACGTGCTGCACGACAAATTCGAAATCGTCGTGACGACTGGTAGTGTCGATGCCGTCCGAAACGATCACCAAAACTCTGCGACCTGTATACGGTCGCAGGTAAGTGGCGGCATCGAAGATCGCATCGAGCAGCGACGTCCCGCCTTCCGGCTTGCCAAACATCGCGATCGTCTGCTCGAGACGCACGACATCATTCGTCAGCGGTTGGGCCAGGCGACTATCAGTTTCGATCGAATAGATCGCGGCTTCGTCGTTCTTCCGCATCACCTTCCGGAAGAAGCGAATGGCTGCCTGCTTTTCAAACTCGCGTGCGGCGTCAAGGCTGCCGCTATTATCAAACAGCATCGCGAGCCGCACACTCGTTTCCGAACGCGTCAAATCACTGAGTGGTCGCAACTCACCGTCGACGCGCAGTTCAAAATCGTCCAACTTCAAACTCACTACTGCGTTGCCGCGCTTATCAACTACCGACGCCGGAATCGGAACGAGGTTCGAACTTATTCGAACGACGTCGTTCGGATCGATCTCGTCGGTCGAACTCTTTGCAGTAGAACGGGCGCCAGGACGGCTTGGATCGACCATCGTGCGTGGCGCCGGTTTCGGTGGAGTCTTGCCCGGTTCCTGGTGTCGACCTGACTGGCCGCGGGCAGTCAAAGCCGTGCAGGCACACAAACCGGCCACGATGAGGAGAATCAGTGCGCGGCTCAACGGGCCTGCGCCACTTCTTGTCTGGAGTGATTTTGCTCGAGCCACTCTGCCCATTCTTTCAAGGCCACTTCGACTTGCAATTCCCGGCGTTCACGCTTTTTACGCACTTTGCGCGGCGCCGGTTCGGGAAGAGGAGGTAAAAGCGCGAAAGTGATGTTTACCGGTTGAAAATTCTTTGCTTCCGCATGCGAAACGTAATGCGCCAAAGCTCCGGTTGCGCTCCGTGCTGGAGCTTCGATTAACTCGGCGCCTGAGGCAAGCCGCGCCGCGTTTATCCCTGCCAACCAGCCCATCGCCACCGACTCAACGTACCCTTCAACCCCCGTGATCTGCCCGGCAAAAAACAGGTTCGGACGCTCGCGCATCTGCATCGTTGTTTGGAGCACGCGCGGTGAACAGATATAGGTGTTGCGATGGATCTGTCCAAACTGAAGAAACTCCGCGTTCTGCAATCCGGGAATGAGTCGCAACACTCGCGCTTGTTCGCCGTACCGTAGATGATTTTGGAAGCCCACGAGGCTGTATGCGTCGGCCATTAAATTTTCCTGGCGCAACTGGACCGCCGCGTAAGGTTCGCGGCCGGTACGAGGATCACGCAATCCGACAGGTTTCATCGGGCCAAAACGCAGCGTATCGACGCCGCGACGCGCGAGTTCCTCTATCGGCAGACACGCCTCGAACCAGCGCGTCTCTTCAAAACGTTGCAAAGGAACGCTCTTCGCTTCGATCAACTCGGCGTAGAATCGCGCGTACTGCTCCTCGTCGAACGGGCAGTTGAGGTAATCGTCACCGCCTTTGTCGTAACGAGCCGCGCGAAACGCAGTCGAAGTATCGATCGAATCAGCGGCGACGATCGGCGCGATCGCGTCGTAAAAATACATCTGATCGCTGCCCGTCAACTTCATGATTTCGGAGGTCAGTGCGTCTGAAGACAACGGACCGGTCGCGACGATCGTGATTTCGTCATCGGGAATGGTCGTGACTTCCTCGCGGATCAAACGAATGCGAGGTTCGTTCTCGATGTGCTGCGTGATCAATGCCGAAAACTTCTCTCGATCGACGGCGAGCGCGGCGCCTGCCGGAACGCGCGTCTCCGCAGCCGCGGCCATCACGAGCGAGCCGCCCTGGCGCAGTTCCTCCTTTAATAAATAGGACGCAGTGCCGGGCTCGTCGGATTTCAGTGAGTTGGAACAGACGATCTCAGCTAGTTTGTCCGTGCGATGCGCGGGCGTCTGTCGCACCGGACGCATCTCGTAGAGGTTGACCTGCGCGCCGAGTCGCGCCGCCTGCCATGCAGCCTCAACACCCGCCAACCCACCACCAATAATATTGATCTGATCCTTCTTCATCCACGTTAATCTGCGTCACGGTTTTGGGGCATCGATTTTGTAATCCTTCACGTCGCCCGCGAAGTGTTTGTAGTCACTCCACTCGATCGTCTTGTTGAAATCGCCGCCAGCGAACAGTAACACCTTAACCGAAAGATTGATGTGCGCGAAGCGTGGCAGCCAAACGCCTTGCTCCATTCGCGTTTGCTCGATTACCAGCGCCGCGCCCGGCTTCAACGACACGAGCAACCCGCCGCCCATCTTGAACCCTTCCGCCAAACGCGCTTCCAAACGTATCACCTGTTTGTCAACCGGATCGATCCAAACGACGCCGATCAACTTCGCGATCAAACTCTCTTCACGAGTCTTCGGCTTGAACCCCGGACGCGGACGAAAATCAAAAACAATCGCCTCACGACCCGACAGCAACTCGCGACGCGGCGACACAAACTCACACGTTTTCAAGAACGGCGATATCTCAGTCCCTTCCGACTCTTTCTTCTCACGCTCGGCGCGACGTTGGGCCACCTTCTTCTCGTCTTTATCTTTCTCGCGTTCGGCTTTTTCAAACTCCTCCTGCACGCGTCGCTCTTCTTTGGCCGCGCGTTCCGGAGAAAGAGGCACGCCGTTCTCGCTGATCAACTTTTCGACCGGCTCGCGATTCGGCAGTGGATAAACTTCGTAGACCTTCACCGTCTCTTTCTTCAGTTCGCCCTTGCTCGTGATCTCGCGATCGGTCTCAGTTTGTTTGAAGGCGTATTCCGCGACGCGATTTTCGAGTGCATCCTGGTTCTGCCCGACCTCACGCAGCAACGACACGACGTCGAGTGTTTCCTTCGCGCCGGGTGGATCGAAAATCTTGTCGTCGATGCCGGTGTTGAAAGTAACTTTTTCGAGGAGTAGCGTTAGTTCGCCCGAGCCCTCAACGTTCATGCGAATGCGATGCGGTTCCTGGATGCCGTTGACAGCGCGATATCGATCGAAGACGACCTTTGTCTTTTTTACGTCGCCCGTGATCTTCGTGATGAGTCCAGTCTTCACGCTGAAGTAATACTGAAAACGCGCACCGCTGCGAGTTGAGAACTCGACGATGTACGCGGGTTCGGAAGCGAGATCGCCGAGCGACACGACGCGCGCGAGTACGTTAAGCTTCTTGAAATCGATCAGACGCGAGGCGTCGAGCGTCGCGCGCAGTTTTGCGGCGGCGCTTTCTGGGCCAGTTAGTGTGCGCAGGTGGTTATCGAGACCGAGCTCCCACGCAGAGCGTGTGTTGGTGGCGTTGATTATCTGACCGTTGCCGAACGTGAGTTCCCAGCGTTCGGAGGACGGTGGTTTTCGTTGCGTGAGGGCAGTGCCGAATGGTTGATCGTTGAATTGAATGGTCCAATTGTAGGTGGTGTCTTTGAGTGTGCTGACCGACTTCTTGCCGCCGAGTGCTTTGAGATAGTTGTCAACGATCTTCTCGGCAGACGGGAGTTTCTTCTGTGCCGGCGCCTCGTGAGCGACGCCGGCCAGCAGCAAGAGAATGAAGAAAAATCTAATGGCTATACGCAAAAACTTTACTTCTTTTTCGACACCTTCCGCGCGGCCGGCTTCTTCGCGCCGCCGGTTTTTCCTTATCGCCGCCACGAATCTTAAAGGGTCTACATTCTTCTTCCCGCTTGTTCGATCTGTCATGCTTGACACTGCAAACATGCGATTCGTATAGTGCAATTGCGTTTTCGCAAGCTTTCTCGCCTTAGCCGGCTTAGCTCAG
>DATDFT010000177.1:0-18578 GCA_036522475.1 Pyrinomonadaceae bacterium | reverse complement strand
GCCTGAAATATGAAAGAGGAGGACAACCATGGCAGTACAAGTTTCCTATCCCGGAGTTTACATAGAGGAGTTTGCCCCGGCGCCGCCAATTCAGGGTGTAGGCACAAGCACTGCTGCCTTCATCGGCGTGGCAGCCAGCGGTGATCTGGACGATCCGACAAAAGTCACGAGTTGGGACCAGTTCAAGCAGCGGTTTGGCGAACAACCGGTGCCGGGTTTCTTCATGTGGTACGCGGTGCGCGGCTTTTTTGAAAACGGCGGACAGGTCTGTTACATCGTTCGCGCCAGTAACGGCGACTACGATGAACTGAATCTTCTGAACACGCCTGGCGATCCCGTGATTCGCGTTAGAGCGCAGCAACCGGGAAACAACGTAGTCGCCGGTAACCCGATTCAACTCGCCGTCACCGCTGCGCACCTGGTTCCAAACACATCTTCCGTTTTTCAACCAACGGGAGCTTTGAGTGCGAACGCCGCCGCCGGCGCGCGCGATATCACTCTCGGCGCTGGTCAGGGCGCGAACTTCAAGCCCGATGATTGGGTCACTATTGCTGCTGTTGGCGAACGCGTTCGTGTTCTCAGCGTCAGCGTCGACACGCTGCGTTTAGCCAGCGGTCTTGTTAACGCTTATGCAGCTACTGATGCAGTCAGGCTTGCCGATGCGCCGGTCGGAACCCGCACCATACGAATTCGAGGCGCGGGAAATTCGTTGCCGGTCGGAACTCTCGTCTCGGGAACGATTCTCACCATCACACAGGGAGCCGCGACCGACTCTCAAATTGTAGATTCGGTGCAGACCGAACCACTGGGTGGAGGAGTCAACACTTATCGAGTTACGTTCAGAGCCGGACTTGATATTCCGGTCAGTCTCGATCCGGCCAACGCCGCTTCAGTCGAGTCACAGGAATTCAATCTCGCGGTAAGTCAGAGCGGTGTGACCACTCCCTACCTCAACCTCTCCGTTGACGCTGCTCATCCGAATTATTTCGTCAACATCGTCAACACGCCGGGCGGCCTGGTGCGCGCGGAGTTAGTCGATCCGCCTCCGCCGGTGGACCCACCAAACAACTTGCCGGCGGTGCTCGGCGCCACAAACATGACCGGAGGCGCAGACGAGAATCTCGCGACACTCGTGGACCAGGATTTCATCGATGCGCTCGACACGCTGCGAGAAATCGACGACGTAAATATTCTCTCACTTCCGGATCGCATCAATGTTCCCGTGCAACAGGCACTGATCGCACACTGCGAGCAGCTCGCGGATCGATTCGCGGTGCTTGACGGTTTACGTCCTGTTCCGGATCAACCGTTGTTTGGTCCTGGCAGTATCGAAGTGCAGCGGCTGTCAGTCGACTCCACCCGCGGTTACGCCGGTCTCTACTATCCGTGGTTGCGCGTTCCACGCCTTGGTCCAGGTGCTCCGATTCTGGTGCCACCGTCGGGCCACGTGTGCGGCATCATGGCGCGTTCCGACAACAACCGCGGTGTTCACAAAGCGCCCGCAAACGAGATCGTCAATGGAGCAGTCGGTGTTGAGCGTTCCATGAGCGACATCGATCAGGGCCAACTCAATTTGCAAGGCATCAACATCATCCGGATTTTTCAGGCCGGCGGCCGTCCAGTGCTTTGGGGTGCGCGAACGACAGCCACCGATCGCAACTGGCAGTACGTCAACGTTCGCAGGCTGTTTCTCTTCGTCGAAGAATCAATCGAAGAGGGCATTCGCTTTGCGGTGTTTGAGCCGAACAATCTTCAGCTCTGGCAAAAACTAAAACGCAGCATCACTGATTTTCTCACGAGAGTCTGGCGCGACGGCGGACTCTTCGGTGCGAAAGCAGAAGACGCGTTCTACGTGCGTATCGATGAAGTTCTCAATCCGTTCTCGGAGCAGGCTCTCGGACGCCTGAACATCGAGATCGGAATGCGTCCGACTTTTCCCGCCGAATTCATCGTTGTGCGCATAGGCATTTTCCAGGGCGGATCCGAAGTAACGGAAGTGTAACGAAAGGAGACTGAGCGATGGCTACCGGACAAAGAGTCGATCCCTTCGGAAATTTTAATTTTCTCGTCGAGATCGACGGCATCACGCGTGCGGCATTTCATGAAGCAAGCGGTTTCGACTCGAGCATCGACGTAACTGAGCACCGCGAAGGCGGCGAGAACACGACGATGCGGAAACTACCCGCGCAAACGAAGTACGCGAACATCACGCTGAAGTGGGGCACGGCGCCGGATCGCGATCTCTACGACTGGCATCGTCAGTGGGTGACGGGCGACCCCGCCGCACAACGAAAGAACGGCTCGGTGGTCCTGCTCGACAGAGCAGGTCAGGAAAAGATCCGCTGGAACTTTTTCAATGCCTGGCCCTCGAAGTGGACCGGACCGAGTTTTCAGGCTGAGGGCAACGACGTAGCGATCGAAACGCTGGAACTGGCCCACGAAGGACTCGAACGGGCGTAAGAAAGCACGAACCTGATTCGAAGCAAAAGTGAGGATCGCCATGCTGCAAACAGAGTATGAATTCACTCTGCCCATGGGCTACGCGGATGCTGAAGGTGCGCTTCATCGCGAAGGAGTAATGCGACTGGCCACAGCGGCCGATGAAATTCTGCCGCTGAAAGACCCGCGCGTGCAAAGCAATGAAGCGTATCTAATCCTGATTCTGCTGTCGCGTGTCGTCACCAGGCTGGGCTCCGTGTCGCAGATCAACCCGAAGGTGATGGAGGGACTCTACGCCGCCGATCTGGCTTATCTCCAGGACTTTTATAACCGCATCAATCTCAACGGGAAATCGAGTCTGGAGACGATCTGCCCGAAGTGTGCGCACGAGTTTGAAGTGGAGTCGAATGGAGCGGGGGGGTAACAGGCTACCCCCTCAAGGCGCTGTATGAGGAGGTAGCCTTCGTGGCCTATCACTTCCACTGGGCTCCGGATGAGATTTTGAATCTGGAACACGCGGAGCGCCGCCGCTGGGTGGAAGAGATTTCCTTGATCAACGAACGGATGAGTCAGCCGGAGACGTGAAAGCAATGTCTGCAAACCGCTGGACCAAGTGGGCGCGTTCGATCGCGAGGCAACATCCGCGCTTAGCGCGAAGACGTGAGTCGCTCGCGTTGATCGTGCTTCGCTTGCGCAGGCCTCTGAATATTATTCGCAAGCGTTTTTCGTTCACGAAGATCATCCAGCCGCGGCTGCAACTGGCGATTAACGCGTCAGTGAAACTGGTCCATTTGCGACAGGAGCAACACGTCTACGGTGGGCCAACCAATGTGAGTTCTCATTCGCGGACAGAGCAATGCGTGTTTGGTTCGTCGGGTGTGTTGAGAACGATTTCCGAACGTCGACCGCAGGACCGACGCGAAGCGGGCGGTCGTCAAGCCGAGGTCGCGACAGTTCAGAATTCAGCGGCAGGTCTTACACCGCCGCCCAGGGTATTGAAGCCACCTTTGAATCTTGTTTTCGAAAGGCTCGAAGTGAACAAGAGATCGACTCATTCAAAACGGGTTGAAGTCTTGATTCACCAACAAGCGCAATCGGTTGTTGAGCGTGTGACGCAACAGTCGCGCAGATTGGAAACCATAATTGTCGGCACCAACACACTGATCGAGCGACTGATGTCATCGTCATCAGTCACGGCAACACAGCCACCACGGCTCTTGAAAACAGCGGCGGCGATGACACGAGTCATCGAGAAACCACCGCAACCGCCTCAGGTGACGACGGTAGTTGAGTCAGCGCAATGGTTTCAGGACAAGGCGCCGGTAGCTGGATTGAACATCGACCAGATCACGGACCAGGTTGTCAGGCAGTTGGACCGAAGAGTAGTCGCAGCAAAAGAGCGCATGGGAAGGTTTTGAATCGCTGATGCCAGCGCCAAAGCGGAATGAGCGAGGGCGATGGACAGCGCCAAAGGCGCGGAATAAGCCGGCGCGATCGGCAGCGCCAAAGGCGGAATGAGCCAGCGCGATCGGCAGCGCCAAAGGCGCGGGATATGAAAGCCAGGGGCAAGCGCGGAGCGCGTCGCCCCTGGTGGCAACGAATAATTTGAAAGGAGCACTGAAGGTGCGAAATACCACGTCAATTATTCCGCTCTTTCAGAGCTTTACGGTCATTTCTCTCTCATACCAGGGGCGACGCGCCTCACGTTGTTCGGCGCTTGCCCCTGGCTTTCATATTCCGCGCCTTTGGCGCTCAGCAGAAAACCAAATTGACGCATACGGGAGATAAGCAATGGCTTTGGCGAAGGCGCAGATCAAGAACCTGTTCACCGGCGAGATCTTCCACGTGATCTTCAACCCGGAAGACTACACGTTGGCGAAAGACAACAACTTCGCCTCGCAAACGATCCCCGGTCTCGGGTCGCCGCTGCTTCAGTTCGTCAACGGAAATCTCCGAACGCTCGAGATGAATCTGCTGTTCGACACGTATCTTCCGCACACAACCGCATCGACGCCGATACGCGACGTGCGCGAGGAGACGCAAAAGGTTGTCGACCTTCTGAAGATCAACGGCGACTTCCATGCGCCGCCGATACTGGAAGTCTCATGGGCGTCGCTCTTCCTGCGCTGCGTACTGGCCCGCGTGAGCCAGCAGTTCATCATGTTTCTCGATGACGGCCGTCCGGTGCGTGCACGACTGACCTGCACTTTCAACGAGTTCATTGACGAGGAACGCGAAGCCAAGGAAGTCAATCGGCAAACCGCTGACTTCAGCAAAGCGCACGTCGTCGTGCAAAACGAAACGCTCAGCAGCATTGCCCAATCGATGTACGGAAACCCGCAACTGTGGCGGCCGATTGCGATCGCGAACGACATCGACGATCCGCGCACGATCTCTGCGGGTCAGGTGTTACGAGTGCCGGCGCTGCCTTTCACGGATGCGCAAAGTGGAGAAGTGGTTCAGTAACCATGTCTGCTGTCATTCCAAAATATGCTCCGGAGTTTCGGCTTCGCATCAACGGCGAGCCATTGCCGGTTGGCTTGCTCGCGGCGGTCAGCAGTGTCAGTTACACCGACGGAATGGAAGGCGCCGATCGCGTGGAGATAACGTTCGCCAACCCCGGACTCCGTTGGTTGGACCATCCGCTGCTGCAAGCCGACAACGGACTCAGTCTCTCGATTGGTTATGCACCAAACCCACTCGAGGAAGTTTTTGTCGGCGAGATTACCGGGGTCGAGCCCTCATTTCCCAACGGCTCGATGCCGACCATCAGAGTTACAGCTCAGGATTTTCTGCAACGGCTGACACACGGCAAGAAGGATCGCGCGTTTCGCATCAGCATTCCCTCAATTGGAAACTTCCCGATTCCTGATGCGGGAGTGGCGGCAATCGTGAGTGCGACCAATCTTCTCATTCCGAATCTCGATCCGATCGGTGGCGCGTTGTCGGTGCTGATGACAATCGCAGCTTACGTCACGACTCCCGACGGCGGACAGGTCCCGATTCGCAGGCAGGAGAGCGTCAGCGACTTCGACTTCCTCTCCAACATCGCAAAAGAAAACGGTTGGGAGATGTACATCGACCACACTCAGCAACCGCGCGGTTATGTGTTGCGCTTCAAATTCCTGATCCAGGACTACGCACCGAGCGTTACGTTGCGCTGGGGCAAGTCGCTGATGGACTTCACCCCGCGACTGACGACTGTTGGAGATCTGTTTGGAGTGACGGCGCGTGTTTGGATCGCATCGCTGCAAACAGAGTTCGTTATCGTCGTCGGCTGGGATTTCGATCGCGCCGCTTTCAACCTGCAAGTCTACCCGAACCTCATCGGCGACGTTGATGACGTGCTTGGACCAGAAGCAGGCGGCAAGACTCTGTCGATAAAACCCACCGGCTTCCCGACGGCACTCCAGGAAATCCTGAGCGAGCTCCTGCCGCGCCTCAACAATCGTCTCACTGGTTCAGGAACAACGATCGGCGAACCCGCGATCAAGGCCGGAGCAGTGATCAATCTCGAGGGTCTCGGCGAGCAGTTCAGCGGGCTCTATCGCATCACTACAGCAACACACACACTCGACAACGGCGGTTACAGAACGACCTTCGGCGTACGCAAAGAAGTTTGGTTTGGATCGATCCCGATTCCGAAGGGTGGTGTACCGGGAGTTCGACTTCAGGGACAAAGGATTATTTGAGCGGTCATGGCAAACGAATTTCTCGAATGGGTTGCAGGCAGTCACAGGGGAAGAGGCACTCCGCACAACGGTCTGTCTCCGGGAAACGGCTATTCCATTGCGCCGGCAAAAGTAACCAACAACGTTGATTTCCTGGGGCTCGGGCGAGTCCAGGTGCGGATTCCCACCCTGCCGTCTTTCGAGCCGTGGGCAAGGATGTGCGCGATTGGCGGTGGCGATTCTAGAGGTTTTGTATGGATTCCGGAGATCGATGATGAAGTGTTGGTCGCGTTCAGTCAGAACGATGAGAGAGACACGTACATTCTGGGCGGAGTTTGGAGCACCACCGATCGTCCGCCGTTGGATCTCTTCAGTGACTTTGTGCTCAAGCGCGTTATAAAGACCGGCAAGGAAGCCGGCTTCGGACATGAAGTGGTGTTTGACGATGCTGAGCAGAAAATAACGATCACGAGTAGCACCGAGCAAAAGATCACGATCGAGCCGACGAAGATTGAGTTGGAAAGCACCGGCGGCACTTTGAAGATAACGATGGACCTTACATCTCAGACGATCTCGATCAGTGCGCCGCTGAAGGTCGAAGTCAAAGCGACGCAGCTTAGTTTGGAAGGAACCGGGCAGGTCGACATCAAGGGCGCGATCATCAACGTACAAGCGACAGGTCCCTGCTCGATCCAGGGACTACCGGTGAAGATCAATTGAGGGGAACCTTGCACAAAAATCATCTTACGTGCGCCGATGCGGCTTCGCCGCCCGATGTGAGGCGTGGCTTTGCCACGCCGTCAGCTTTCGAAGAAAACTTTGGGGCTATGCCCCCGGTGCGGCCTTTCGCCCGGAAACTTTGGGGCAAAGCCCGAACCGGGGGCATAGCCCGCTGGTTGAAAAAAAAGATTGCCGGCAAGGCATAGCCTTGCCTCACATCGAGCGGCAAAGCCGCGATTGTTGATCCGGACGATTTTATGCAAAGCAATTGAGAGGAAGCAGTTATGCCACCAGCCGCACGCGTTACTGATACGACAGGACATCCGGGGTTGATCGCCGGACCGGGCGTGGCAACTGTGCTCATCGGAGGCCTACCCGCTGCCGTCATGGGCGACAACCACGCGTGCAGCATGCCGCCAACCGCCGGACCTCATCCGCCATCGCCGATCGTGAAAGGCAGCGCGACTGTTTTGATCGGAGGCAAGCCGGCGGCGCGAGTTGGTGACATGGCAGGTTGCGGAGCACCGATCATCATGGGGATGTTTACGGTTGAGATCGGAGGTTGATATCGAATGAATGGAGCAGACGAAAAGAAAGCATTTCTCGGTGTCGGTCTTTCGTTCCCGCCATGCCTGAAAGCTGACGGAAAGATCTCAACGGTCGCATTCGAGGACGATATCGATCAGGCCATTCGAATAATCCTGAGAACAAACCCCGGCGAGCGCGTCATGCGACCGGATTTCGGAGCCGGGCTGAATGCATTCCTGTTTGAACCAGTCAGCGTGTCGACGATGCATTTAGTAAAGACACGAGTTGAAGAAGCGCTGATCGATTGGGAACCGCGCATCGATGTTCAGGAGGTGAAGGTTCTAAACGATCGCAGCGATCCCGGCCGTTTGCTGATCGACATCACGTATCGCGTGCGGGCGACAAACACGGTCCGCAACCTCGTTTATCCGTTCTACCTTCAGGAAGGAAGCGCGCAGTGATCACCGAACCGACGATCACGCTCGAGCCGAGAAGAGCCGAGGAGTTTGTAAATCAACTCCTCGTGAAAAGGCTCGGTTATGTCCCCGAGTGGCAGCCTCAAGCGAAGGGCGTCGACACTGCGCTTGCATGGATCTACGCGCGTTATCTTTACGCGATTGTCCAGCGACTGAATCAGGCGCCTGAGAAGAACAAGCTTGCGTTTCTCGATCTGCTCGGCTTGTCGTTGGTTCCTGCACAACCGGCACGCGCTCCGATCGTTTTCGACATCGCTCCGACTGGTCCCGATTCTCAAGCGCCCGCGAACACTCAAGTGGCAGCGCCGCCACCTCCGGGAAGCTCCGATCAAATCGTGTTTGAAACGGAAACAGCGACCGGTCTGGCCGCGGCGAAACTGAAACAAGTCGTCAGTTTGTGGCCGGGACGAGATCAATATATCGATCACTCGAGCGAGTTTCTGGGTTCGCAACCGTTTCAACCTTTCCTAAAGCGCCTGCTCGTCGATACGCCGCACGCAATCTACCTTGCGCACGACACGATTCTCGCGCTCGCAGGTGACTCGACCGTCGACGTCGAGTTTGAGCTGACGCAGCCGAGCGCCGAACCACTCAGTCTGCTGTGGCAATACTGGGACGGGCAAGTTTGGCGTGGGTTCAAGTCTGCTCGTCCTGCATGCTCTGAAAAAGATGCCGAGCACGCCGACAGTACGAACGGTTTCCAGAACAGCGGCAAGTTCAGGTTGGATTCTGATTGCGCGGAAACCAAGAAGACAGAAGTGAACGGTGTACAAGGGTTCTGGATCCGCGGACTGCTTACGGAACGTTTGGTCGATCGCACAAAGCCACTGCCAATCGTGGAAACGATTCAGTTGAGCACCGTGATTCAGCGCGAGTTGCGCGCAACTCTGAAGATTGACCCGAAAGACACCGGCCCTTCCTCAGGAACGCAAACGAGCATTCAAGCAAGTCTTGCTAACGAAGCGGGTGAAAAACTTTCGAACCTGACCGTCAAAGTCACCGATCCGCTCAATCCGAATTTTACCGAGCAGGCGATGCTGCCGCATCCGACTGAAGAAGGAAGATATGACGTCGATATCGAGTCGAGCCGGCAATACGAGTTCAAAGCATCTTTTCCAAAACTTGAAGCCACAGGCAGGGCCAGGAACCTGGATCTGCAACGTGCGTTGACGGCTCAGATCACCTTCAACGTGCAAGGGCTCGATCCGGACAAGGCGTTTGCTGATGGAACGAAACTCGATTTGACGAAACCGTTCTACCCGTTCGGACAGCAGCCACAACCCGGCTCCGCGTTCTACTTCAACTCCGAAGAAGTGTTCAGCAAAGTGAACGCGACGATGCAGGTTTACGTCGCGAAGACCGCCACGCCGCTTGATTCGTTCGATATTCCAAACACCAGCGGAGGAAGCGCCGGCACCAACCAGGTCAGGACCGCGTTGGACCACTTGATCGCGTGGGAATACTGGAACGGAAGAAAGTGGAACATCTTATTTGAGACGACGAGTTTTGCGGACGAGGAAGCCGAGGTTATCGACTTCCCAAGAATCCCATACGACATGACGCGGACAACGGTGAACAACGAGGATGGCTTCTGGATGCGTGCTCGGCTGGTACGCGGAGGTTATGGATTTTTCACCGAGGTGCCCTCAAATGCCGGAGGCGCTGTCAACAAGTTCACCTACGTCATTTCACAGCCGCCCGCGCTAGCTGCGTTTCGCATTGGTTATGGCTGGTCGTCGCCTCGCGAACACGCCGAGCAGGTGCGCACCTACAATGATTTCAAATACGAAGATCACACGTACGACGCAAAGTGGCCTGGTGCGACGTTCGCGCCGTTTAAAGTCGTCAACGATCTGATGCCCGCACTCTATTTGGGTTTCGACAAGAAGCTGCCCGTAGACGATATCGGTTTGTATTTCGACATCGTCGAACAAAAAGGCGACACGCTCGGGCCGGCGATGCTCTGGGAATATTTTGACGGCTCCGCATGGCAGGAGCTCTCTTTCGAAGACGAAACTCGAAATCTGCGTCTCCCCGGAATTTTTTCTTTCGTCGCCGAAGACGACAGCCAGCCGCTCGCCCGCTTTGGCACTGAGCTGCACTTCATTCGCGGCCGTCTCAAAGAAGATGGACCACCGGGTGAGCCCACCGTAAACGGAATCTTCCCGAATGCGGTTTGGGCCACTCAGCACCGCACGCTCAACGATACGCCGTTGGGCGCCAGCAATGGTTTGCCGAACCAGGTTTTTCGTTTCACGCAGATTCCTGTGCTCGCTGGTGAGCAAATCGAAGTGCGTGAGCTGGCCGGAGCGCGTGCGAACGTTGAGTGGCGCATTCTCGCACTCGAGATCTCGTCGGGTGACGCGGACATCATTCGCGAGATGGAAGATCTGTTGGGTCGCGAAGGTCTGCAAACAGACATCATCAAGGGGGACCTACGCCTCCGGCGCGACAAAGACAAGAAAGTGATCGAAGCTTGGGTAACGTGGGAAGAGGTTCCACACTTCTTTGCGTCAGGACCTGACGATCGTCACTACGTAATCGATCGCGCGCGTGGTCTTGTGTTCTATGGCGACGGAGTGCGAGGGCGGATTCCGGAACCGGGCAGTCAAATACTTTCAAGACGACATCAGTCCGGCGGTGGTTTGGCGGGCAATGTTGCTGCCGGCGTGATCAAGCAGTTGTTGGGCGCCGTTGCGGGTGTTCAAGGCGTGTCGAATCCACGCGCGGCGGAAGGTGGCGCGGACGGTGAGACGATCGAGAAGTTTAGCCTGCGTGGTCCACAGTCGATCAGGCATCGCGGCAGAGCGATCTCGCTCTCGGACTACGAGACGCTCGCGAAAGAAGCTTCACCGGCTGTCGCCGTTGCTCGCGCCATCGCCACGCGCAATGCCGGTGGGCAGAGCGTGCCGGGCTGGGTAACTCTCGTGATCATTCCGCAAAGCGACGAGCCACGCCCGTGGCCTTCATTCGGCTTGCGCCAACAGGTGCTTGCTTACATCGAGGAACGCGCGCCGGCGGACATCGTCGCTGCCGATCAAATCTACATCACCGGACCTGATTTCGTGTCGATCGACGTGCGCGCAACCTTGTCGCCACAGATCTTTTCGGAAGCCGGCGTCGTGGAGAAACGCGCGCGCCAGGCGTTGGAAGATTTTCTTCATCCATTGCGTGGTGGTCCGGAGCGCACCGGTTGGTTACCGGGAAGGAACGTCTATCTATCCGACGTCGCCGCCGTTCTCGAACGCGTCGATGGAATTGACTACGTGAAGGATCTCGCATTGCTCGTGAACGGAGCGTTGCATAACGACCAGGTAACGATCGCAGACGATCGCGTCGTTGTGGCCGGAAAAATTCGTCTGAAGATCGAGGCTGCTGAAAAATAGCTGTGAAAGTACCGCTACCAAATCTAGATGATCGTCGCTGGTCGGATCTCGTCGATGAAGGTCGATCGTTGATTCCGCTCTACGCACCCGACTGGACGGATCACAACGTTCACGATCCAGGCATCACCATCATGGAGTTGTTCGCCTGGATCGCTGAGATGGATATCTATCAGCTCAATCGCATCTCCGATCGAAGTAAGCGAAAGTTTTTGGCGCTCGTAGGAATCACTCCAAAGCCGCCGCACGCTGCACGCACGGTGTTGAGTTTCGTCCTGAAGGCAGGCACGCCGCCACTCGCCTTGCAATCGGGAACGCAGTTCGCCGGCGCCGATCCTTTTGGTGAACACACGCCGTTCCGGCTGCTAGATTCAATCACGGTTGTGCCCGGCGCGTTACAGGCGATTCAAATAAAGGATGCAGCGGGATTTCACGACGTTACGGATCATTGGCGACGCGAAGAACATTTTGGAGTGTTCGGTGCGATACCCGAGTCAGGAACTGAAATTTATCTTGGTTTCACTGATCCGATACCTGCGGGTGTTCCACTGAGTCTTTATTTCGAGTTTGTCGGAGAGCAGTGGTCCGAGAATGAGCGGCAACGCATCATCGATGAGATCAAGCAGCGCCGCGAGGTTTGTCGCCCACCCGATAATCCATGTCTGAAATCACCGCCCGCCTCAGAAGACATGATCGAGGTAAAGCTTGAGTGCCGCACGAGAACGTCATGGGAATACCTTGCTGACAATGGGAAGTGGCTGGCTCTGGATCCGAAACGCGAAGACGTCGTCGATAACACCTGCGCCTTCGGTCTCAGTGGGCGTGTAGTGCTGAAGACGCGTGGTCCAATGGCACAGAAAGCGGTCGGTGAGATTGAGGATCAACTCTTCTACTTCCGTTGCCGTTTTGAAGCGGGCGCTTACGACGCGCCACCGATCATTCAATCATTGATCATGAATGCGGCGACTGCGGAACAGGCAGTTCCCGTCGAAGAAAAATTCATCATCGCTCCCGGTGCGCCAGTTTCCGGAGACGAACCCGTCATTGGCGAAACGTCGATTCTGCGAATGGCTGCAAACATTATCCCGGATCCCGGAAAAAAGGAGCGAAATATAACTCGGCTCGTCATCGACAACGACGAAACCGGACTCGGCGTGCTCGCTTACAAGAAAGCCACCGCGGCAAACGCGGGCGAGATCGTTATCGAGGGCACTTTGATCGGTGAAGGTGACGGCGCTCCGCACCAAAAGATGACGTTGCCGGCGTTTCCCGTACAGCAAGCGAGTCTCAAGCTGTTCAGTCTCGAGAACAATCAGAATCTGGCGTCGAGCCGCTGGCAAACCTGGCAACGACAGGAAGATTTCGTTGCTTCGAAGCGCAGCGACTCTCATTTCGTGCTCGATCCCACAAACGGCGAAATCAGTTTCGGTGACGGTGAGAATGGTCGCGTGCCGCCGGCCGGCGCGCTCTTCTTCGCCGCTTTCAACGCCACGCGCGCAGCCGAAGGCAATCTCACTATCCGCACAGCGATGGAGTTGCGTGACTCGGCACACAATCGCGTCGCAGTTCCAAACTTCGATGCGACAAAAGCGAGTCTCGATAAAATCACGAACGCGCTTAACGCAGCCGGCGGAGTTGCCGCTGAAACACTCGAGAGCGCTATCGCACGTGCAATCGAATTGATGGGCGACTCGAGACGCGCAGTCACGCTAAAGGATTACGAGAACCTCGCCCTCACCACGCCCGGCGCCAAGGTCGCCAGGGCTTCAGCGAAAGCAAACCTGTACGCGAGTCTTCCTTGTTTGAAGGCGAACGGAGTTATCACCGTCGTCATATTGCCAAACATGCCCGTGCAGAAGCCTGTGCCGAGCCGGAGTTTGCTGCGGAGCGTTGCGTCATACCTCGATCGACGCCGCGTAATCGGCACGCGTGTGGAAGTTGTTGGTCCAACTTATCTGGAGGTAACGGTCAGCGCGCGAGTCCAGGGTGTGAAGAATGCGAGCAAGACGAATCTCCGTATGAGAATCGTCAAAGCCCTGGATGACTTTTTCAATCCGTTGACTGGTGGTCCGGAGCAAACCGGCTGGCCGTTTGGACGCGACGTCTATCGCTCGGAAGTGTTGCAGGTGATCGACGAAGTCATGGGTGTGGACCACGTGATCGAGCTCGATCTGAGCGCCGAAGGATGCGGTCCGCAGTGTGGAAATATCTGCCTCGCACCTGGCTGGCTGGTATCCGCTGGAGAACACGTAATCGAAGTGGTCTAAAAAATCATGCTCAGCAATCGACCATTCACTCTCGAACGATTCCGCTACTGGCAGGGACAGAAGCTGCTGGCTCGAGATTTTCGTGACCAGCTTGCGCGGGAAGCGCAGTTGCGCTGGTGGCATAACCGGGCGCTGCATAAAGCGTTCGGCGTGTCGTTTGGTTTTGAAGTGTCGCGTGTCGTCGAAGACGGTGAATTTGTAGCGGTTCGAGTGACGTGCGGAGTGGCTTACGACTGTTTTGGCAGAGAACTAATCCTGCAAGACACGCGCACGGTTGCATTGCCTGCGGACGTGCCGGATCGAAATCCAAAAATCACGTTGGTTGCCAGTTACAAAGAGAGCAAGCGATGCGGAAACGAATGCAATCCGGTCTGTGCATGTCGCACTGATGAACCGCAACTGCAATGGACGGTCACGCGGGCGTGGGAATTATCTGACGGCGTGCCACTGCTGGAAGTCAGTTTTGAACCGTCGGCGCCGCTCGCTGAGTTTCCTTCAAGTTTCAAGATCCCGCCAACGCTCGCGAAGAAAGTTTACTACGACGCAGAGCGGAAGCTGTTGCTTGCAGTCGGCGGCTTGAAGACCGAAGAGCACGCGGAGTTGCTGGCGCTAAATCCGCCGGCGACTCTGAAAGATGCTTTCGATTTGTTGTTAGCCGCGACGCAAGTTTCGCCTGTCTTGAATGGAGAGTTTTTGCAACATCAGGCGCGTGCTTTGGCGCGACCTCGAATTGGCCGCGGCGCGACTGTGCCGGGAAATACGAGTTGGGAAGAGTGGTCCGAGATTCTGGCGAATGCGGATAGCGCACGGTTGCTGCCACCGGGCGTGCAGCGAACCGAGGACGGAAAGCTTGCGATGTCGCTCGGTGTACAGGTCACTATCGACACTTCAAACGCCGGCTTCACACAGGTGCCCTGCTACTTCGCGTGGCTTCAGGGATCGCTCTGGAACAAGACGAACATCGAATTCTTTCCCGTGCCGCTCACTCATATCGATCAGGAAACGACGAAGCAGTTCCGATTCCGAGTCTGGATGCCGCACTTTGTGACCGTGCTTGGTTCGCGAGTGCGGCTTGCAAATGCGACGCCCGTGCCGCAGCAGATCAAGGGCAAGGAGTTCGAAGCGACGGGTTTCTCTGTGAGCGAATTTGTAAATTTCGCGCGCGTGCAGCGCCTCTATGTTTGTTGGATTGGCATTCAGGAACAGCGCGGCCAGAGCGGCCTGACCTGCGTGCCATTGAAAGACTGTGAGTGTGTCACGAGCGAGCCGGAACTTGGAACAGGGAATATCCGCCTGCGATAGCAAACGCGAGCGCCAAGGATGCGCAAGTGTAAAAGCCAGGGGCGAGCGCCAAAGGCGGAAAATGAAACCAGGGCAGCGCCAAAGGCGCGGAAAATGAAAGCCAGGGGCAGCGCCGAAGCCACGGAAAATGAAAGCTAGCGGCAGCGCCGAAGGCGCGGAATATGAAAGCCAGGGGCAAGCGTGAAGCGCAGCGGAACGCGTCGCCCCTGGTTACGAGGAATAATTTTGAACAGAGCACTGAAAGTGCGAAATATAAATGTCAGTTATTCCGCTCTTACAGAGCTTCACGCCCTTCGCGCACTTACGACCAGGGGCGACGCGCCTCACGTTGTTCGGCGCTTGCCCCTGGCGTTCATATTCCGCGCCTTCGGCGCTGCCCCTGGCGTTCATATTCCGCGCCTTCGGCGCTGCCAGTCCTTATATATTCCGCGCCTTTGGCGCTGGTAGGAGTTGATCCATGGACTTCCTGAAACAAACACGCACGATTGAGCGGTTACAGTTTTTTAACGGGCAGCGTCTTTTCGCCGAGGACCTTCAAGGCATAGACGCGTTCAACCGCGAGATGCGGTGGCTTCATAACATCAGTCTGCACCAGATCGGCATCGGCAACGGCTTTGCCGTGACCGGAAAACGCGGCGAGCGAGAAGTTCGTATCGGCCCGGGATACGCGATCGACGGCCTCGGCAGGGAGATCGTCTCGATCACGGATCACGTCGAGCCGGTGCAACCAGTCGCGGGTGAGGATGACGGAACACCCACCTTGTTTGACCTGACGATCTCTTATGCCGAAGAGCTCGAAGAAGCGGAGCAACGCCAGGGAATCTGTAAAACACAGGGAACGATCCGTTTGAACGAAGAGCCTGACTTCTGCTGGATCGAGCTGGACGCTGATGGTCAACCCAAGGACCAGGACATCGCCAAAGAGATCCTCGCCGGAATGCGGATTGTGATCGCCAGGGCCGAGGTGTTGAATTGCCAGCTCGAGAAAGACATCTCAATCGCGCAACGCTTGAACGCCCGCGTCGCCACTCAACCGTACATCTGCTGCGGTACCTCAATACCCAACTGGGATCCGCTGATTCTTGCGCCGCCGGATCCCGGCGCGATTGGTGGCAACAGGTTTTTGAGCCAAATCGCGACGGTGCTGGCGTTCGTTCCGATCATCTTTCCGATTGGACTGTCGGCTGTCATCGACACTCGTGAGTGCGGCTTTAAGACTACGCCCTGTTATTCAGCGCGAATAGCCGGGCAGAGGGTGAGGCGCGTGCCGGTACCGCAACAGTTTGATCCGAATGAGGGCGCTACGCTGCCCCTCATCATACCGACTGTCGATCTCACTTTTATCATCGATGGGCTTGTCCAGGTTGTCGATCCCAAACCCGATCAATTCACTATCAACGTCTTGTTGATAGGCCAACTGCTGATTCCCGATGAGAACACAGGCAAGGCAGCGGGCGGCGCACTTAAAAGTTTGCTCTCCTCGGTTAGCGCGGCGAACCTGGAGCAGCAAAGTCGAAAAGCGATCGACCGCTTCTTCAAATATTCCAAAGACCCCAACACCAAAGAAGAAAAAGGATGGCAAGTTGTCTGGATGGGAGTGGAGGATTGAGTTGTGACTGAACCGAGCGCAGACAATTTCCTGTTTTTGAACGTTGACGGGAAGTGGCCCAACTTCAACCGCAAGGGCCTCCAGTTGCGACCTGACGGCGCGTTGCAACTGAATTCATTACCGTTGCTGACTTCGCCGATTGAGCCCGCGTCAATTCCCGATGGTCCATCGGGCATTGCTGTAGATGCGGACGGCACGATCTATTTCAGCGATCCAACACATCATCGAATCCTCAAGATCGACGGCTGCGACCGAAGTCTTTCTCCGGTGCCTTGCGCGGGTGGAGAAGGTTCTCAGCCGACTCAACTGAAGTTCCCGAGAGGATTGTTGATTCCTGACTTTCGTCACTCGTTGTTCATTGCCGACAGCGGCAATCATCGAGTGCAAATTCTCGATATTGATTCAGGGCAGCTCGGCGGTATCTGGGGACAACCCAGCATGGCCGCGGAGCCGCAACCCTCGTCGGAAGTTGGTCGCTTCAACACTCCCTGGGACCTGGCTGCCGATCACCACGGAAACGTTTACGTTGTGGACCATGAGAATTGCCGAGTGCAAAGGTTTGATCGAACGGGAGGTCTCAACCGTTCCTTCTGGGAGCGAATGGCCCAGGCGAAAGTTCTCAAACGGCCAAGCGGAATCGCGATCAGCGACGTTGAAGGCGCGCTTCGTTTATTCATCATCGACGAAACACTGCACGCGGTGTTTGTGTTCTACGGTAACGGAAGCCCGGTTCTCGGGCGTTCATCAAAACCTCTATCGATGGGCGCGGCTCAGTTAACGAGACCGATGGGCATCGCCGCGACAAGCAACGCGATCTACGTCGGCGACAACGAGCGACAACGCATTTTGAAATTCCGGATCGATGATTGTGAATTTGTCGGCGAAGCTGTCGGTTATCGTGGACCAGTCGCGGCGCTCGCGATTGACGGCAAAGGCAACCTGCTTGTTCACGCCGGCGGTTCCGCCGCTCCGGTAATGCTGGAAATCGAACAGGGTTTTGTTACCCGCGGTGTTCTCTGGAGTAAGGCAATCAAAGCCGCCGAGATCGCCGTCAACTGGCATCGCGTACAAGCAACAACGAGCTCGCATCCTGCCGGCGCGCACCTACGACTGTTTGTTCACACCTCTGATGATGCGACCGCTCCGCCGGCAGTGAATCCTGCCAGCGCGGATCCTTTTTCCGATCCGAAGTGGCGTCCGCATTCGAGCACACCGGACCCATTCTCGGGCGTCAAGGATCTATTCATCGGCGGCAGGCCCGCGCAGTTCTTGTGGATCGGGGTTCTCTTTTCAGGAGACGGTCGAAGCACAGCGGTAGTCCCGCAACTGCGAGTCGAGTTTGATCACCAGACCTACCTCGAGCATTTGCCGGCGATCTACAGCGAGGACGTATTCGCCGATGCAAACCATCCTCCTTTACATCCCGATCTGATTAACGCATCAGGCAACGGTTGCGCCCGGTCGCTGCTGGGAAATATTCCAGACCATCAAATCTGTATTGCGACCGGTACTTGCTGTTGCGGCGACTTCCTGCTTCGTTTCCTTTCTTTGTTCGAAACGTTCTTTGTCGAATTAGAAGATCGCATTGCGATGCTTTCGTTGCTCTTTGATCCGCGCGTGGCGCCGGGAGAGTTTCTGCCGTGGCTGGCCGGCTGGTTAGCACTCGATCTCGATGAAGACTGGGACGAAGCGCGCCAGCGACAACTCATCGCCAAAGCATTCGAGCTCTACGGGCGTCGCGGCACAGTTGAGGGATTGCGCGAATCGTTGCGTCTCTTTGCCGGCGTCAACGCGATCATCGAGGAACCGATAATCAATGCCGCATGGTGGTCGCTGCCGGCTGAAGCGCAGACGTGCGGTTGCGGAAAGTCGACTGCCAAAGGAAAACAAAAAGAATGGCAGGCGACTGAGAATTCGATTCTCGGAGTCAACACGATGTTGCCGCCGGCTCATCCGCAAGGGGCAGTCGCCGGCTCAACAGCCACTCTCGATTATTCACATTTGATCACAGACGAAGACTTCGGCGCGCCGCTTTTTGACGACGTGGCGCATCAGTTCAGCATTCAGTTGTACGGGTCGCAATTAAAGTGCGCACAAACACTGCCCAAGATCCAGGCAATCATCGAAGCCGAAAAGCCGGCGCACACTGACTATCACCTTTGCATTATCGAACCGCGCATGCG
>DATDFT010000176.1:0-17623 GCA_036522475.1 Pyrinomonadaceae bacterium | reverse complement strand
ATCGATCTCAAGGGCACGTGGGCCGGAACTTACGGACCGCTTGGTTACGCCACGAAGCTCGTCATCAATGAGCAGGACGGCAACTCGGTGGACGGCCAGTTGGAACAGGGCTCAATCCGCGTCGCGTTCAAAGGAACGTATGAACCCGCGTCACGAACGTTGACGATGAAGCAGACGGAAGTGCTGAGTGGCGAAGGCTGGAACCTCGGCGAAGATGTTGGAACAGTTTCGGATGATGGAAAGAAGATGACTGGGACCGGAAAAGATCCACTCGGCGAGTCGCTGGGGATAGCCTATCAATGGACTTTTTCGAGAAAGTAGTATAGGTCCTATAGGACATATAGGACCTATACTTTCGAGGCAAGACTAGTTCAACAATTGCAATCCAAGGATCTGTTCGAGGATCGAACCAAGGATGCTGTACGTTCCATTCGAGTAGCGGCCGTACTGTGAGCGGCTGTAGTAACCGTCCTCATACCCACGCGTGAATCCCTGACGGAAGTAGTACTGGTAGTCACCCAGGTCGACATAGTACGCATCGTAGCCGTAGCTCGCGTCCTGGTAGGCATAAGCGTCTTCAGGATTGAAGCCGTACCCGTCCTCACGGTCGGCCTGTCCGGCATAGAAGCCTTCCTCATAACCATCGTTGATCGCGCGTTGCAGCATCTCCGCGCCGTAGCGGTTGGTTTCGTAGTAGCTGCCACCGCGGCGATAGCGATAGTTGTATGGTCCATAGTCGTTGTACTGCCACTGCTGCAAGCGCAACTGATCGCGACGCAGTTGCTCAATATAACGCTGCTGATACCGCAACTGGTTTAGACGTCGTTGCTGCTCGAGCACTCGCTGGCGCTGGTACAGGAAGTTTTGCCGTCGCTGCCAGTCCTGGCGATAGCGTTCGGCGCGCTGCTGCTGTTCCTGTCGCCAGTTTCCCTGGCGCCAGTTGTTGTTGTCGCGGTTGTAATCGCGACGATCGTTGTTGCGACGGTCGTTCCAGTTTCGATCGCGGTCCGCCTGCTGGCGTTGCTGCTGACGGAGTTGATCCTGTCGAGACTGCTCGTTCCGCTGGCGCTCTTCTTCCCAGCGTTGCTGGTCTTGCTGTGACCGGCGTAGCTGGTCCTGTCGCTGACGCTCGTCGCGCTGCTGTCGTTCCCATCCTTGCTGCTGTTGCTGCGCCTGACGAATCTGATCCTGCCGCTGGCGTTCGTTATTTTGTCGTTGCTGTTCCCAGCGCTGCTGGCGCTGCTGAACATCCTGTTGCTGCTGCTGTTGTTGTTGCTGGCGCCGCTGTTCCCACCGTTGCTGCTGGTCCGATTGGCGCTGTTGTTGAGCCGCCTGCTGTTGAGATTGGCGCTGTTGCTGCGCCGCCTGCCTTTCCTGCCGGCGGTTATCTTGTTCTTGTTGATGTTGCTGGTGACGCTGGTCACGCGCCGCCTGATTCTGCTGACTCTGCTCCTCACCGCGTCCGCGTCTGCCTTGCGCGTTTGCAAGGTCACTCGCTCCCAGCAACGCGGCGGATATCGTCAGTGACAATCCTATTTTTTTTAAATAATGCTTTTTCATCAATAGTCCTTTCTTATGCGCCGGCGGAGAGAGAGTCGACGCTCCAAAACATCGCAACCACCGTTCCACAAAAGTTCCACACTGATTGGACCGAAATGCCGAACATCTCTGTAGGTTTACGAGACGATTTGATTCACCAACTCACGATATGGGTTAAGAAACCAGTGATTAAACCACGATAAACGCTGGACTGCTGTTCGGCATGGTGCTTGCCAAAATTCTTATGAAAAACAACTTGAGGGGGCTGTTATGAATAATCTAAAAGTGTGGCCACACCTCGTCATTGTCGCGGTTGTATGTGCCGCGTTGGCGGGCGGCGGCGTGGCACTATGGATGAAGCACGAGCAGACAGCGTCAGCCAACGCACTCCCGAATGCCGCTCGTATTCAACGCGTTGAAGGTGAGGTGGCACTCAACAACGGTGACGCTGCCAATGCGCAGAACGATCAGTGGATCGCTGCCACCGAAAACCAACCGTTCTCTGTCGGCGACCGCATCTACACGCGCGACAAGTCCCGCGCGAGTCTCGCTTTTACCGGTCGTAATTTCGCGCGGCTCAATCCAAACACGTCGCTCGACGTGCTCGCGCTCAACGATGCGCGCACGCAGTTAGCGCTGCGCGACGGCTCGGCAATGTTCGACGTTGGTTACTTGAATTCAGGTGATCTATTTGAAGTGGCAACGCCTTACGGGGCAGTCGATTTTCAGCAACCGGGTCTTTACAACGTCGGCATCAGCAACGGTCAGGTTCTGGTCTCAGTGTTGAGCGGATTGGCCCAGGTCGTCGGGCTCGGCGGCAGTGGACAAATCAGCAAAGGTGAGTTGCTCACTCTAGTCGGCTCGGCTGCGACCGATGCGGTGCTTTCACAAATCGACGGGCGCGATGCCGGTTACCTGGTTGACGACTACTACTCGTATCAATATCCGCGCTACTACGACGGCCGTTATCGCGACTACAACGCATATCTAAGCGATCCTTATTACTACGATCCGTATCGCCGGAATGTCAGTTACCAGTACGTCAATTCATACATCCCCGGCCTCTATGATCTCGATTACTACGGCGACTGGCGCAACGTCGATGGATATGGAAATTGTTGGGCGCCGCGAGTCGATGCGGGTTGGTCGCCTTATCAAACGGGTTACTGGTACAACGATTACCCGTATGGTCCAACGTGGGTTTCGAGTGAGCCCTGGGGTTATGCTCCGTATCACTACGGCCGTTGGGCGTATGTCAGCGATCGCTGGTACTGGGTGCCTGAAGCAACGAGTGTGACTCCGATCTATTCGCCTGCACTGGTCTCGTTCATTCCGTTTGCGCAGAATGAAATCGGTTGGGTGCCGCTTGCGCCAGGCGATACCTACGTGCCGCATTACTACAACACGAATTGGCAGCCGTACTACTTGACGCGTGGAGATCTGTATCAACGCAGTGTGAATCTCAACGTGCCGAATGCAGTGACGGTTGTGAGCGTTGATGATTTCGGACGACGCGACTTTGATTGGCGACGGGCGCAGCGGCCCGATCGAAACGCGCTGGCGTCAGTCAGGCCGGTGTTGGATCCTTTGCTGGTGACGCCGCTGCGAAACGCGGTGGTGCATTCGGCGTGGGGTCGCGGGAAGATCGACATTCCGCCGGGAATCGCGCGCAAGTTACGCGACACGACAGTGGTTACCAGCAGTGCGCCGGCAGCGCCTCCGTTCCGTCCGGATTTGGCGAAGTCGATGCGTGTGAACCCTGCACCCGAGCGCGCGAGGGGACAGAAGTTCCAGGTGCGAGACGAGCGTCAAGCTCAGAACCGCGGTGCACCGCCGCAGGCCGCACAGCAGCAGCAACCTGTGCCACCGCCGCGTGCTGTTGAGCAACCGCGACCCATGGAACAACCACGTCGAGTCGAACAGCAGCCGCGAGTAGCGGAACAGCCTCGTCGTGTTGAGCAACGCCAGCCGCAGCGAGTTGAACGTTCCGTTGGTGCGGTTAGAGCTGAACGTCCTGTCATGCGACCGCAACAGCAGCCGCATGGTGAACGCGTCGCAGCGCCAACACGACCACAGGCACAACCACAACAGCGTCGCGTAGTAGTTCCACAGCAGCGACCGCAGCCGCAGGTTCGTAGAGAACCGGGTCCGGTGCGATCGCAACCGCAGCCGCGTCCACAACCGCCACGTGCGCAACCGCAACCGCGACCTGCGGCGCCAGCGCCACGTGCGCAACCGCAGCCACGTCCTGCGGGACCACCACGTGCGCAACCGCAGCCGCGACCTGCGGCACCACCGCATCCGCAACCGCAGCAGCGTGCACAGCCGCAGCCGAAACAACAACAGAAACAAGAGCGCCCAGCCGGACCACCTGCAAAAGGTGACGGTAAGGGCCACGGTAAGAAACCATAACGCGGATCTTGTTACCGGATGTCCACTATCGCAACGCCGCCAGGCGGAATGCGAACGGTAATAATCCCGTTCTCGGGCAGCAACGGAGCGTCACTGAGCCAATCAGTGGCGCTCTTGATCTGATTACCAATCGTCACCGTGACGTAAGCGCTTCGATCAACCTGCGCCATTCCCTGCTGCGGCTTGAACACGCCATTATTATTCAGCAACGTAACAATCCAGCCGTTCGCAGTGCGATTGATCAAATACTCAACATCGCCCGTCACCTTCAGCGGCACCGCGTCCGCGAAAACGTGCGCGAGCATGTGAGCCGCGAAGGGAACGATGCGCTCATCTTCACCAAGCAGATCCGGCACGGCAGCGAAGACAACACTTCCCTTCCCGACCTTGTTCACAGTCACGAGCGGATCGCCCGTCGGCACGGAGATCAGAGCCGTGGCGCCCTTGAGTTCGATCTTCTCGTAACGGAAGATCCCTCCATGGAGATCCTGCGATTGTTCACCCGGTGATGCACAAGTTGCATTGTGAGCTTCGCCGGTGGAGTTGAGTAGTCGCACTCCCAGAAACTCTTCCGGCAGTTTCTTGATCTGCGCGGCATTCAAAACCACCGTTCCGCCGTTGCGCACGTAGTCATCGAGTCGCTTAATCCACTCACTGGACCACTCAATCCTGCCGCCAACAACGATCGCGCGATACGACGGTAATAAACTCTGAATCTTCGAGCGCGACCCCTGCGCGTCCGCCGCAGTCAACACATCGAAGATGTCGCCAAACACACCCGCCACAAACGGCTGCCGGTCGGCGATCGCCGGTTCACCTTCAACGACGAGCCCCGGATAGTAAGCCACACCAAACAGCTCTCGTAACGCCCGATCACTGCGATCGATCTGCGACACTTCGAACGGCCACTGAGGATAGTCAGTCATGTCAAAACCATGCGCCGGATCGAGCAGAAAAGCTATCGGAGTGTACGGCGTGCCCCGTTCGGGGTGCTTCTCGGCGAACCGCATGAACTCATCCGTGATACGACCGAGCGGATTGAGTTGGAAGGGATCGTCGCCCGGTCCGGGTTTGAAAAACTGATCCTGTCCCTGCTCGAGATAGATCGCTGACGCACCGGCCATGTAGTAGAGGTAGTAGCTTTTGCGATACCAGGAGAGCGACGGTCCCATCGTTGGTCCATAGCGCGAGTGATAAAAGAAATCCGGGCCCGCAAAGTTTTGCTGCTTCGTGAAGGTCGTAGCCGTGTCGCCGAAGTTTGGAGCGTGGTAGTACAGAAACGCGCCGCCGAATTCCCGCGCGGCGCCGCGCGTGAAAGCGATACGCAGTCCCGTCATCGGCATCACGGCGGCAGTTTCCATCCCGAGCAGATTCACGCCCCACTGGCTGAGCGCGTGCGCAAACGAAGTGCTCGAAGTCGACTGCGCCGGAATCAATCGATCCCACATCGGTCCGGTTTCAGTTTGAAAAGTATCCCGCCACTTGCGAGCGAGCGCATTCGAGTAAAACTGCCGGTGCGCTTCGAGCAGTTCGCGTCGCGACATCGACGGCGTGATCTTCAACTCCGCGGGCGCGGAGTCCCATACATATCCGACGCTCTCGCCCGAGATCCACCCAAGAAACTGGTCCTTCAATTCGCCGTTCAATAATTGCCACGCCGCCTGGTCCAGCTTTGCGCCGCCGTAGTTGATGAGGATCGCGAACGGCGACTTCGTCTCGCGCAAAAAGCGCAGAAACGGACTGCCTTCCTTCAGATACTCGGGTAGGTTGTTGATGTAGACGACCGGAACGACGAGCTTCGACTGAAACAACGGCACGTCGCGCGCGCCTTTGTACTTCGCGACGAACTCTTCAATCGGCTCAGCGTTGAATGGATACAGCGGTCGCTCTGCGGCAGGCTTGTCGTAAAGCGGCCAGAACTCCTTCGCGATGTTCCATGGCATCAGGAAATCGCGGCCGGCAATTTTGGGACGCATCCAAGTTTCAGGAACGGAAGTGTTCCCTTCGCTCTTCAGTAGCGACGTTAGCGGCGTGCGCGTGTTGGACCAGTTGCGCAGGTAACGCATCGCCGCAAACTCCGGCTTTTGCCTTCCCGCCGCTTTGAAAGTGAGATCATTAGTCAGCAGGAAACAGTCGACGTGCCGGCGGGCCTGGGCGGCTTTCTCGATCTGGATCGACAAACGTGCCGGGCCTTTTGTCAGTGTCGCGCTCGCGCCGTCCCACGCGAATGCCCAGCCCCAGTACATGCTGACCTCATCGTGAGGATCGATCACGTCTTTGGTCCCGAACTCATGTCGAAACACTTCATTGCCGTCCTGTGCGATCGTGACGGAAAAGTTTTCAGTCTTGTTGGCCCAATCAGCGTAGCGAATCCAGACCGCGTACTGGCCTCCGCGCGGTATTTCGAGATCCTGATAAAGCGTGGCGTGTGTTTCATCGGCGGCTGCGGCGGCTGAGTTCCATTCGCTCTCGCCGCCCTGCGTCCACTCCGCGGAAACGCCTGGTCCATTCATGCCCCAACCGGGCGCCTTGTCACGCGAGAGATTCAGGTACGAAGGATTGAGCAGCGGTTCGCCGAGTTTGCCCGTCGTAAACCCACGCATGTTCTCGGCTTCATACCAGAGATACTCTGAAGTGTTGTTTTGCGAATGAAGAGGGGTAGTGACAAGTAAGATCAATAAAAAGAGTTGCACGCAAAGGCGCAAAGGAAAGCACGGAAAGGCGCAAAGAAAGATCTTAGCGTCTTTGCGTCTTCCTTTGCGCCTTTGCGTGAAATATCTTTTCAGAGGTGGCTTACCCTAGGGCTTCCAAACACTCGCTCAACGCGCGCTGGCGGCAAGTGAACATCGGTGTGTCGCGCAGAGTGTACGAGCTGGCCTTCGTCTCGCGCAGCTCCTGGACGAGGTCGAGGAAGTCCGCTGGATAATCGGTCTCAAACGCAACGACAAACTCCTGATCGTCGAGTCCGAAAGAATAAGTCGTGTGCAGTTTCACTGATCGATACTTCGAACCGATGCGGATGTGCTCATCCATCATCTCCTGCCGCTGCTCGGCCGGCCGCGAATACCACTCGCGCGTTTTCACAAACGGATAAACAAAGAGATACTGCGACTTGCCGGGAACGATGTGCAGCCGATCCTCGACGTGGTCCGGGTTATCTTTGTCGATGTACATCGAGCGCTTCGTCATCGATAGAAACGATTGCGACGGTTCGATGTATTTGCCCATCTCCGTCTTGTTGAGACGAGCGGTCATCTCCTGGATGGGCTCGAGCTCGTAACCGATGCGCCAGATCATGAAATCAACGTTGGTCCGTAATCCGATAGTAGAGTAAGAATGAATAAGCAAAGAGGAACGAAAATCATCGACCGTTTTGACAAACTCCTCGCGGCAGCGTTGCTTGTCGTCGCTCGACAGCAGACGCCATTCGGGGCGTGCATGATAAAAAGTGAAGTTAACGAACTGGCGCGGAAGTTTTGCCTTCTCTTTTTCGACTTCCGCGTAAGCAGGGGCGAGTCGAAGGGAACCGCGTGCGGCGCTGTTAGACTCGTTATCACTACTCATTTTAATTACCTCTGTCTCGGATAAGGTGACTGACGGATTGACTCAGCGATGCAAAGTTATTCTGCCCAGTCTGCGGGCTGAATGCAACCCGCAGCGGCGCGCACGAAAAGAAGCCCGTGGTATCTTGGGAAGAAAGTCAAGCGCTTCTGCGTCAAAGGGTAACCATGAATGAGGTAAACGAGGCGAGATCGCGCCGGTCATTTCTGAAACTACTGCCGCTCGGCGTCGTGGCGGGCGTGTTCGCTTCCATCGGAGGAGCGGCGTTTCGTTTCTTGCGGCCGCGGATCGGCGCTGTCAGTGAAGCATGGCTCGACGTGGGCATGCTCTCCGAACTCAAGGGACCACAACCGCTCGCACGGAAGATCGTTGCTGAAAACATTGCGGGCTGGGCCATTACGACTGAAGAGCACAACGTCTTCGTGTTGCCCGAGAAGAATAACCAGGTGCTGTCCGCGATCTGTCCTCATGAAGGTTGCGAAGTCGCGTGGGACCAGGCGTCGAATCGCTTTTCGTGTCCGTGTCACGAGAGTTACTTCGCCGCGGACGGCGCGCGAATCAGTGGTCCAGCCACACGCGGACTCGACCCGCTTCCGATGCGCGTCCAGGACGGCAAGCTGCAATGCCAATACATCTCAAAGGAGCGGGCAACTCAAGCATGACGCTTCCTCACGAGAACGGCATTCGCACATGGTTACAGGCGACCGGCGGTATCGTTATTGTTCTGCTGCTAACCCAGTTCTTTACCGGCGTGTTGCTGGCGTTTTATTACGTACCTTCAGTCGATCACGCTTACCAGACTGTTTCTTACATCGAGAAAGTCGTGTCGTCGGGATCGTGGATTCGCTCGGTGCATCACTACGGATCTCAGTGGCTGTCGGTTTTTCTCTTTCTGCACGTCGTTCAACTGTTTGCGACTGGGGCTTACGTTTCGCGCAGAGTGCAATGGATCGCGTCGATCCTTTTGCTCGGACTGATCATGGCCGCGGGCGGCACGGGTTATTCATTGCCGTGGGATGCGCGGGCGTTCTTCAGCACTCGTGTTGCCGAAGGATTGATGAGTGGGTTGCCACTCGCAGGACGAATGGCGCGGCTGTGGCTGTTGGGAGGCAGCGACATCTCTACGCTCACGCTCTCGCGTTTCTTCGCGCTACACGTGCTTTTGATTCCCGCATTGATCGTGGCCGTCGTAGCGTGGCGCGCACGCGCTGTGAACGTGTTTGGTTATCGACACGCGATAACCGGAGCTATCGTGTTTGCGGCGCTGGCCGTGTGGTGCTTGAAGCATCCGGCGCCGCTTGGACCATCAGCGACAGCGATGACCGGGAAGTACTTGCCTCGACCCGGATCGCAGTTTCTATGGTTGTACGAGTCGCTGAAGTATCTTCCGGGTGGACTCGGCTCAATCGCCGGCGTAATCGTCCCAAGCATCGCGCTGCTGATTTTGATCTCGCTGCCGTGGCTCAAGAGTCAAAGAGTGATTGGGGCAGCGATTCTCGGTGCGGGCGCGGCACTCGTGCTGATTATGACGACTGCTTCGTACGTCGGCGACCGCAGAGATCCGCAAATCGCTAAACAACTTTCGCTGCAAGCAATGCAGGAGCAAACGGCACGCAGCGAACCGTTCAAAGCGACGCCGTTGGAAGTCATGACGAAGTCAGATGCGGGCGGTAGTGGTCCACCCGACTACTACGTCAAGTTCTGTGAACAGTGTCATGGCGCGCATGGCGAAGGTGCGCGTCAGGGAAGATTGAACTTTCCGCCGCTGATCGGCGTTGCTGCTAAACCACGTCGCACCGTGGACGACATAGTCGGTCTATTGAAAGACCCGATGGCTTACGGACTGCAACCGCCGATGCGATCGTTTTCAGACAAGCTAACCGAACCGCAGATGCGAATCGTTGCGGAGTGGATTGTGAAGTTACAGAAGTGACCGCTATACTCATGGCCCCCTGGAAGGACAATTCAACTCGGAGAAACTGCCAGATGAAACTCATTTCGCTTGCTTTAACGTGTGTCGCCATCGCCTTGATCGCCGTTGCCTGCACTGAAACGGCTTCGACAACCAACACTTCGAGATCGTCTGCATCGCCTGCCGCGCCGGCTGCCACGGCCTCGGTCGATGAATTCGCCGCTGCGAAGGCTAACTACAAAAAGAATTGCGAGGCATGCCACGGCCCGGAGGCCACCGGCGGACTCGTCAAGGTCGAGAAGAAACAGATCAAGGTTCCGTCGTTGAAAGCGGACCACGCGCTCAAGCACACCGACGAGCAACTCACGAAGATGATCACTAACGGCGAAGAAGACATGCCGGCATTCAAGAACAAAATGTCTGCACAGGAAATCTCAGAGATGGTGCGGTATATTCGGAAGGAAATTCAGAAGAAATAGAGCCGCTGATTTACGCGGATGAAATTTTGTTTTTATGCTGCTTTGTGGCACCATCTCCGGCGTGCACCCGTAGCTCAGTTGGATAGAGCGTCTGACTTCGGATCAGAAGGTCGCAGGTTCGAGCCCTGCTGGGTGCACCACTCACCAGTTCAAATAACCACACGCCGAGCAGTGCCAGCGCATCGTGTTTGAGACATAACGCGGCCGCACCAGTTCGTTACAGCGCGGGCAATCAAGCCAGCCAAAGAAATAGCGGATCTGCTTTCTGAGTCGGACTAAGAGAGTCATCGTGTGAGGTTGAGACGCCTCGTGAAAGTATCACAAAACAATCAAAACGCAAGTCGCGAGTCAATTTTGTCGATTCGTGGTAGATTTGCGTTTGTCATGCCTGAACAACCTCCCGAACAACGCGCCAAGCTAGCTCTTATCGGAATTCGTTACGACGAGAACTCGTCGTTCACAAAAGGCGCCGCGGATGCGCCGCCGCAGATTCGTGCCGCCTTGCGTTCCGATGCGTGGAACCTGACGAGTGAGAATGGAACTGACTTGTCGGCTGACTCCACATTCTTCGACGCCGGGGACATCGAGCCTGTGCCCGGCAGCGATATGAATACGTTGATCGAAAACTCGGTCTACACGTTAATCGCGGATGGGCTGTCGCCGATCTCGCTCGGTGGAGATCATTCGATCACTCATCCAATCGTGAGAGCGTTTGCGCGGAAGTATAAGGACATGAGCGTGCTTCACTTCGACGCGCATCCTGATATTTACGACAGCTACCAGGGCAACCGAAACTCACACGCGTCGCCGTTCGCGCGCATCATGGAACAGAAACTGGTAAAGCGCCTGGTGCAGGTGGGAATCAGAACCTCCACGACGCATCAAAGCGAGCAGTTGAGAAGGTTTGGTGTGGAGTCGATCGAGATGCGCAGCCTGAGAGACGGGCTGCAACTCGAGTTTGATTCACCGGTCTACATTTCATTCGATGTTGATGCGCTGGATCCGGCGTTCGCGCCGGGAGTGTCGCACCGCGAACCGGGAGGATTGTCGACGCGGCAGGCGATCGATCTGATTCAGAGGTTGAAAGGAAAGGTCGTGGGCGCGGACATCGTCGAATTCAATCCGCGCATGGATCCACTTCACATCACCGGCACGGTCTGCGCAAAGATCCTGAAAGAGATCGCGGCGCGCATGCTTGAATAAAATTTAGCCGCAGATGAACGCAAATAAACGCAGATCGGCGTTCATCTGTTCATCCGCGGCTTTCAATTGGGACATAGTCTCGCGTCCTGTCACCCAGATAGATCTGGCGTGGGCGAGCAATCTTCTGCTCCGGATCCTCGAGTAACTCGACCCACTGCGCCAACCAACCCGAAGTCCTCGGAATCGCAAACATGACCGGAAACATATCAACCGGGAAACGCATTGCCTGGTAGATGATGCCGGAGTAGAAATCCACGTTCGGATACAGCCGGCGCTTCACGAAGTATTCATCTTCCAACGCGATACGTTCCAACTCGAGTGCGATGTCTAACAGCGGATCCTTGCCTGTCACTTCAAACACTTCGTACGCCACCTGCTTGATGATGCGAGCGCGCGGATCGTAGTTCTTGTAGACGCGGTGACCAAAGCCCATCAGGCGAAACTCGCCCGCTTTCACACGCTTGATGTAGTCAGGCACGTTCGCAACCGATCCAATCTCATTCAACATCCGCAGCACCATCTCGTTCGCGCCCCCATGCAATGGACCATAAAGCGCGGCTGCTGCACCGGCGAGTGATGAAAACGGATCCGTATGCGCACTGCCGATACTCCGCATCGCATTCGTGCTGCAATTCTGTTCGTGATCGGCGTGCAGGATGTAAAGCACCGTCAACGCTCGTTCAAGCACCGGGTTCGGCTTGTACTTCAGTTCGGTGGTCTTGAACATCATATTGAGGAAGTTGCCTTCGTAACTCAGATCGTTATCGGGATATGAATACTGCATACCGATCCGGTGACGAAACGCGAACGCCGCAATCGTCGGAACTTTCGCGATCAGTCGATAGATCTGTTTCCAGCGACACTCGACATTGAAAATCTCTTTCGCGTCCGGATAAAAAGTCGACAACGCGCCGAGAGTGGCTTCGAACATGCCCATCGGGTGCGCGTTGTAGTGAAAACCGTCGATCACCTTCTTGATACTTTCGTTGATGAAAGTGTGGTAGGTGATGTTTCTGGTCCATTCGGCAAGCTGTGCGGCTGTAGGGAGCTCGCCGTTAAGCAACAGGTAAGCGACTTCGAGATACGTGCTCTTCTCAGCGAGTTGATCGATGGGATAGCCGCGGTATTCGAGGATCCCCTTGTCGCCATCGATAAAGGTGATGCGGCTCTTGCAGGAAGCAGTATTCATGAACGCCGGATCGTAAGTCATCAGTCCGAAATCGTTGTCCGAGACTTTGATTTGGCGCAGATCCATCGCCTTTATTGTGCCGTCCTGGATTGGGAGTTGATACTGTTTTCCGGTGCGATTATCGACGATGGTAAGGGTGTTTTCACTCATGCCAGCAGTCTAACAGAAAAGCAGAAGCAGTCTACAGGAGCACTGCTCCTGCTAACCGCTTCTGCTCACTTATTGCTTCGCAGCTTGTGTTGCTACGGGTTCTTGCGCGCTGCCTTGATGTCTCGCTCAGCCTGTTTCTTTGCGTCCTTCGCTTCGTCGCTGCTCAAACCGAGATCCTGCAACGTCTGGCCCAGACTTCTTCCCGAAGCAAGTCCATTAAGGATCGCGTCGCGCGTAATATTCGGAAAGCGCGAGTTGAGGTTCTGGCCCAGGCGCGTTGCCGCTACGTAGTTGCCGAACGTCAGGTTTGGATTAGTCGCGAGCGCCGCCTGATAACCACTGCGCAGATCGTTGGCATTCGTGTGCAACGCATTCGGCAGATTCGGATGGTCGCGCAGGTCGTCATCCGCACGACGCAAGTTTGAACTGGCTTGAGCCGCACGATCGAGTCCGTCATCAGAACGACCATTCGACTTCCTCGAAGCATTGCCCAAACCATCATCGGAACGACCGCCGGAACGATCAGAGGCGTTACTCAACCCGCCGCTGCTTCCCATGCCGCCGCCACTTCCCCGACCATTACCAACGCCACCGCCATGGCCTTTGCCTTGCGCGAAGACTCCGGTGGCGAGCGTCAATACGAGTAGAGAAATAAGACCTAATTTACTCATGGTATGCCCCCTATGTTGTCAAACGTTCAAACTAATCTACATCACTGGGCCAACCGAGGGGAGAAACGTGCGAAAACACAACCGCAATGTAATCAACAAACCATCTACTTACTTGACCCCAAGCAGCTCGATTTCGAACTTTAAGTTCGCATTGGGCGGAATGTCAGGGGGGCTTCCCCTGAGACCGTAGGCGAGATTGCTGGGGACAAAGAGCCGGCGTTTCCCGCCGACTTTCATCGTGCTGAGACCTTCATCCCAGCCCTTGATTAGCCCTCCGATCTTGAACTGAGCCGGTCGACCGAGCTTGTAAGAGTTGTTGAACTCCTTGCCGTTCTCGAGCCAACCGATGTAATGGACAGTCACTGTCTGGCCTGGCTTCGGACTCGCGCCGTCGCCGACCTTCAGGTCCTGGATCTTCAGACCTGAAGCGGTAGTGATTTCAGGACTGCTACTCTGCGTAGCGGCGCGGCGCGTGATGACGTACGCCACCGCTGCAACGGCGAGGACCGCAATTACGACGACCGCGCCGATTTGAAGATTTCGATTTCCACTCGGCTTAGCAGTTACAGCGGACGGCGTTGTATGTTGAACTCTCGGAACCTTCCGGGCCCGATTGATTTTGCGATGTCGGCTCAAAGGCACGAAGCGTAGACCTGCTTTCTAAGGGAATTACAGCGGAACGTCGTTATACAGTATTCTCTTGCTAATGCCAATCGTAGCAATTATCCCCGAACCAAACGCACCCGTCGAAGTCCGTGAAGTTGCCGAACCGGAGCTCGAACCCAACTCCGCGCTGCTCGCCGTCGAGGTTTCAGAGGTTTGCGGAACTGACGTCTATCTTCAACAAGGACGGCTCGCGGGCGTGCCGTATCCGCTCGTTCCCGGACACGTCTCAGTCGGACGTTTGCAGAAGATTCGCGGCGGGTTATTCGATGTTGACGGCGAGCGGTTCAGCGAAGGTGATCGAGTTACTTTCCTCGACGTTCATCGCACCTGTAACGCGTGCTGGTACTGTCTCGTCGCAAAAGCCGGCACACGGTGCCCGCAGCGAAAAGTTTACGGAATCACTTACGGACTCGACGACGGCCTCTGCGGCGGTTGGGCTACACACGTCTACATCAAACCAGGCACGCGCTGCATTCGTCTCGACGCTGCGCCGGAAACGTTTATGGCCGGTGGTTGTGCGTTGCCGACTTCACTTCATGCAGTGGAACGCGGCGATATCAAGATCGGCGACACGGTGCTCGTGCTCGGATCCGGACCAGTCGGAATCAACGCGGTCCTGCTGGCGCTCATGCGTGGCGCGTTGCGCGTGCTCTGCATCGGCGCGCCACAAGCGCGACTCGACGCAGCACTTCACGCCGGCGCGTCAGCGACACTGAATTTCGAGACTCACGACGAAGCACAGCGATTAAATTGGGTGCTGGAAAATACTGGTGGACGTGGCGCGGATGTCGTGATTGAGGCGACCGGCGCGCCCGAGGCTGTCGTGCAAGCAATGCGTTTCACTCGCGACGCAGGAACGGTCGTTGTTGTAGGACAGTACACAGATCACGGCGAGACTTCATTCAATCCGCATCTCGACCTGAACAAGAAACACCTCGACGTCCGCGGCTGCTGGGGATCTGACTTTTCTCACTTTTATCGTGCTACTCAGATCGCCGCGCAACGAGGGGAAGCATGGACGCAGATGAAACTGATCTCTTACGGATTGAACGAAGCGAATGAAGCGCTGGCTGATGTGAAAGAAGGACGGGTGCTGAAGGCACTAATCCGTCCTTAATCTGAATTCGTTGCGGCGTTGGCGTTCGTCGCGGAGCTTCTGAAACTGCTGCCACTGCTCGGGCGTCAGCACCGTCTGCAAGCGACCATCAGCCTGACGACGAATCTCATTGAACTTTGGTTCCATCTCCTGGCGCACGCCGCGTATCTGCTCGCGCGTGTCGCTGAAGATCTCCTGCACCTTCGTCTTCTGATCCGGCGTGAGCTTCAAACGATCGGACAACTCCTCGAAACGATTACCACCGCCGCCAAACGGCCGCGTGCGACTATAAACGGTGAGCGCCAGTATGCCTGCCATGACGCCGAGCACGAAGATGATCAGCGCCGCAATCCGTACTTGCCACCTGTTCCTTGTTACGTTGGTCATGCTTACCTCGCGTCGTCGTCATCCTGATAAATGGTGCTGAGCACCTGGTCGTAAGTTACCTGGTCGTCGCTACTCTGCCCCAAGATCACCGACTCCGCCGATATTGTTGACGCCGTTTGATCAAGTGACGTCGTCTGCGCGGGCAGCATGAAAGTCAAAGCGGCGAGTGCAGCGGTGGTCACGGCCATCGAAGACACGAGCGTTCGCGCCGATCTCCACAACCGCAGCATTGCCGGCACACTCTCCACCGCCTGCTGTTCTCGCCACGCCGCCATTACTCTGGTTTGAAAAAATGGTGACGGCTCAATCTTTGTCTGGGCACGACTCTGGAGCACCATCGCTGAGACTCGCGCCGCTTCGTAAGCCTCACGACACGATACACACCCTTGCGCGTGAGCCTGAATCTCGCTCACCTCCACATCCGAGAGACTCGCGATCGAAGTTTTATCCAGAACGTCGATGATGTGCTTGTCTTTCATGTGTCACCTTCTATTCAACAACTTCTCCATCGCTTCACGAACCTTTTTCCGCGCCCGAAACGCTCTCACTTTGACTTTCGACTCCGACCAGCCAGTCGCTTCAGCGACTTCCTTGATCGAAGCATCTTCACCGTCGATCATCAACAACGCATGTTTATCTTCCGGCGACAACACCGACAACACTCGATCGGCGAGATCCGTCGCCACTACACTGTTTTCAACCGACCCGTCACCGCCTGAGTGATGTTCCAACCACCGCTCCTCATCGTCAGTGAGATCAGACACCGTAGACTCCGGTCGCCGTTTCGCGCCTCGGATCATATTCAAGCAGGTGTTGGTCGCGATTCGTGTTAACCAGCCTTCGATGGAGCCGCGGCCTTCAAAACTCCCAAGCTGCGTAAACGCTTTCAAAAAAACTTCCTGCGCCGCTTCCTCAACCAAACTTCGTTGCCGGAAAAACCGGCTGGCCACGCTGAACACGCGCGGGCTGTAACGTCTCACTATCTCCGCAAAGGCAGACTCGTCGCCTTCCTGCGCCTGACGCGCCAGGTCCAAGTCCAAGGCCTGTTCGAGCCCACTCGCCAGTTGCGGTCCTCATCGGCTTAACGGATGGCGGACTCTTTCAAAAAATCGAATCCGCCAACTCCGTGGGGGAAACGCTTACTGCTGGTCGTGATTGCGCATTCCGCCGCGACGTGCTTTGAACTGCGCTTTCGACTGTTCCAACTGGGCTTTTTGCTCAGGTGTCAGGACGGAAAGCATTTCCTGGTGAAGCTTGAAGCGCTCACCCATTAGCTTCGCCTCGAGGCTCGCCATTTCCGTCAGTTTCTGAGTAGCCAGTGCTTCGTTGAACGTACCGCCTTCGCTCGCCTGACGCAACTCCTGACGTTTCGCTCGTAGCTGATCGGTCAGGGGCTTGTTTTGGGTCGCAAAGTTTTGGCGAATCGATTTGATCTTAGCCTGCTGGTCCTCAGTTAGATTGAGCTGTTTGAACATGCCGCCGCGCATGCCTTCCCAGCCCTTGTGTTCACCTCGAAAATGCCGTCCAGCCTTTGGGCCCTGCTGAGTGCTCTGATCGGTGGTTGTCGTCTGAGCAACGGCAATCGAGGCAGCCAAAGCAATCGCTGAGAGAGAAGCTATTGCCACTGTCTTAACCCGTCCTATGTTCATTCTATTTCTCACTCCTAAATCTTCGTTGTTAATTACTCCTGGGGAGTTTCCGAAAACAAAGACACCTCTCGATAGCGGATGGTTACAGGAGTTTGAAATTGCCGATTGACGATTTTTTAGAGCCAAAAACGTGTAACCGAAAAGGCCACACCAGTGTCTTTGAAGGTGTGGCTTTATTTTTGCCATCGAAAATTGGCAATTGAAAATCGCACTAATTAAAGAGGAACGCATGTCGACTCAAACAATTAAACAACCTTTAGTGGGTGGAATCAGTACAGGGGGATTCCTTGGCTGGTTAAAACAGTTTTGGAGCAGGGTCTGGGCCGGCAAAAAGAAATTACTGCTCGGCGGTGGCTTCATGGCAGCCATTATCTTGGCGGGCTACTACTTTTGGGCTGATAGCTCGAGCACCCCACAGTACCTGACGGCGAGAGTTGAGCGAGGAAACCTGCGCAACACCGTCACCGCCACCGGCGCGCTCCAGGCTGTCACGACTGTCCAGGTCGGCAGCCAGGCTTCGGGGACGATCTCTGCGCTTTATGCCGACTTCAATTCAACAGTTAAAAAAGGACAGGTGATCGCACAACTCGATCCGGCACAGGCCAAAGCACAGGTCGAGCAGGCACAAGCGAATCTCCAGCAAGCAAGAGCCAGTCTCGCGAATGCCCAGGCTGCTGTGACCGATGCCCAAGCGAAGAATCTCGCCGCT
>DATDFT010000175.1:0-3416 GCA_036522475.1 Pyrinomonadaceae bacterium | reverse complement strand
GTCGCGCCGATCAAAGTGGACTCGCAGGCGCCGCTGCGATCTTGTCGCTCATCATTGCATTGTTGCTGACGATCTTTATCGTGCCGCCGCTGGCGCGTTCGGCACGAATGGAAGTCGCGAATCTTGATTTTCCTTTCGAGCCGACAAGTGGTGGCGGCGTGTTTCTGGTGATCATCATCGTCGTTGGGTTTGCGGCGTGGAACACGGGAAACAACCTGCTGTTTCTTGTCTTTTCTCTACTCTGTTCGACGTTGTTTGTGGGCTGGATGGCGGCGCGCACCTCCCTGCGCGACTTGACGGTTTCGGCGCGTTTTCCCGATCACATTTTTGCGGCAGAGGCGGCGCCCGTGATCGTCACGCTGCGCAATAACAAACGCATGTTGCCATCGATCTCGATTCTCGTTGAGGCGCGTGGTCCGAGTAACGAGGAGACGAAGAGGCGCCGGCGACATCTCAAACGTCTGCTGGCGTATTTCAGTTACGTGCCGCATCGTTCGGCGGCGGAGCAGCGAGTCGAGCAACTGTTTCCGACGCGCGGGCACGTGCTAATCGATGGGTTTGAGTTGTCGACTCGCTTTCCGTTCGGGTTCTTTCGCAGGCGACGCCGCTTGCGTGCGCGTAACGTCGATATCGTTGTCTATCCGAAGCCTGAGGTGATCAGCGACGAGTTGCACCTGTTGCCGATGTATGCCGGGAGGATGCCGGCCATGCGTCGCGGGGCGGGGCACGACCTGTTCTCGATGCGCGACTATCAACCGCAGGATGATTTGCGACATATCGATTGGAAGGCGACGGCGCGGTCACGACGGCTGACGGTGCGTGAGTTCACGTCGGAAGATGAGAAGCGGATCACGATCGTGCTCGACACGCGTTTGCCGCGTATCGGCGGCGGTGATTTCGCGGAACGATTCGAACGTGGCGTGGTGCAGGCGGCTTCGCTGCTCAAACACTTCATCGATGAGCGTGCGGAAGTCAGACTGGTGCTGGGGGAAGATGTTGGACCATTCGGATCGGGAACGGAGCAACTGTATCGATGCCTGCGGCGCCTCGCGTTGGTGATGCCGGTCGATAACGACGGTGTTCAGCGTGAACTGGCGCATGCGAGCCGTGACGTGGTTGAGCACGACTACGCGATCCTCTTGACTGCCGCCGCGCCCGGCTCGATCCCCGCTAACGTCTGGCGCACCAGCCATGTCATTTACTTGTAAAACATGTCTTCCATGACCAAATCTTTCAAGGTCATCAGCTTCTGTTTCATCCTCTCAGGCGCGACCGGTCTGATCTATGAAGTGCTCTGGGCGCGGATGCTGGGGTTGGTTTTTGGAGCCACGACGCTAGCCGTCAGCACTGTGCTTGCGGCGTTCATGGGTGGCCTCGCGCTTGGCAGCGCGCTCGCGGGGAAGCTTGCGCCGCGCATTCAAAAGCCACTCAGCACTTATGGTTTGATGGAGATTGGCATCGCCGTTTACGCGCTGCTCGTGCCGTTACTGTTTCGCTGGGTCGATCATGTTTACGTACTGATCTGGCAGCAACTGCACCCTGGATATTTTGCTTTCAGTCTGTGGCGCTTCCTTCTCTCCGGTCTGGTCCTTCTTGTTCCCACGACTTTGATGGGTGCAACGCTGCCCGTGCTCGCGGTGGCCATCGTGCGTTCGTCAGCAAGCGATTCAAACTCAGTTACAAGACTCTACGCGTGCAATCTCGCCGGCGCGATTCTCGGCACGCTTGTGGCGGGATTCGTGTTGCTGCCGGTGCTTGGTATTCGCATGACGATCGTTGTGGCGGCGGTGCTGAATGTTTTGGTTGGCGTCATCGCGGTTTCGTTGCAGCGCAGAACCAAATTAGATGCGCCTCGGGTTACTGTCGCGAAGTCGATTGCAACAACTGACCACGACAAGTTCTGGCTTTTTGCAGCACTCGCGTCCGGCTTCGTCACGATCAGCACGCAGGTTTCGTGGACACGCATCCTCACGATGATCATAGGTTCGAGCACGTACGCGTTCAGTATCGTGGTAGCGTTGTTTCTGATCGGACTCGCGATTGGTGCGTGGCTCGTAGCGCGAACGGATCGATCTCAGGCGTTGCGACTCACGATCCTGAAAGTCGAAGTGCTCACAGCTATCGGCATCGTGCTCAGTCTGTTTGTGTTGAATAAGACTCCGGCAGTGCTCGTCACGATCGGATTGAAGTTTCAAATCGCATCGTGGATAGGTTTGTTGTTACTGCAAATCTTCTGCGCGACCTTGCTGATTCTCGTGCCGGCGGTGCTGATGGGCATGGTGATGCCGCTCGTGCTCGTCTGGGCCGGCAGCTCACCGGCGCGTGTGGGCCGCACTTATGCGATTAACACGATCGGCGCGATCGCGGGCGCGTTCGTCACCGGCTTTCTTCTGATCCCGAAGACGAGCACGCGTTTCACACTCCTGTTTGCGGCGACATGTTGTCTCGCAGTCGCGTGCGTTGCGTATCGGCCCGCTGAGCCCGCGCGCGATCCGGCATTGAAACGCGCGCTCGCGATCGGGTTGATTCCGTTTCTGATGGTGCTGCTCTTTGTTGTCGCGCCGCCGATGAATCTCGCGGATCTCTCGATTGGTGCGTACGACAGTCTCGTGCGTGTGTTGGCCAAGACACGTGAAGAATACTCGGATCAAACTGATCCGGAACAGCGACAGGAAGCTCACGAGCTGCTGATGTATCGCGAAGGTCCGACTGCGACAGTGTCGGTGCGCCGCGATCAGAACACGCTTTCAATGGCGATCAATGGCCGCACGAATGCTTCTGACAGTGCGTTTGATATGCCGACGCAAGTGATGCTGGGCCGATTGCCGGTGCTGATCGCGCCGAAGATCGAGAATGGTTTGATTATCGGTTATGCGACCGGTATCACTGTTGGTGCGATGCTGCAATCGCCGGTTCAGTCAGTGACGTGTGTTGAGCTCGAGCCGGCGACTATCGAGGCTTCCAGGTATTTCGAGCATGTCAACAATCATCCGCTTAACGATCCGCGCCTGAAAGTGATCATCGACGATGCGCGAACGTTCCTGCGTGTGACACCGAATCGGTATGACATGATCGTGAGCGAGCCGAGTCATCCGTGGGTGCCGGGTGTGGCGAACCTGTTTACGCAGGAGTTTTTCGAACTCGGACGCGATCGATTGAATGATGAGGGGGTGTTTGTGCAGTGGGTGCAGATTTATCAACTCTCGACCGAGAGTTTGCGATCGGTGCTCGCGACCTACCACAAGGTGTTTCCGCACGTGCTGATATTCCGTGTTGGTGGGTTGAATAAGGGAAAGGATTTGCTGTTGGTCGGGAGTAACCGGCCGCTGACTCCCGATCGCTTACCGCAGGACGCAGAGATCAGGTCGTGGTTTGTTTGTGACGAGACGAAACTCGGGCCGGCAGTCGCGGGCGCG
>DATDFT010000174.1:0-4260 GCA_036522475.1 Pyrinomonadaceae bacterium | reverse complement strand
CTACAATCCAAACTCGCGCAAACAGTTCGAGAAAGAGTTTGGAGCCTATGGAATCGATTTCAAAACGCCGCTCTCTTCAAGCGATACACGTCGCGAGGGCTTCTTATTCTTCCAAACTCCCGATGAGCGCCCGGTTCCTTCAGGCCAGCAATTAACGCTGACTATCGAACGCCTGCCACAGCTAGCAACAATCCAAATCAATTAACTCTGCGGCCCTCTGCATTTCTCTGCGTCCTCTGCGTTTGAATAATTCTTTATCGCAGAGGAGGTCGAGATACGCAGAGGGCCACAGAGAAATCAGACGCTAGCCCCTTGGACCAGTGGCCCTGACGGTGACCTCGGTTCCAGCACTCAGATCAAGATCGTTTCGACCCTGAACGTATACCGATCCTGCGCCAGCGCCGGCGCCGACAATCGCGCCGATTGCCGCACCCTTACCACCGCCGGCAATCGCGCCGATGAGGGCGCCAACCGCCGTACCGATCGCGGTGCGAGTGACTGTCTTGTTCGTTTGATCGGTGTCGCGAACCGCACCTTCATTATCGACGCGAACGACGTCGCCGTTCGGCGTGCGCACCGTCTCGAGAATACCGGCGAAGCGGTGACTCGATCCGTCGCGCAAGCGAATCGTGTCGAAGTCCATCGTCAATTGAGAACGACCACTGAGCCGGCCACCACGATCGATGCTCGTCACTGAACCCTCAATCGTCGCACCCTCGTACTGGCCCGGCGAACGAACGGTCATCGTAAAGCGATCGCCTTCGCGCGCATTCTGTGTCGATAGATCGTTGTTGAGCACTGCGACAATCTCGGTTCCGTTTGGAATCACGAAGCTGCCTATGGGACCGGTGCCGCCAACGTTCGACTCTTCACGATTCGTGTCGTAAATGTTCAACTGCGCCACATCAGACGTACGGTCATAGTAAGTTCTCACCACCACCGGCTGACTGATGCGATCGCTGTAGAGCGTGCGCGTCACGATTAGTTCTCGACCATCATTCGTCGGATCGAAGCTGACGGTGAAGTCGTTGGCGCGCTCACCGCTTCTGTTGATAGTCAACGTGTCGCCTGAGAGCGAGGCACGCACGTGAATCTGGCGACCTTGCGGAGTGGTTTCCAGCTTGTCCGTGCCGTCCGCGATGAAATTGATCTGCGGCGCACGCGTTGAGGCAATCGTCACCGAGTTTCCACGACGATCGATTGCGAGCATCTGCGGCGGATCCAAACGACGCATCAACGAATCGTAGACGCGCTGCCTCTCGGCGAGCGAGAGGTTTCTGGTGGCGTTATCAACTGCACTGCGAACGTCGTCGCCGCGCGCTGTATCGAGCCGGAAAGTGCCGGTCAGATCTCGCCTCGTGCTGCGATCACCACCCTGACGCGGATATTCGCCTGGAGCAGGATATGTGGACCAGTTCCACGCGATGTTGTATGCGTTCGCTAACTGATCCAGGTCCGTGCGCAGTGAGCTCCAACTGTTTTCGGTCATGTTGGACAACTGCCGTTGGGCGAGATAGTTGTTCAGGAACGCCGCGCGATCCAGAACGGTTTGAGCGTCTGACGATGTTGACTGGCGGCTATTCACGCGATTACGCAGTTGGACCAACGCGCTTTCGAAGTCGCTCAACTGGCTACGCACTTCGTCGAGCGAGTTGTTGTTGTAACTGCGGCGATTGAGATCGTTGCGCAGGCTACGACTGAACGTTGCGGAACGAACGTTGAGTCGATCGACCAACTGTCGCATCTGCATATCGTTCAGTCTGTAGTCGTTGTAACTTCCGCTGCTGCTCGTAGTACCTGTTCCCCAACGCGTGGTCAGGTTGTAATAGGTCGCGAGCTGATCGAGATCCGTTCGAATGGCTTCCCATTCACGCCGCGAACCTGAACCTAATCGATTGTTCATGAAGAAAGTGTCAATTTCGGCACCGCGATCGAGCAGGGTTTGCGCATCGGCGGTACTCCCGCGACGGTAACCGAGGCGACGATCGAGTTGATTGGCCGCATTTTTGAAATCAAGGATCATGCGGTTGATGTCGTCCACGCGATAGTTGTTTCGATCCGCAGCGTTCTGGACTGCGCGCTGTAGAGAGTCGGTGCGGGTTTGGATACGTCGCACGACGTCCCTGATGGCTGAGTCGTTGGTGCTGAACTGCGCCATGGCGGTCGTGGCCATGCCGGTAGTCACCAGCGCTAATAGTAAGCTTAGGAAAAATGTTCTTTTGACTGGTCTCATTTCGTGTCCTCCTTCAGACCTGGGTCGTGCATGTCAAACGTTGTGCCAGCTTACGTCGTGGCAGGGAGAGGCTGGAAATGATACGTACTGCTGACTCACCTTCAAACAATAAACCCAGCAAAAACGCACAATTTCAGTATCTTGATGAGAAGGAATGCAAACCCTGTGGCGGAGTGGGAACTAACGTTTTCGTGTGCGCAGATAAACGCAGATCCGTGCCCGGATCGGCGTTCATCCGCGGCTAAACTGTCTCACGGTTCGGGTGGGGCCGGTTTGTCGGTGCCGCGCTCGCGGTTGAAGATCGACGAAGGCAACCACTCCGGCATGCTCTCGGCATTCGCCGCGCGCACGCCCATCAACAGCATCACGCCTGCGACCGTGCGCGGTCCACTCCAATCCCAATCAGGGCGAACGATGTCTGTTGGCTGGTGATAATCCGTCTTCTCCCACTTCCTTAAACGTTCAGTCCAACTCTCCGTTGCACCATCAGGCGCGCCGAGGATCATGATCCCGGGAACACCCTTCTTCACGAAGAAGTAATGATCTGAACGATAAAACGATTTTTCCTCGGGCATCGGATCGGGAATCACTCGCAGCCCGGTCACAGCGGCGACTTCATTCAACAAACCACCGAGCGAAGAATGTTCGGCGCCATAACCCACCAGCACTTTTACTGGTCCATAAACTTCGGTGCCCATGCCGTCAAGATTGAGATCCGCGGCAACCTCTTTGATCTTCCATGTCGGATTCTTCACCCAGTAATCCGAGCCGTAGCCACCGTATTCCTCGCCGGTCACGGCTAAGAAAATTATCGAGCGGCGCGGTTTGTTTTCCGCACGCGTCAGCACCTCCGCGATCGATAACATCTCAGCGACGCCAAGCGCGTTGTCGGCCGCGCCGTGATAGATGCGATTGTCTGACGAGAGCCCGTAGGCATCGTAGTGCGCTGAATAGACCAACGCTTCCGACTTCAGTTTTGGATCGGATCCTTCGAGCAGTCCGACTACGTTGTTGCTGGTCCCTTTACTCTTCTTCAGCTTGATCGTGATCGTCACCGGTTGTTTCAGATCGATCGGTGTGAAATCGTCGCGCTGTGCTTTCGCGAACGCGTCTGCGCGAGTGACTCCCGAAACTGCGAATAGTTTGTCAGCGCCAGCCTCGTTCACGCTCAGGAAGGGCGGCAGAAACTCGGGCATCTCCTGCTCCGACTCGGGCTCGACCTGTCGACGGGTTAAATAATCAGCCATCTCGGCGAAGGTGAGCGTCTCAGTGTCCTGGCCCACCGTTACGATCGCCGCTGCGCCACGCGCAATCAGGCCACGAATGACATTCACTTGCGCGTGCGCTTTTTTCCACTGCTCCTTGTTGATCTCAGGCGGTGGGCCATCACGCAGCAACACGACCTTGCCGCGAACGTCGATGCCTGCGAAATCGTTTCGTTTGAGGAACGGAGCGGCGAGTCCGTAAGCGATGAACACGAGATCGCCTTTAATATTTTCGTCGCCACTGTACGGCGGGGTCACGAAGTAATCCGTTCCGAGTTTGAGAGTTTCGTTGCCGGCGGTGAACGTTGTTTGAGCAAACTGCGTTTCGCGAAATTTGATTGGCTGGAGGTACGTATTTTTATCGCCGAGCGGTTTCAGTCCGATTTTTGCGAAGCGATCGGCGAGATACGCGGCAGCTTTATCGCCGCCCGGTTGCGCGGTACCGCGGCCCTGCATGTCATCCGCTGCGAGCGCGTTCACGGTTTCTTTGATGGTGGCAACGCTGAGCTTCTCGAGTAGTTGTTGCTCGGTTGCTGAGAGGGCACGTGCGGGCGCTGGTGCGCTCTGCGTCCAACCGAACGCGGTTGAGGTAACGAGCAGGATTGCGAGCAGCAGTGCGAGGTATTGCTGCGATTTTCTACGACGATCGGTAGAGTCGTTCACTTCTTTGGAATTCCTTAGTTGTAAATTTGGCCGCGACGGGCGTTACTGTAGGGGCGGCACTCCGTGGCCGCCCCAATCGTTCGATTTGGTGCGAAAGGG
>DATDFT010000173.1:0-25313 GCA_036522475.1 Pyrinomonadaceae bacterium | reverse complement strand
CGTTCATCTATCACACTATCCAACGCGAACATCTCGACTCGGCCATCGAACACTTCCGCCGCGCGATCGAGATCGATCCAAACTTCGCACTCGCCTACTCCGCACTCGGCAGTTGTTACGTCAATCGCGTGCTGAAAGGGTTGGGCCAGGCCGGCGATCACGAAAAGGCGAAGAACGCGTTTCGCAAAGCGTTGAAGCTCGATCCGCGATTGCTCGAAGCGCGCATGCACATGGTGTTCATCTATCTCACCGGCGGTTAAAAACAGAAAGCGCGCACGGAAGTTGATCTGCTCAGGGACGAGTATCCGAACGATCCGGGCGTGTGGTTTGTTCGCGGTGTAGTTGCGAGACTCGACGGTGATTATGAAAAGGCGCTACGCAGTTTTGATCGGATGGTGAAATTGAATCCGGGCGAACGAGTGCTGGCCAGTTATAATCGTGCGCGCATCTTCATGTATCAGCGCCAATTTGAAGAAGCTTCGCGCGAACTCGCTCAGGGTCATGAAATCGAGCCGGAACACCCGCTGATCAGAGTTTTTACTGCGCGCGTGCTTTACTACAAAGGTGAGGTTGACGAAGCGATCAAGGTTCTCCAGCAGGTTTTGCAGCAGCATCCGCAGATCGACGGCGTCCGGCCGATCCTCGCAATCTGTCTTAGCGCGCAGGGACAACACACGAAAGCAAACGAACAACTCACGCCGAAAGTCAGGCAGGTGGCTGAAGCCGATTACGACATTTCTTACTGGCTTGCCTCTGCTTATCTTTTGCAGGGGCGTCAGGTCGAAGCGCTGCGGTGGTTGGAGACTGCAATCAGTCTTGGCAATGAAAACTACAAGTGGTTCGAGTCTGATCCAAACTGGACCGACATGCACGAGGATCCACGTTTCGTCGAATTGATGAATCGCATCAAGAGCCAACGCGAACAACCAGCCGGGGACCAGTCTGAATGAAAACATTCATCGTGGGCGACATACATGGTCGCTGTGCGCAGCTCCTCAACCTAATCGATATGCTGCCGCGCGATCCGGAGAATGACACGCTCGTCTTTTTGGGCGACTTGATCGACCGTGGTGCAGACGCGCCCGGATGCGTTTCTCACATCCTCAAACTGTGCAATGAAAATCCGGAGCGAGTGATCTGCTTGCGCGGAAATCACGAGCAGATGTTGATGGATTTCCTGGATGGTTTCAGTAATCTCTGGCTCACGCCTGTTGTGGGTGGTGAGCGAACGTTTGAGCAGTACACGGGCCAATCGCTGCGAGTTGATAGTGAGCAGGATCTCGAAACAGCGAGGGCGATGTTTGAGCAATCACTTCCGCCCGAGCATCTCGCATTCATGCAGGACTTACCGTACTACTACGAGGATGATTATGCGATCTACGTCCATGCGGGGCTGGATGAGGGCAAGCATCCGCGCGACAGTTCGCAGCAGTCGCTCCTGTGGATGCGCGACATGGACTTCTACAAGAACTACAAAGGCAAACCCTGCGTTTTCGGGCACACACCCACGCCGCTCCTGCCTCTCCGCGGCCGTCTCGGCCGCCACGGCATCTACATCTCACACAGCGCCATCGGCCTCGACACCGGCTACAACCAGCAATCGCCGCTAAGCTGTCTCGCCCTCCCGGATTTCAACTTGTATCAGACTTACGCCGACGGTCGTGAGGAGACGTTTCAAATCACATCCTTCATTCCCGAGACGTTGCGTGAGATGCAACGCAAAGCCGGGCTGATAAATTAGTTTCGATACTCGCGGAATTTTCGTTTGATTTGGACGGTTGTGCCGAAGTTTATAAGCAAGCCGTTGTCGACGCCAGTCGCTGTGAGATAGTGGATGAGCTTCAATTCGTGTTCGGCTGCCACGGCAACCGCGGCTTTAATCTCGATTATCAACCGGTCATCGATCCAGAGATCAGGGAAGTAGAGTCCAACTTGTTGGCCATCGTAAAAAACGGGGAGTTTCGGTTGTTGGCGAACGCCGAACCCCAATTTTCGGAGTTCCAGCTTAAGTGCATTTTCGTAGACTTTTTCGAGGAAACCGAATCCGAGGGTGTTGTGGACTTTGTAGGCGCAGCCGATGACTTTGTGTGTGAGGATATTGATATCCATCGCTTCTCCTTCGTGAGGTAAAGGTTGACAGGATTTACAAGATTTTCAGGATTAACAAGATATCATGTAAATCCTGAAAATCTGGTAAATCCTGTCTAATTTATCTGCTCGTACTCATCTTGGATGAGGTGTGTGTATTTGCGCATACCAGGGCTATTTGGGATAAATTTCGCCGCCGGACTCGACAAACTCTTGTGCTTTTTCCTTCATCCCGACAAGCAACGCCTCCGCTTCATCAACCTGCTTCTTCGCTGCATACTCACGGACGTCCTGAGTGATCTTCATCGAGCAAAAATGCGGGCCGCACATCGAACAGAAGTGCGCGAGCTTCGCGCCTTCCTGCGGGAGGGTTTCGTCGTGATATTCGCGCGCGACTTCCGGATCGAGCGAAAGATTGAACTGGTCTTCCCAACGAAACTCGAAGCGCGCCTTCGATAGTGCATTGTCGCGATACTGCGCGCCCGGATGTCCCTTCGCCAGATCCGCCGCATGCGCCGCCAGCTTGTAGGCGATCACGCCGTCTTTGACGTCCTTCTTGTTCGGCAGCCCAAGATGCTCTTTCGGCGTGACGTAGCAAAGCATCGCCGTACCAAACCAGCCAATCATCGCGGCGCCGATGGCTGACGTGATGTGATCGTATCCGGGCGCGATATCGGTCGTGAGTGGACCAAGCGTGTAGAACGGAGCTTCCGCACAAGTCTCGAGCTGCTTGTCCATGTTTTCCTTGATCAGGTGCATCGGCACGTGGCCGGGTCCCTCGATCATCACCTGGCAATCGTGTTCCCATGCAATCTGCGTCAACTCACCAAGTGTGTCCAACTCCGCAAACTGCGCTTCATCATTCGCGTCCGCAATCGAACCCGGACGCAGCCCATCGCCGAGCGAGAATGACACATCGTACGCGGCCATGATCTCGCAGATCTCGCGAAAGTTCGTGTAAAGAAAACTCTCTTCGTGATGAGCCAAACACCACTTCGCCATGATCGATCCACCACGACTCACGATGCCCGTCGTCCGTCGCGCTGTTAACGGAATGTAAGGTAGTCGCACGCCTGCATGAATCGTGAAGTAATCGACGCCCTGCTCGGCTTGTTCGATCAACGTGTCGCGAAAGATCTCCCAGGTGAGCTCTTCAGCTTTGCCACCGACTTTTTCGAGCGCCTGGTAAATTGGCACCGTGCCAATCGGAACGGGCGAGTTGCGAATGATCCATTCGCGGGTGGCGTGAATGTTTTTGCCGGTCGAGAGATCCATCACCGTGTCGGACCCGCAGCGGATGGACCAACGCATCTTGTCGACTTCCTCGTCAATCGAAGATGCGACTGCCGAGTTGCCAATGTTCGCGTTGATCTTGACGAGGAAGTTGCGGCCGATGATCATCGGCTCCGACTCGGGATGGTTGATGTTGGCCGGAATGATCGCGCGTCCGCGTGCGACTTCAGCGCGCACAAACTCTGGCGTGACAAACTGCGGAATCTCAGCACCGAACGATTGTCCCTTGTGCTGGTGCAGCAACGAGTCGCGCGGTGCGTCGCCCGCTTCCCACGCCGCTTCGCGGCCAAGATTCTCACGGATCGCGATGAACTCCATCTCGGGTGTGATGATTCCACGTCGCGCGTAGTGAAGCTGTGTCACGCATGTACCGGGTTTGGCTCGCAGCACTGAACGTCTTGCCGTAGGAAAATCTTCGAGGCGGCCAACGTCCTTCACGCGCGCGCGTTTCGCAGCTTCAAACGTGAGATAACCGTCGTCGATCGGCTTAGCCTCACGACCTTCGTACGTATCAACATCACCGCGACCGGCGATCCAATCTCGGCGTAGTTGCGGCAATCCCTCCCGCACGTCGCACTGTTGCGCGGGATCGCCCCAAGGCCCGCTCGTGTCGTAAACACGAAGCGGCGGATTTGCCGCCAAAGTGCCGTCAAAATTTCGCGACGAGCTCTGCGCGATCTCGCGAAAAGGCACGCGCACGCCCGGCAGTTTGCCCTCGACATAAACGCGTCGAGAGTTTGGCAGTGAACTGTTTTCAGAAATTTCGCTCTGCGTTGGTTTGATTCCTGCGCTCATAGAAGACATTCTCCGATTGCTATGAAGGTAGTCTATAATCTCGGGCGCTGGTAATCCAACCCAACCGCTTTCCCGGAGATAAAAAATGCTGAAACGACGTGTTATCGCCTTGTCTCTAGTCTTGTCGCTGCTCTCCCTTCGAATCGCCGCGCAGAACGGCAGCGGCGATATGTTGAGCCGCATTCGCAAGGAGGCCTTGGATCATTCGCAAATCATGAAGACCATGCACATGTTTACGGATCTCTATGGACCACGGTTGACAGGTTCGCCGAATCACAAAGCCGCCGCCGAGTGGGCAGTAAAACAGATGACGGCGTGGGGACTTGAGAACGCGCATCTCGAACCGTGGGACTTCAAGCACCCCGGCTGGTTGAACGAACGACTTACCGCGCACTTGATTTCTCCCGTTAAAGATCCACTCGTTTGTGAAGTGCTTGCGTGGACTCCGAGCACAAAAGGCACAGTGCAAGCAAACGCGTTTCAGTTGGTGCTGCCGGAAAAAGTGTCGCAGGACCAGCTCAAGTTATTGTTGGACAACTACAAAGCGAAAGTGCGCGGCAAGATTGTCCTAATCGGTAAACCGACAGTGATACCAGTCAACTTAAATCCGCCAGCCAAACGACTCACCGATGAACAAGCAGAGCAACGTTTTGGACCAAACCCGCGTCCGTTTCCGACGCCGTCGCCAACTCCAACGCCTGATCCCAACGCGCCGCCGCCGTTAAGCAATCGCCAGGTTGACGAACAACTCGATACGTTTCTGAAGGAGAATGGCGCGCTCGTTAGAGTCAACGATGCAGGTCGTGAGTTCCGACAGATTCGTGCCTTCAACAATCGGACGTTCGACGTAAACAAAGTGATTCCGACCATAGTGATGAGCAACGAAGACTTCGGTCGCATCAGTCGCATTCTCAACGACGGCACTGACGTTGTGCTCGAGTTCAACATCGTCAACCATGTCTACCCCGAGGGCGCGACTTCTTACAACACGATCGCGGAGATTCGCGGCAGTGATAAAGCCGACGAAGTGATCATGCTGGGCGGACACCTCGACTCATGGCACGCCGCAACCGGGGCCACTGACAATGCGATCGGTTGCTCGATCATGATGGAAGCCGCCCGCATACTGAAAACACTCGGAGTGAAACCACGCCGGACGATTCGCGTCGCTTTGTGGAGTGGTGAGGAAGAGGGTCTGCTCGGCTCGCAGGCGTATGTCAAAGAACACTTCGGATCGTTCGAAGATCAAAAACCCGGCTTTGAAAAGTTTGGGGGTTACTTCAACATCGATTCAGGCACGGGGCGCGTTCGCGGTGCATCAGTGTTTGGACCACCCGAAGCGGGCAACATTCTGCGCGAGATTCTCGCTCCGTTCAAAGCCGACGGCGTGGTCGGGGCAGGCCCAACGCGCAGTCGCAGGCTCGGAGGTTCCGATAACACTTCATTCAACCAGGCGGGTTTACCGGGTATCGGCATGGGCCAGGACCCGATCGAGTATCAGTCACACACGTGGCACACAAATCTTGACACTTACGAACGAATTGTAGAAGACGACGTAAAAGACGATGCGATGGTAGTCGCATGGGCCGTTTATCAGTTGGCCACGCGCGATGATCTGCTGCCGCGGTTTGCGAAGAGCGACATGCCTCCGAAACCTGCGCAGGAAACAAGTTCACAACCCGCAACAGCGCCTGTGCGTACAGAGGCTCAAGCGAAGCCTGCGGCAAAGACAACGAGGTCGCACGCGCATAAACGAAGAAGCAGACGATGAGGTCAGTTAGCAACCTGCAGGGGGGCTGTCGTGGGGTTTGAGAGCAGTGAAAGAAATTGAAGAAGGGTAACAGTATAGGACCTATCGGTCGGGAAACAGATCATCAACCGGCATGGTCCAGCCCGGCACGGCCGGCTCTGCTTCGGCAATCTGATCGTTGCGGTAAGTCGTGGCCGTATTCGGATCGCTGGCTCGATAAACCCGCACCACATCATCGCTCAGCAGATCGACATCCCAAACCACAAGCGTACCGGCGGCGAAATAATCTGCCCGCTTCTTCGCCATTTCTCGTTCGGCGCGCGGTCCGTAGTCGCCTTCGCTGCGAACCTCAACAGCAAACACTGGCGCTCCTTCTCCGAACTTCATTCCTGTGTTTGGGCCAGTATAAAACGCAGCGTCAGGACAGAATGATTTGCGATGCGGAAGGTTCACGAGAAATGCCATGTTATCGCCAACAGCAACTCCAAAACGCCGGCATTTACTGTACTCGCGTAGTGAGGAAAATATTTCACCGGCTGCATAGCTCGGGAGAAAACCAGTTGGAGACATGAGGATTATTTCTCCGTTAACGAGCTCAGCCTTGCCCTTGACCTTGTAAAGATCTTCGATTGTGGCTTCGACTTTAGTGCTCATAGGTATTGTGTGAGTATTGTGAGTCAAGTTGAACTGATTCTATGTCTTATAAAATTAACGGTCAATTAGCCGCCGATAAAACTCATCGTGCGTGAGGGGGCGACGAAACCAGGGTCGTTGATGAAGTGGCGGGGTTCTTTCTTCATTATCACTGAATGAATGTATTCGACGATCTCATCACGCGACGTGCCGCTGCGAACGACGTCGCGCAACGAGTGCTCTACAGTTGAAAACAAACACGTACGAATCTGACCATCAGCAGTCAGACGGATCCTGGAACACGCTCCGCAGAATGGCTCCGTCACCGGCGCGATGATTCCAATCTCTCCCGGACCGCCGTCCGCGAACCGGAATCGCGAAGACGTATCGGATCCGCGCGCAACGTTGACGCGCACGAGCGGGAAGCGCTCATTGATGCGTTCCCGAATCTCTTTTCCGGAAACAACATCTTCGCGCGCCCACTCGTGTCCGGAATCCAGCGGCATGAACTCGATGAATCGCATCTTCACATCGTATTCACGCGCGAACGCCGCGAAGTCCGCGACTTCATCCTCGTTGTGACCACGCACAATCACCGCATTGATCTTTATCGGCTCGAGTTTCGCAGCCTTCGCCGCCGCGATTCCAGCCAGAACCTTGTCTAACACGTCAACACCCGTCATCCGCTTGAAGACATCGCGCTTCAAACTATCGAGACTTATCGTCACGCGATCCAATCCGGCGTCTTTCAAACTCTGAGCTCGCTCGGGCAAGTAGTAACCGTTAGTCGTGAGCGCCAGATCTTGAAGCCCGGCAGACCTCAGGCGCGTGAGCTTTCGAATGATCGTCTCTATATCGCGGCGCAACATGGGCTCACCGCCGGTTAGCCGAATCTTCTCGATACCCAATCCAACAAAGATGTCGCACACGGACTCGATTTCTTCGTACGAGAGCATCTTTTCCTTGGGCGCAATCGGTGGCTCACCGTGCGGCAGGCAGTAAAAACAGCGGAAATTACAGCGGTCCGTCAACGATACGCGCAAATCACGAATCGGCCGATTGTAGGAGTCCCGTAACGACATCGAGCAAATCATACCCTTTAAGCCACGGATTTACACGGACAGAGACGGATTAGTCATGAAGACTGCTGCGGGTAGAGTTTTGGAGGTTCCCGGCCGCTTCAAATTGCGTTTGAGAACGAAGTCAAAAAGCAGCGGGTTGTAATCGTAAATCTCTCGCAGGCACTCGCCTTCCGAGCTCGTGAGATAGCCTTGTTTTACGAGGGGCCGCGTTCTGATCAGAATGTTAACCGCAGGCAGCGGATAGTCGCTGCCATTCACCAACCGTTCGTGCAGGTCTTCGCGTTCGAGAATCGTGTGCAAAGGTTTACCGATGCGGTTGAACTGCGTCATGGCCGAGATTTCGCCAAAGATCAGTCCCTCGTAACGTTTCTCGTCAATCAAACGCATGAACAGATTGAAATTGTCTCGCTGTTTACGATCCTTGCTATCGAGATCCTCGTTGGTGCCGAGTCCCGCGCAATGCGCAACGATTACTTTGACACCGTGGTCCAACGCACGTCGCAGCAGCAGAGGATTGCCGAGCTTTTGATCTTCTTCCGCTTGAACTGCTTTCTCCTCGCCGCCATGACTCAGCAGTATGAGATCAAGCTCCTTCATCTTCTGGTAAAACGGATCGCACTGCGGATCGGAAGGATCGATCCCCATCGCGTTTGGCAACCACTTCACGATTCGCGCGCCGCGTTGCGCCCACTTCTCCAACTCCGCAATCGCATCGGGCCGGTAAGGATTGACCGAAATGTTGGGCACAAACAGATCCGGGTACTTCTCCGCCACTTCGAAAACATACTGATTTGGAACGTAAAACTCGGTCTTCTCAAGGTTCACGGTTCCATCGCGCTGATAGTTCTTATCGAATGCGAGCAAGCGGTGCTTTCCATGTCCGCGAATGTGGCCCACTAACCGCGCGAGACGTTCGATCAACTGCGAGTCAGCCTTGTGTTCATCGTCAACGCCGGCCGAACTCATATAAACCTTGAACTTGAAACGATGAAACGGGTGTTTCCAGGTGCGCATCTTTGAATTTACAAATGTTTTCGTGCCGCCCACGCCGAGGCCGGCGATGTGAACGTGATGATCGATTAGCTTCTCGGGATCTATGTCGTCGAAGGCGCGTTTGATGAGGTCCGATGACTTGTCGCTGAGCTTGCGGTCCAGCTCTTCGGGTTGACGCTTGAACGCGCCGCCGATGGAATGAATGAAACACATTATCGTATGCAGATCATCGTTCCGAGCATCGTTGCGATGAGTTGGCGTTGACCTTCCTCATCCACACCAAACACATCTGCGCGAACAACAGTCAACGTCTTCCCAGCCTTAACAACTTCCGCGGCAGCCAAAAACGTTTCGCCCTTCGCCGGTCGCAGAAGATTCACTTTGAACTCAACACTCAAGACCTCCGACTCTGCCGGCATCAAACTGTATGCAGCGTAGCCGCAAGCTGAGTCGGCGATCGTAGTCACAATGCCGGCGTGCAAATAACCATGCTGCTGCGCGAGATCGGGTCGATAAGGCAGCGTGATCTCAATGAGCCCGGGTTCGACGCGCGTCAACTCGGCGCCGATGAGTCCCATTATCGTCTGTTTTGCGAAACTCTGTTTGATTTCTTTCGCGTGGGCCATAGGCAAGTGTAAGAATATCTACCGCAAAGGCGCAAAGAAGATGGGTTATCTTTGCGACTTTGCGCCTCTGCGGGAGTCTATCAGCGCTCGGGCGTTGCGCTGAAGACCGGAGAGTTTGGCGCGTTTCATCGCACTTCCGCGGAAACGAGCGGCGTACGTCTCAGGCGTGAGTTCGAGTATCTTATCGAGATCTGCGTTGACGTTTCCTTCGCGCGGAGCGAATCGCGTTTCACTCGTCGGCTCCTCGAAACGATTCCACGGACAAACATCCTGACAGATGTCGCAACCATACAACCAACCCGAAAGTTTGCTCTCGATCTCGTCAGACAACTCAGGAGCGCGCAGCTCAATCGTCGCATATGAAATACACTTATTCGAGTCAACCACATAAGGCTCCGTGATCGCAGCCGTCGGACAAGCATCGATACACAGCGTACACGTCCCGCAATGATCTTCAACACGCTCGGTGTCGTGGTCCAACTCAAGGTTCAGCAGCAACTCGCCGATAAACACCCACGAACCATGCTCCGGCGTGATCACGTTCGAGTGTTTACCAAGCCAACCAAGACCCGCGCGCACGGCCCACGCCTTATCCATCACCGGCTGAATATCTACGCACACTTTTCCCGTGGCGTCGGGCTCCTGCTCGCGAATCCATGCAAGCAGCGACGACAGTTTTTCTTTGACTACGTCGTGGTAGTCGTCTCCCCATGCGTAACGGGAGACTTTTCCCGTGCTGCAACTTTGGTGATGCTGGTGTGGTGTGAAGTAGTTGAGTGCTACGACAACGACCGAGCGCGCCTGCGGAAAGACTTCGAGCGGGTTGATGCGCTTCTCGACATCGCGCGCCATCCAGCTCATCTCGCCCTGATAGCCGCGCGCCAGCCACTCTTTCAGCCGCCGCCCTTCATCCGCAAACGACTGGGCGCCGACGATTCCGACTTTGTTGAATCCCTCGAAAAGAGCTCTTGCCTTGATGTCGCGCGCGAGGCTCACTACGGAAGTTTCTGTATCGTCACGCTGACAATCGGACTATCGCCCGCGGTGCGGCTGTATGAAACCCAGCAACCAGCCTTCGGATATCTCACTAGCTTTGATTGTGAGCCATCTGCCTTGGCTTCCACTTCACCGCCGAAGACCTGCTGCGGAGTGATCATTTCAGGAGCGCCGGTCATGAAGTCAACGGAGATTGCGGTCACCTGGCGAGTCGCCTTGTCGTAATAGATTTGGGCGCGCTCTTTCTCGTTGTTGAAGAGATAGTAGTCCTGCTCGTCGCTCTTGGCGGCAGGATTTCCCAGTTTCTTCCGTACGTCATCCGCGAGCCATCCAAGTTTGACGCCACGGTACTCGTGAAAGACGGGTTCCTCTTCAACAGGGCCGGCCGGTTTCCGAGTCGTTTGTGCCGATACTACTCCCGCCGCAATCATAAAACTGATCACTACAAGCAAAGCTCGGTTTGGTAACCAAAAATTTGGGGATCTCAAAAGGCGAGTCATCGTTACTCCTTTCCACAAGGGTGCGTGTTCACAAACAAACAGGAAGGAAATAAAAAATAATCCCAAGAAAATCTGATGTCAACATCTGAAGGGCAGCTGAAGGGAAACTCCAAAAAGTTGACGGGCGGGGGAGTTTAGCGTAAGAAGCAGAGTGCTTTTTGAGGCGCTTGACACTCGTAAAAGGAGTTTTGACTTAATGAAGAGAAGCGTGATCGCTTTGTTTGTAACTGCTGTGGCCATCGTTCTGACGGGATGCCAGCCTGCTGTCGATACAAATCGAAATCAGGCGCTGGCGAAGGCAAGCCCGCAGAAAGAGGCCTTTGACCCGGCCGCGATTGAGGCGGAAGTAATGAAGCTCGAACGTGAATGGGCTGACGCGAATAAATCACACAATTCTGAAGCGGTTCGTCGTCTCGTGGCTGACGATGCAGTGATTGTTTATCCAGACGGAACGCTCGCGACCAAGGCGGAGGAAGTGAGCACGATTGAATCGGGCGCGATTACGGCGGATGCGTTTGAGATGGTTGATCCGAAAGTGACGGTAGTGAATGCCGACTCGGCTTACGTCACTGGAAAGAGCGTTATTCGAAACGGCAAGTACAAAGACGCGACCACGAAAAAGACGATCGATATCAGCGGTGAATATCGTTTTCTCGACGTCTACAGTCGACGTGATGGCAAGTGGCAGGCAGTCGCCTCACAGGCAACGCGGATAGCTAAGTAGTTTTAGCCGCAGATGAACGCAGACGAACGCAGATTTGATTTGCGTTCATCCGCGTTCATCTGCGGCTAAAAACTATACCCAGATTCCAGGTATCCTCGTGGAGCAGTTTGGACAATGACCGTCAGACGTGACGTTTACCTGGCGGATCAAGTATCCGAAACGCTCCACCAGCAACTCATCACACGACGGGCAGTAAGTATTTTCCCAACGACCAACCCTGCCCGGAAGATTTCCAGCGTAGATGTAATTCAAACCCGCCTCACGACCAATCTCACACGCGTGTATCAATTGCTCCGCGGTCGTGTTTGAATTTTCAGTCATCTTGTAGTCCTGATGAAACGCAGTCACATGCCACGGTATGTCCGGCGACACTGCCGCGATGAAATCAGCCGCGCGCCGCAACTCGTCTTCGGAATCGTTAAAGCCGGGAATCACGAGCGTCACGATCTCTTCCCAAAAGCCACGCTCGTGGACCATCTTCACAGTCTCGAGAATGTTGTCGACGACCCCACCGAGCTGACGATAGTTTTTATCGTTCATCGACTTCAGATCGATCTTGTAACAGTCAGTCCACGGTCGCAGGTAATCGAGCACTTGCGGCGTCGCATTACCGTTTGAAATGAACGCCGTTCTGAAACCTTCCGGCCGAGCTTTCTTGAACACTTCGACCGCCCACTCGGCAGTAATCAACGGTTCGTTATAACTGCTGCCAACCATCGAAGCGCCATATGCTTTGGCCATCGTTACGAGGCGTTCCGGCGAAACGATCGTCGGCTTGGTGCCGGCGGAGTCGTCGCGCAGCGCCTGCGAGGTCAGCCAGTTTTGACAATACGCGCAGTGCAGGTCGCAACCCAGCATTCCGAACGTCAGCGTGTCGGAACCAGGCAGGACGTGGAAGAACGGCTTCTTCTCAGTGGGATCACAAGCCAGAGCAGCAACGTAGTTCGCCGGCACGCGAAGATGCCCACCTTCATTGAACCTCACCTTGCAAATACCGCGTTTTCCCTCTTTGATCAAACAGCGGTGCCCACAGGCGTAGCATTTCAAGGCACCCGCATCGAGATGTTCAGTCACCTCCGGCGCGCCCTCGATGGTCAGTGAGTCGAGGACGGCGGCTAGCGGTGCTGATTGAGCTGTTAAGGGCATTGCTATGTATTATAGGTCTTAGATTCCAATGATCATCGAAGAGATTACCGTCACTGCGTTTCAGCAACATACTCGCATCGTCGGCTGCGAACAAACAAAACAGGCGATCTGCATCGATCCGGGCGACGAGGCCGAGCGGATCATCGAGGTGCTCCAGCGTCGCGGCCTCGTGCTCCAGGCAATCGCGCTGACGCACGCACATCTCGATCACGTAGGCGCCGTCGCGGCGCTGAAAAAGCTTCAGCCGGCAGCGAAGATCAACCTGCACAAAGGCGACGAGTTCATGTACCAAGCGCTGCCTGAGCAGCCTTCGTGGATAGGCATTCCGCGCTCGCAGTGGGCGGCGCTGGGGTTTGTCTTCGAAACGCCGCCGGCAGTCGATCACTACTGGACTGACGGCGAGAGGTACACCGTCGGAAAGCTCGAGTTCGAAGTTCGTCATTGCCCGGGACACACGCCAGGACACGTCGTGCTCTACGAGCCGGCTGAGCGAAAGGTGTTTGTTGGTGACGTACTGTTCGCGGGTTCGATAGGAAGAACAGACCTGCCCGGCGGATCAATGCCGCAACTGCTCAATTCGATTAAGAATAAACTCTTGACCCTGGATGATGACGTTCAGGTTTATTCAGGACATGGACCAATGACGACGATCGGAGAAGAGCGGCTAACGAACCCATTTCTGAGGTAGAATTTAAGCCGCAGATTTAAATTCTACTTCAATCTTTTCGCCTTCATCTCCTCCCACAACTCTTTCTGATCATCATTCAACTGGCTCGGTAAGGTGTCGACCGGGATCTGATATTGCGCGCAGAACTGTCGCCACAGGACAAAGCGCAGATCGTACTGGCCTGTGGAATCCGAAACAGAGTTATCGACTTTCGGTGGTTGCTTCTTCCCTGTGCTCATGATGTGTGAGTGTAACAGCTTTTCCGGAATTAGTTGACAGCGGATGAGCTCAGGTAGATCGGCATCGTGGGAGTGGTCGAACCTCCGGCCGGTTCCAGCGTTATCGCGAACGTTGGCGAGTCAAGCGCCTCGCGCGGCATCTGTTCCTTCATTCTTCCTTTGCCGCTGCTGTCCGGCGCGAAAGTCTTTCCCGGCATCGGCGGTTTATTTCCAACGATGAACCATAACTGGTAAGCCTTCCCTTGCGGCACACGGGGAAGTTTGTCCGCGACTAGCATCGCGTGGCCGTTGGTGTCGTAAGCGACTGTCGCAGTCGCACCGGCAGCGACATCGACTCCCTTCAACTCTCGCACCCTCGCGCCCGGTGAAGTTACGAGTTGCACAAACTCTCTCGATTGTTGTAGCTCATCTCTGATCGCGTTGTTCTGTCGCCACATCACGACCAGACCAACAATCAAAGCAGTAAACAGCACGGCCGCCGCCATCGCTCCCAACGAACCAAACGAGCTCCAGAGATTGCGTGACGTCGATCTGAACCGAACAACGTTCGTCTCTGAGAGATCTTTTCGTACCTCGTCGAGAATCCGTTCACGAACTTTTGGCGAGGGCTCAGCGGGATTCGCATCGAACGCCAGCGCTGCCGCCGTGGCCTGCCAGTCGTCGAGCTCCTTGCGGCACTCAGCACAGTTTTCGAGATGCTCGTTCAACGTCTGTGCTTCCGCCGCATCGAGCGCTGACAACGCGCGCGCCGGAATCATCTCCTTGTAGTCTTCGTGGACCATCTACTTAAAACCCAAGACTCTCGCCCTGACCAGCCAGCAGTTCGCGCAAACGAATCATACCCGTGCGCATACGAGTCTTCACTGTCCCTAGCGGCGAGCCCAGGTGCGTCGCGATCTCCGACTGGGTGAGACCGTCAAAATAAGCCAGCATTATGGGACGTTTTTGCTCGTCGGGGAGTTTGGCGAGCGCATCGCTCACGAGGCCGCGCTGTTCTGACTTGAAAGCGTCGGTTGCCGCATCAGAGATCTCTTCCGAAACCTCGCGCGCTCCTGCTTCAGCGACTCGTTCGCGTGAAGCGAGTGTACGCAGGCGATCGATGCCGCGACTGCGCGCGAGTGTTACCAACCACGTGAAAGGACGTCCGCGACTCTCGTCGAAATCCGCCGCTTTGCGCCAAACTTGCAGGAACACTTCCTGAAGGACGTCTTCCGCTTCCTCGCGGTTATTCAATATACGCATCAGGAGGCCGAAGAGGATGGTGCGATAGCGATCGTAGAGCTGTGCGAGCGCCGCCTCGTCACGGGCGGCGATCGCTTTCAGCAGAAGGATATCGCTCTCTTGTGCTGGTTCGGGGTGCAAGCGGAGAATATACGCGCAAGAGTTGGGAATCAGATTTTTTCCGCAGATGAATGCAAATCAATCTGCGCTCATCTGCGTTATCTGCGGCTTAAAACGAGTTAAGCGATCGTGATCTGGTTGCTCAGGTAAACGTCCTGGATCGCGTTCAGCAGTTGCACGCCCTCGCTCATCGGGCGCTGGAATGCCTTGCGACCGGAAATCAGTCCCATGCCGCCGCCGCGCTTATTGATCACTGCCGTGCGAACAGCTTCAGCCAGGTCACTCGCGCCCTTCGACTCGCCGCCTGAATTAATCAACCCGCAACGACCCATGTAGCAGTTCGCAACCTGGTAACGCACGAGATCGATCGGATTGTCAGTGGTCAACTTCTCATAGACCAGCTTGCTGGTCTTTCCGTACGGCTTGCCCAACTCAGCTTCAACAGCCTTATAACCGCCATTTCGGTCGGGCAGTTTTTGCTTGATGATGTCGGCCTCAATAGTCACGCCGAGATGATTCGCCTGGCTCGTGAGATCAGCCGACGCGTGCATGTCGCCTTCCGGGGTTTTGAACTTCGAATTACGCAGGTAACACCACAAGATACACGCCATGCCGAGCTCGTGCGCCTGCGCAAAGGCATTGCTGACTTCGACGATCTGACGCGTTGACTCTTCCGATCCGAAATAGATCGTAGCGCCAACACCAACGGCGCCGAGGTTGTGTGCTTCCTTAACAGTCCCGAACATGACCTGGTCGAACTTGTTCGGCAGAGTCAACAACTCGTTGTGATTGATCTTCACGATGAACGGAATTTTGTGAGCATACTTCCGTGCGACCGATCCGAGCACGCCGAAAGTCGATGCGACTGCGTTACAACCACCCTCGATCGCCAGCTTCACGATATTCGCAGGATCGAAGTACTCCGGATTCGGGGCAAACGAAGCACCCGCCGAATGCTCGATTCCCTGGTCCACCGGAAGTATCGACATGTAACCGGTACCGGCCAGCCGGCCGTTGTCAAACAACGACTGAAGCGAGCGCAACACAGCGGGCGAGCGGTCGGAGATAGACCAAACGCGGTCCACAAAGTCCGGACCCGGCAGTTGCACGTTGTCCTTGGAAATCGTCTGGGTTGAGTGGTTTAGTAGGTCTGAAGCATTCGGCCCAAGGAGCTCCGCGATGCGGTCAATCGAGTCAGAGCGTTGTAGTTTGGTCACCATAACATTTCCCTCCCGGTCGTGCCGGCTGTCTTGTTTGATTGCTGGGATATTGAAGCTGGCATGAATTATACGTAACCGTCTTTGCCAACGACAACTTTTGTTGAACGACTTACAATTTTTCGGTTAGAATCCGACGACGCCATCGGGAAAACCGGGCACCCTCTTGGCAATTTGCCACTCTCAGCACGAGTTGAAACCAACTGTTATTTGCTAAGTTCCAGAAAGGTCAACTTAAATGAAACCCCATCTCTCCTCTTATCTCCCGACAGTCCTATTACTGTGTCTACTTGCCTTCTTTACGGTCCCCGTTTGGGCCTCCAACGACGATTGGAAACCAATCGATCCAGCGCAATTGGCAATGAAAACGTCGCTGGTGGAGAAAGAGGCTGATGCGGAAGGACTGTTCTGGGAAGTCAGGATGGACGACAACCCCGAGGGTGATCTGATTTTCAACCACTACCTGCGCGTCAAAGTCTTCACCGAGCGCGGCCGCGAGTCACAGAGCAAGATCGATCTTTTCTACGGAAAGCTCTACGGCAGCGACGTCAAGATTAGCGACATCGCAGCCCGGACCATCAAGCCCGACGGCGCCATCATCGAGCTCAAGAAGGAAGACATCTTCGATCGCACCGTCGTCAGAGCGAGCGGCTTGAAATTCAAAGCACGTTCTTTCGCGATGCCCGGAGTGGAACCCGGTTGCATCATCGAATACCGCTGGCGCGAAACGAGAGTCAATACGGACGCCGACAACGTTCGTCTCAATTTTCAACGCGATATTCCGGTACAGCGCGTGCAGTATCTCGTGAAGCCGATGTCCTATGAAGATGCGACTTTCAACTCCCTCGTGCTGCACGGTTCTCCGACCAAATGGGCCAAGGAGAAAAACGGATTCTACAGCACCGTAATGACCAACGTGCCCGCGATTCATGAAGAGTCGCAGATGCCTCCCGACGACCAGGTCAAGACGTGGATGCTGGTCTATTACCTGAGGAACAGTGACAACAGGAAAGATCCGGAGAAGTACTGGTCAGAGCTCGCGAAGTATTACTACGAACAGACCAAATCGCTCATCAAGCCAAATGATGAAGTCAGGAAGATGGCTGCGTCACTCATTGCCGACGCCAAAACTGACGACGAAAAGCTGGAGCGCCTGTTTGACTACTGCCGCACCAAAATCAAAAACATCGACCTCGATTCTTCCGGCCTGACGCCCGACGAACGCGCGAAGGTCAAAAGCAACAAGAATCCCGCCGACACGATTAAACGAGGAATGGGAAGCGCGGGCAATATCGATCAGCTTTTCGCCGCGCTCGCCAACGGCTCCGGTTTCGATGCTCGCATCGTGCTCGCATCTGATCGTGGCGACCTCTTTTTCGATAAGTCGATCGCGAATAGTTATTTCATCAACCCGATGAATATCGCGGTCAAGGTTGGAGGCAACTGGAAATTTTTTAATCCGGGTTATCCGCACATTCCGTTCGGAATGCTGCGTTGGCAGGAAGAGGACCAGCAGTCGCTGATCACCGATCCGAGCCAACCTGTTTGGGTCCAGACGCCGATGTCAGGCCCGGATAAGTCGCTGGTTAAACGAATTGGCAAATTGAAACTCAGTGACGACGGCACGCTCGATGGTGAAGTTCGCATCGAGTATACGGGCCACTTCGCGATCGAACGAAGACTCGAGATCGACGAAGAGTCGGAGAGCCAACGCGAAGACGATTTAAAAGGAGAGATGAAGGCACGAATGAGCACGGCTGAGATCTCCAACATCAAAGTCGAAAACGTGATGGAGTACACCAAGCCGCTCGTTTATACCTTCCACGTTCACGTTCCGAGTTACGCGCAACGCACCGGCAAGCGCCTCTTCCTCCAGCCGGCATTCTTCGAGCACGGAAAAGAACCACTGTTCGCTACCACCGATCGGAAGTATCCGATCTATTTCCACTACCCTTGGTCCGAAGACGATCGCGTCGATATCGAGCTGCCCGCAGGCTACAAGCTCGATAACGCCGACGCTCCTGCACCATTCGGTAGTGGCCAGATTTCGGATTACAAGGTCAATCTGTCGGTCAGCACTGACGGAACGTGGCTGTTTTACAAACGCCACTTCTTCTTCGGTGGCGCCAACACGATTTTCTTCCCGAGAGAGTCTTATGTCCCAATCAAGAACTACTTCGACACACTCCATAAACAGGACAATCACAGCATCGCGTTGAAGCAGGCCGCAACGACAAACTAAATGGCGATCCAATCCTCAGGAGATTTCTAAAATGAAAGCATTACTAACGGCACTCGTTGGTCTCATGATGTTCGCGGTGCCCGCAAGCGCTACGCCGGGAGATGAAACTCCTCAATGGGTGCAGCAAGCCGTTGCGCTCAGAGTTCCGACTTACGAGAAAGACGTGCCCGCCGTGGTGTTGGTCAATGAGTCGACCACTTCCATCGGTTCTGATGGTCGCGTCAACAATATCTACAACTTCGCTGTTCGCATTCTTCGTCGCGAAGGACGGGAGTTTGCCGTGGCTGTAGCGCACTATGTCCCGGACGCCAGCAAAGTCAAAGATTTTCGTGCCTGGTTGATTACGCCCGGCAAAGAAACCAAGCGCTATGGTAAAGACGAGACGGCCGATATCGCGACTGAGCCAAATGATGTCTACAACGAATTGCGTGCGAAAACGATCTCCGCTGCCGATGATGCTGACACTGGGTCCGTTTTTGCCTATAGCTACGCTTTCGAGGATAGATCGATCGTCGGTCAGGACAACTGGGCTTTTCAGAATGCGCTGCCTGTAATCAGCTCGCGTTATACCATCACGGTACCTGAGGGTTGGCATGCTGAAGCTGTTACGTTCAATCACCCGAAGATCGAGCCAACGATCAACGGCACAACGTATTCCTGGGAACTCTCAAACCTTGCGCCGATTCCTCCTGAACCGATGAGCCCGAAGTTTACCAGTATCATGCCGTGGCTCGCGGTGAGCTATTACCCGCCTAACAGTGCCTCGTCGTTGGCGATCAAGACGTTTGCAAACTGGGGCGAAGTCGCCGCATGGATGAGTGAGTTGGAAGATCCGCAGGTGCTCGTTAACGACGCGCTCGCGCGCAAGGCGTACGAATTGACGGCAACGTCAAAAACCGAGTTCGAAAAGATTCGCGCAATCGCGGAGTACGTTCAAAAGATTCAGTACATTTCGATTCAGACCGGACTTGGACGTGGAGGTGGTTATCGACCGCATTCATCGATCGAGGTCTTTACGAAGTCGTATGGCGATTGCAAGGACAAAGCGAATTTGATGCGCGCGATGCTCAAGGTTGTCGGGATCACCGCCTTTCCTATCAGCATCTACTCGGGCGATCCGATGTACGTGCGCGCTTCGTGGCCGTCGCCGGGGCAGTTTAATCACTGCATCATCGCAGTGAAGGTCAACGATCAAACTCAGGCCATTACAATCATCCAACATCCGACTCTAGGCCGGCTGCTGATTTTCGATCCGACCGATGAAGAAACACCGGTGGGCGATCTGCCATTTCATCTTCAGGGCAGTCTCGCGTTGATTGATTCAAAGACTGAAACTGATCTGGTGAAAATGCCCGTGACCCCGCCCGAGATGAATCAGCTCGAACGAACCGCGAACCTCGAGTTGCAGGCAAACGGCGCCATCGCCGGACAGATCAAAGAGCGGGCGAACGGACAAATGGCGGCGAGGTTCCGCAGCCAGTTTCGCCAGCTTTCAAAACCGGAATACACCGGAATGATCGAACGCTGGCTCACGTCAGGCGCGACTTCGGCAAAGCTGAATAAGATGGAGCCGTTGGATGATGCAGCCGACGGCAAATTTACGTTGGATGTCGAGTTCAGTGCGAATCAGTACGCGCAACTAATGCAAAACCGGTTGCTGGTGTTTAAGCCGGTGGTCGTTTCGCGTCGTGAGGATTTGGCATTGACTGCGCCGACGCGCAAGCAGCCCGTGGTCCTGCGCGCGAACACTTACTCCGAGACGGTAAACGTCAAGTTGCCGGCGGGATTTGCGGTTGATGAAGTTCCGGATGCGGTGAAGCTCGAGACTTCATTTGGTACTTATGTAACGAGTTATGAAGTGAAGAACAATCAACTGGTATTCAAGCGGCAACTATCGCAGCAGGCAGCGACGATCGCGCCTGCGGATTACGAGAAGGTGAGAAAGTTCTACGAGAGCATCCGCGCCGCCGAGAACGCACCGGTAGTGCTGGCGCGACAGTAGGACCTATATTACCCGCCGATCAACCTTGCGATCGCGAAGGCGGCGCCGGCCGCGGCGCTGCCGATTAAAGCAGTCTGAAGGGCGCTTCGAACGGGACGAGTTCCGGTGAAGCGCCCTTTTATAAATCCGAAAACCAGCAACGCGCTCAACGTGAACCCTACCGAATAAAGCAAGGCCTCTGACGTGGTGCGTGAGAAGAAGTACGGCGCGAGCGGAATCAAGCCACCTGCAACGTAAGCTCCGGCGATCGTCGCTGCACTTTTAAACGCACGGCTGGGATCCGGTTTCTCCAGACCCAGCTCGAACCGCATCATGAAGTCAACCCAGTTTCCCGGCTGTTTTTTCAGTGCCTGAACAATGGGCCATGTCTCCTCTTCATTTAGACCGTAAGCCTGAAACACCTCCGCAACCTCGCGCATCTCTTCGTGCGGGATCTCAGCCACTTCGCGCTTCTCGCGTTCGCGTTCCTTCGCGTAGTGTTCGGCGTCACTCTTCGCAGCCATGTAGCCGCCGAGCCCCATCGCAATCGAGCCCGCTGCGATCTCCGCGAGGCCGGCAGTGATGATAATCGCGTTGTGATCGATGGCGCCGGTCAAACCGGCTGCGAGGGCAAAAGGCACCGTCAAACCATCAGCCATTCCGATGACGACGTCGCGAACAACGTCACTCGCCATGAAGTGGCGTTCGATGTGGGGAGTCTGCGGCATAGTTGGACAGGATTAACAAGATTCTCAGGATTTACAAGATAAATCATGTGCATCATGAAAATCTTGAAAATCCTGACTAAAACTTACCTAACAACATCAACACCCCTATAACAATAAACGCAGTCGCCGCCACTCGCTTCACCCACACAAGCGGCACGTAGTCACCAATCAAACTGCCGACCAAAACTCCCAATGCCGACACCGCCACCAGCGCCAAACTCGCGCCCAAAAACACTGCCCACGGCTTCTTCGAATCCGCCGCCATCGTCATCGCCGCGAGTTGCGTCTTGTCACCCATCTCGGCCAGGAAGATAACTCCAAAAGTAGTCAGCAAGATTCGTAGATCCATTTGTCGTCTCCGGAACTCATTTTAGATCCGTCACCAGGATCGCATCGCGCATCAGGACGCCGCGCGTACACGCCAAATTCTTGCCGTCGCGTGACCAGGCAAATCCGGTAACAAGCATGTCTTTGAAATCAGTGACCTGCTTTGGTGGGCCGCCGTCGAGAGGCATGCTCCAGATGTTCGACACATTGTTTGTCGTCGACGTGTAAAAAAGCGAATTACCATCGTGAGACCACCAGTGGATCACAGCCAACACCGAGCCACCTTGAGGCAGTGAAAAGGTCTTGGTCGGAGTGCCTCCTTCAAACGGAATTATGGCGACACGATTTGGCGGCGCGAATGCATCGCTTGATTCGGGGTACGTGAAAGCGATCGATCGACCATCCGGTGAAACGGTTGAAGTTGCCGCCACGTGGTCGGTTACTTGAACGGGAGTGCCGCCGTCGATGGACACTCTCCAAAGTGTTGGCTTGTCTCCGTCCAGCCTGGTGTAAATGACCCAACGACTGTCAGGTGATAAAGCAGGAAACGCGTCAGACAATCCGGAAGTCAACTGCACCGGATTGCTGCCATCCAGATTCATGCGCCAAACGTTCTTCTTCCCCTCCTGCCACAACACAAACACGATGTAGCGTCCATCAGCAGTAACGACCGGTGAAACGTTGGCAGTTCCTTTATTCGCAGTTAGCTGTTTCCGATTGTTGCCATCCGGATCGGTAATCCAGATATCAGCGGCGCCACTCTCGTTTGAAACGTAAACGACCCGGCCATCAGGCGTCCACGAAAGATTACTACCCGTTAAGGAAAAGAAACTGGCGACGTTTCCGGTGGGCAGTCTGACTTCTTTCTTCGCGTCACCCTGAGGCACCACCCAGAGATTGACCAGACCCTGAGACTGGATCGTGACCAGTTTCTTGCCGTCCTGAGTCAAGGCCATTACTCGATAGGCATTCAGATCATTGGTCACGCGCCTGACGTGGCCATCCGGATAGCTGATGAGCCAAATCATCGCCGAGATTGCATTATCTCCAGCGACAACCAACACGCCGCTCATGTCCTGCAACCACTGAACCCGCGCCGAATACAGCCATGTCTGAGTGGATAGATCTTTCTCGCTTCCATCGTCGACGGAGAATGCTTGCACTTTGCTGCGGCCGCCTAACGTGAGCACGCTCGCAGCGATGAGCTTGCCGTCCGGAGACCACGAGGGCCCCGTAAAAAATATCGGCGCGAAGCGTTCCGGATTCTTTTTGACAACCACATTCCGTTCACCAGTGCCGTCGATGTTCGCGATCACGAGCGCAGTTTCACCGGGATTCGGATAGTTTCCGCGCACGAATACAAACTGCTTTCCGTCCGGTGAGAAACTGACCGCGGCATCGATCTTCTCCAACACCTTTACGGGTGCGCCGCCAAGCGCAGGAATTCGATAAAGCGTGCCCGCGTCCAGGTTAACTTTTAAGACGTAATAGATGTCGGTTCCGTCGGGCGAAAAAGTGATCCCAAAAAATCCGACCCTGGCCGGAGGAACTATCAACTTATCGTTCGCCGTGCTCACCTGCCTGATGTAAAGACTTTGGCTGCTGCGATCGCTCAACACGTAAACGATGTACTTGCCGTCGGGCGAGATCGTCGCATCGATCGCATTGCCGGAGTTGGTGAGTCGCGTCAGCCTTATGTCCCAGAAGTGTTCCACCGGCGGCTCGCGATGAAACCACTTGTAAACTCCGAAACTGCCGGCACCGGTGACCAGCAACACTGCGAGCAATGCCAGTGCTGCGCCGACTTTGTGTCGCTTGATCTCGATACTGATCGACTCGCTGATGTGGCTGATCGCACTGCCCGAAACTGTGTGGCGCGGACCGGACATCGCGGCCGTCACATCACCGGCCGGCATCACTGACGTTCCGTTTGCATCAGCTTCGGAAGCGACTGAAGCGTCGAGTTTGTCCTGAAACTCGATTTCTTGTTTCAGTGCCTTCAGGTCGAGCCAGAGATCTTTGACGACCTGGTAACGCTCTTCGCGATCCTTGCGCAGCGACTTGTTGACGATGCGCACCAGTTCCGGCGGAACGCCCGGCGCGACGCGCACCAACGAAGGTGGTTCCGTTTTGAGGATCGACGCGAGTGTGTCGCTCGGCGTGTCGCCTTCAAACGGTTTGCGCCGCGCGACCATTTCGTAAATCACTGCGCCCAAACTAAAGATGTCGGAACGATGGTCCACACTCAGACCACGCGCCTGTTCCGGCGACATGTAGCCTGCCGTCCCGATCACGATCCCCGAACCGGTGCGCACCTGGATCGTTGGTGCTTCCGCTGCGACCGCGGGCGACGTTTGTTCGCTCAGTTTTGCCAAACCGAAATCGAGCACCTTCACGTAGCCGTCAGGCCGCAGCATGATGTTTTCCGGCTTTATGTCGCGATGAATGATGCCGGCTTTGTGAGCGGCAACAAGCGCGTCAGCGACTTGAATGGCAATGTTCAAAGTTTCGAATAACATGAGCGGCGCGCGCACCAGTCGCTGCCGCAACGTTTCACCTTCGACGTACTCAGTCGCGATGATATGTGATCCACCAGCCTGGCGAATCTCGTAGATGGTGATGATGTTTGGATGATTGAGTGCTGACGCCGCGCGAGCCTCTTGTTCAAAACGTCGCAGGCGATCGTCGTTCGTGGTGAACGTCGATGGCAGACGTTTCAAAGCGACTTTGCGACCGAGTCGTTTGTCTTCGGCGAGGTAAACCTCGCCCATTCCGCCGCGACTGATAAACGAGATCACTTCGTACGGAGCGATGGTGTAGCCCGGAGTCAGTTCCGCTCGCTCGCCGGCGAGTAACGATGCGGCGACCTCGAACGCAGGCTGATCGATAAAGTTACCGCTCTGCTCGTGCGACGCGATCAACGATTCGACTTCACTGCGCAGCTCCTCGTCACCCGAACACGCCCGCGAAATAAACGAGCTCCGCTCCTCCGGCGCATATGCTATCGCCGAGTTGAAGATGTCTTTGACCTGTTGCCAGCGTTCGGGGGTCATCTAATTAAGACGCGGACGATTCGCCTCGAGTCCCTCACGACAATTGTCGCCGCAGCCACGCACGCGCCATTTTCCAGTCGCGCTCGACAGTCGCGTGTCCAATCTTCAGTACTTCCGCAATCTCCTCAATCGACAAACCGCCGAAAAATTTCAACTCAACAATACGACTCTGCTGCGGATCCATTTTTTCCAACTCTTCGAGCGCTTCATTCAACGACAGTAAATCAACTTCCGGCGTCCTGGCGACTTTCTCCGCGCTCGTAAGCGAAATCCGTTGTTTTTCCGAACCGCCACGCTTCACCGCCTGATGCTGGCGCACGTGGTCCACCAGTATTCGCCGCATCAACTGCGCCGAAATTCCAAAGAAATGGGCCCGATTCTGCCACTTCGGATTTCTTTGATCGATCAGTTTGAGATACGCCTCGTTGACGAGCGCCGTCGGTTGCAGCGTGTGCTCGCCACGTTCGCGCCGCAAGTAATTACTGGCCAGCCGTCGCAGCTCGCTATAAACCAGCGGCATCAGTTTCTCGAGCGCCGCCTGGTCGCCCTTGCCCCAGTCGATTAAAAGCTGCGTGATGCCTTCAGTTGACTGCATAAGTCTCTGCTGTCGCCGCAGTTTACAACAAATGCTTCAGGGTGGTGAGGGGATCGGGGCAAAACGTCCGCGTTAATAAGTGAAGGCAATAAATGCCACTGAAGTAAACGGAGGCCCATCATGAAAAGACATCTACACATACTGATGCTAAGCGTTGCTCTCGCAACTCTCTGCGCGAGTGCAGCAGAAGCACAAACGACCAGCCCGCAACGAGTGATCGCCAACATCCCGTTCGCATTCACTGCCGGCAAAACGAACCTGCCGGCCGGCAAGTACGCGATTAGCGTAGTCAACCCG
>DATDFT010000172.1:0-9299 GCA_036522475.1 Pyrinomonadaceae bacterium | reverse complement strand
GCCGGACACAAATAAGAAGACGTCGTCGAAGACAGTGGACCATGCAACCGCCCTCGAGGCATTGTTGGAACGCGATCGAAACTATGCCAGTGCGCAACGGAAGCAGGAACTTGCGACTGTCTATCCCTGGTATGCTGCTCGTGCCGTCCGGCTTTATCGCAAGGACAATCTTCCATACATCGGCGTTCAGGCTGCGACTGAGGCGTTGGCGAACACTAAGGTCCCGATCAAGTGGAAGCCGATCGGCGGCGATGTTTCGCGCGCCGGCGATCTTGGTTACACGCACGGAATTTACGAAGTGACGGACGACACGAAGACAGTGATCGAGAAAGGCAGCTACGTGCGGATCTGGAAGAAGCAAAATGGTATGTGGCGCATCGTGATGGACGTCGCGACCCCACACTGACATGCAGAGACTTTTTCGAGCACCGGGGCGGGTCAATCTCATCGGCGAGCACACCGATTACAACGACGGGTTTGTGATGCCCGTTGCGCTCGACTTTTCCACGTTCGCGAAAGTCGCCCCACGCGAAGACCGCAGGCTACAGGTTTACTCCGACAATTTTGGCGAGGAAGTCGAGATCGATCTCGACGACCAGCAACTCGCTGCGCGCGGACACTGGAGTGATTACCCGATCGGTGTCGCGGTTGTGCTCGAACGCGCCGGGTACCGTTTGCGTGGCGCGCGACTCGAGATTCGCGGCGACGTGCCGATTGGATCGGGGTTGAGCTCGTCGGCCGCGATCGAGGTCGCGACAGCGTGTGCCCTGACCGCCAATTCGGATCTACAGGTTGATAAACGCGAGTTGGCACGCTTGTGCCGGCAGGCGGAAAACGAGTTTGTCGGCGCCCACGTCGGTATCATGGACCAGTTTATTTCGCTGTTCGGCGAGGCGCGGAAAGCTTTGTTGCTTGATTGTCGTTCGCTCGAATTTCGTTTGCTGCCGTTGCCCGACAACGTTCGGTTGATAATTTGCAACACGATGGTGAAGCACGAGCTGGCGTCGAGCGCTTACAATGAACGTCGTGAGCAATGTGAAGCGGGCGTGAAGCACCTGGCGCGGTTTTTACCGCACGTGAAGGCGCTACGCGACGTCTCGATCGAGCAGCTCGAGCAGTATCGCGCGGTACTATCGGAAGTGGTTTATCGTCGCTGCCGGCATGTCATAACTGAGAACGCGCGCGTGTTGTCAGCGTCAGATGCGCTAGAGCGTAGTGATCTGCATCAGTTTGGGAAGCTGATGGCCGAGTCGCACCAGAGCCTGCGCGACGACTATGAAGTCAGCAGCGACGAGCTCGATCTGATGGTCGAGCTGGCGAAAACAGTTGAAGGTGTTTACGGTGCGCGCATGACCGGCGGCGGCTTTGGTGGCAGCACGATCAATCTCGTTGCTGAAGAACATGCCGAGGAATTTCAAGAGACGGTGGCGCACGAATACTTGCGCATCACGAAACTGAAGCCTGAGATTTATGTTTGCAGTGCTGCGAAGGGCGCAGAAGAAGTTAGACAGGATTTACATGATTTCCAGGATTAACAAGATATCTTGTATATCCTGCAAATCCTGTTAATCATGTCTAAGTTGAACTCTCGAAAAAGACATTCAAGATGAAACTGATCATTCTGGCCGCGGGTTACGCAACGCGCCTTTATCCGTTAACGCTGAATCAGCCCAAGCCGCTTCTGCCGGTCGCGGGTAAACCGATGCTGGAACACGTGCTCGACAACATCTCCACCATCGAAGCGATCGATCAAGCGTACGTGGTCACGAACGATAAGTTTGTGAATCACTTTCAGAAGTGGGCCAACGGTTATCGTCCGGATCTGCATTTTTCGTTTACCATCGTCAACGATCACAGCACCGACGACAGCAACAAGCTCGGCGCCATCGGCGACATGCATCTCGTGATCACGAAACACGAAATCGACGACGACATCATCGTTGTCGGCGGAGACAATCTATTCAGTCACGATCTGCATGACTTCGGCTCGTTTTGCCAGGGGAAGAACGCGCCCGTGACCGGCGTTTACGACGTCGCCGACCTCGAGCAGATCAAAAAATATAACGCGATCGAGATCGACGAAAACCATCTGATCACGTATTTTGAAGAGAAGCCGAAAGAGCCGAAGAGCACGTTGACGGGAATCGCGCTCTACTACTATCCCAAAGCCGTGCTGCCTTTGATTCGACAGTACATCGCCGAAGGAAACAACCCTGACCAACCGGGCCGCCTGGTCCAATGGCTTTACCCGCGCGTGCCGTTCTATGTTTGGAAGGTGCCGGGCCTCTGGTTCGACGTCGGCTCAATCGAAACCCTCGAAGAAGCAAACCGCGTCTTTAGCAAGCTGTGACGATCGATAAAACATACTTTGGCACGACGGCGGGCGCCGAGGTCTTTTCTTACACTCTCAGTAACGATCGCGGATTCCGGGTGTCCGTCATCACGTACGGTGGCGCGATCACGTCACTGTGGGCGCCGGATCGCAATGGCGCTTTCGGAGACGTCGTCCTCGGTTTCAATGCGCTGGATGATTACACCGGCAATCCACTTTACTTTGGTGCGTTGATTGGACGTTACGCGAATCGCATCGCCGACGGTCGATTCACTCTGGACGGTGTCGAGTATCAACTTCCAAGAAATAATAACGGGAACCATCTTCATGGAGGCTTCAACGGTTTCGACAAACGCGTTTGGACCGCGAAAGAAGGCAAGGACGTTTTGCACCTCTCGTACTTCAGCAAGGACGGCGAGGAGGGTTATCCGGGAAACCTCGAAGCATTCGTCGATTATCGTTTGTCTGACAACGAGCTGAGCATCGAGTATCGCGCTGTTACAGATCAAGATACGATCGTCAACCTGACAAATCATTCGTATTTCAATCTTAAAGGCGATGGGACGATCCTGAAACATGAGCTGATGTTGAATGCGGATAGCTTTACTCCGGTGAGCGACGATCTGATTCCAAAGGGTGACATCGCGCCGGTGGCCGGCACGCCGATGGACTTTCGTGGCGGCAAAGCAATCGGTTCGAAGATCGGTTTAATCGGTGGCTACGATCATAACTTCGCCTTGAACGATTGGGATGGTTCGTTGAGATCCGCAGCGCGACTCTATGAACCGGTGAGTGGTCGCGTGCTCGAGATCTTAACGACTCAACCAGGGATGCAGTTTTATTCAGGCAATTTTCTGGATGGCAGTTTCGTCGGCAAAAACGGCGTTGCGTATGTGAAGTATGCAGCGCTCTGTTTAGAGCCGCAGCACTTTCCGGACGCACCGAATCATCCGAACTTCCCGTCGACGTTGTTGCGAGCGGGCGAGGAGTATCGACAGTCGACCGTGTTGAGGTTCACAGCCGCGGATTAGACGGATATGATCCTGATCTGGTTACTCATTGTTCTCTTGACGCCCGAACCTAAGGTGACGTTCGATCACAATGCGAACAACACCGCGACTCGCGAGTTCAAGTTCGAACACATCGCCTCGCCTGTAAAAAACGACGCAGCCGCAAACGCAAAGCTGACGCTCATCGATGGTGACCTGGACCAGGGCGGCGCCGAGTTGTCAGCGCTCGTCGACGGCCGCTTGCCTCAGGACGAAGACGAGCCGGGATCCAATGTTTACTTCCGTGCCGGCAGCTCAGGCGGCCGCTTCCGCATGGACTTCTCGACACCGATCGAGATCGCTGAAGTTAACTCGTATTCGTGGCATCCGAACTCGCGTGGCCCACAGTTGTACAAACTCTACGCAGCCACCGGTTCGGATCCGAAGTTCAACGCGGATCCCAAACGCGGCGTCGATCCGGCAAGTTGTGGTTGGAAACTGATTGCTCTGGTAAGTACGCTGCCCGAAAAGGGCGACGGCGGCGGGCAATATGCGGCGAGCGTGAGGAATGTCGGCAACTACCGCTACCTGCTCTTCGACTGCTACGTCACCGAGCTCTATGACAACTGGGGCAACACCTTCTACAGCGAAATCGATGTGGTCCGTAAATAATCTGCGTCATCCGTGTTCAGCTTCATACGCTCGAATCGCGTCTTCGTGACATAGCGTCAGCCCAATATCATCGAGGCCTTCCAACAAGCAATACCGCTGAAACTCTCCCACGACGAATAAGATGGACAACCCCTGATCATCCTCAACCGTTTGCCGCTCGAGATCGATCGTCAATTGATAACCTTCCTGCTGCTGCGCGCGGCCCATGATCTCCGCCACCTGTTCGGCAGTGAGTGCGATCGGTAGCATGCCGTTCTTGAAGCAATTGTTCGCGAAGATGTCCGCAAACGACGGCGCGATGATCGCCCGAAAGCCAAATTCACCGAGCGCCCAGGGCGCATGCTCGCGCGATGAGCCACATCCGAAGTTCTTATCGGCAACCAGTATCGACGCGCCCTGGTAGCGCGGCTCGTTCAATACAAACTCCGGATTCGGGTGACCATCCGGCAGGTAACGCCAGTCGTAAAACAGAAACTCCCCAAACCCGGTGCGCTCGATGCGCTTGAGAAACTGCTTCGGAATAATCTGGTCCGTATCGACATTCGCACGCGCGAGCGGCGCCACGAGTCCGGTATGTTTGTGAAATCGGTTCATCTTTTTTGAGCCGCAGATTTACGCAGATGAACGCGGATCAGAAATGAAAACAATTGTCTTAATCCGCGTTTATCTGCGTTCATCTGCGGCTTATTTAAATTTCCATTCGCGGACGTCCGTGAAGTGTCCCTTGATCGCAGCCGCGGCGGCCATCATCGGACTCACGAGATGCGTGCGGCCGCCGCGACCTTGCCGCCCTTCAAAGTTGCGATTACTCGTCGATGCGCAACGCTCACCGGGCTGGAGTATGTCGGCGTTCATTCCCAAACACATCGAACACCCCGCTTCACGCCACTCAAAACCCGCCTCGTTGAAAATGCGATCGAGCCCTTCGCGTTCCGCGGCCTTCTTCACGTCCTGCGAACCCGGCACCACCATCGCACTCACCGACGAATTGATCCGGTAACCCTTCACCACACGCGCAGCAGCACGCAAGTCTTCGAGACGCGCGTTCGTACACGAACCGATGAACGCTCGATCGATCGCGATTTCCTGAATGTTCGTGCGCGGTTTCAAAGCCATGTATTCGAGCGCGCGTTCCGCCGCCTGTCGGTCTGCCGCACTTCTCGCGTCCGAAGGATCCGGAACATAACCCGTAACCGGAACAACCATGCCGGGACTCGTTCCCCACGTGACAAACGGCTCAAGTCGCGCAGCATCAATCTCAACTGTACGATCAAACACCGCGTCGTCGTCGCTCTTCAGAGTCTTCCAGTAATTGACCACCTCATCGCCGGATGGCGCGAACCTGCGGCCCTTGAGATACGCGAACGTAGTTTCATCAGGCGCAACCATGCCCGCGCGCGCGCCGGCCTCGATGCTCATGTTGCACAAGGTCATGCGGCCTTCCATCGAAAGCGCACGCACCGCATCGCCTGCGTATTCGATCGCGCAACCGGTCGCACCGTCAGTGCCGATCTTGCCGATGATTCCCAACGCCAGGTCCTTCGCCGTCACACCTTCGCCGAGCGCTCCGCTCGTCTGAACTCGCATCGTCAGCGGTTTGTTCTGTGGTAGACACTGCGTCGCCAGCACGTGCTCGACTTCGCTCGTGCCGATGCCAAACGCGAGCGCGCCAAACGCGCCGTGAGTGCTCGTATGGCTGTCGCCGCAAACGATCGTCATGCCGGGTTGCGTGAGACCAAGCTCTGGTCCAATGACGTGAACGATGCCTTGCTCGGGCGAATGGATGTCGAAAAGTTGAATGCCAAACTCGCGGCAATTGCGGCGCAGTGCTTCGATTTGCTGCGCGGCCGTCGCGTCAGCGATCGGCAGACTGCGATCGGTCGTCGGAACGTTGTGATCGACCGTGCCGAAAGTATGATCCGGGCGTCTTACTTTGCGGCCGGCCTGGCGCAAACCATCAAACGCCTGCGGCGACGTCACCTCATGAATGAGGTGCAGATCGATGTAAAGGAGTGTCGGCTCGCCACGCGCTTCACGAACAACGTGCGCTTGCCAGAGTTTGTCGAATAAAGTGCTCACGAAACAAAAACTAAACCGCGTGATAGGCATGACGCATGTCGGCAATCTCGGTGACGGCTTCGCAAATCACTTTGCCGAAGTCGCTCGTCGTCACGACGTAACCGCCAGTTCCTTTTGCGATGTCCGCGGTGCGATAACCGGCTTCGAGTACATTCTCGATCGCCAGCTCGATGTCGCTCGCATCCTGTTCGAGTCCGAACGAGTGTCGCAACATCATCGCTGCTGACGCAATCGCGCCGCAAGGATTCGCGCTGCTCTTGCCCGCGATGTCGGGCGCCGAGCCGTGCACGGGCTCGTACAATCCAACATCGCCGCCAATCGTTGCCGAAGCGAGCATGCCCAGCGAACCAGTGATGACCGCCGCTTCGTCGGAGAGAATATCGCCGAAGAGATTCTCGGTTAACAACACGTCGAAGCGACGCGGGTTCGCGATCAGGTGCATCGCACATGCGTCGACGTAGAGATGTTCGAGCGTCACGTCGGCGTAGTGCTGCGACACGCGCGTCACAGTTTGCCGCCAGAGTTGCGAAGTCTCGAGCACGTTTGCCTTGTCAACAGACGTTACTTTACCGCGACGCTTGCGCGCGGCTTCAAAGGCAACTCGCGCGACACGCTCGATCTCTTCGACCGAGTAGCGCATCGTGTTGTGCGCGATAGTCGTCCCGTTCGAAGAGTCGATGCCGCGCGGCTCACCGAAGTACAACCCGCCGAGCAGCTCGCGGACGATGAGAATGTCAGTGCCATAAGCGACCTCCGCGCGCACCGGCGAACAAGCCGCGATTGACGGATATGCAATTGCTGGCCGCAGGTTTGCATACCCGCCAAGCGCGCTTCGCAGCAACAACAGTCCTGCTTCAGGTCGTTGATTCGGCGGCAGTCGATCAAACTCCGGCGCGCCCACAGCGCCGAGCAACACGGCGTCAGACGCGAGACATGCATCCAGGGTCGCTCTCGGTAGAGGCGATCCGAACTTCTTGATCGCCACTCCACCGATCGCGTGCTCTTCAAACTCGAACCGGTAGCCGTGAATCGCGGCGACAGTTTCCAGCACGCGTACGGCTTCGAAAGTGACTTCTGGTCCAACCCCGTCACCGGGTAGTGTCGTAATTCTGGTTTTCATTGCTTGATAACCTCAGGCTGCCGCGCCAACAACTTTTTCAACGCGTGCGCGTGTCGCGCTGCTGAGCAGGGAGATGAGGTCCTGATCGTAAATCCGTTTCTTTCGGTCGGCAAGATTTGTGAAACTCATGTACGCGGCATCGAGCTCCGCGGCAGTGACGTCGTAGCCCAGCTCGTTGTAGCGCAACGAGAGCGCGTGACGCCCGGAATGTTTGCCGAGCACGAGCGAATTCGTCGGGACACCGACTGACTCCGGCGTCATGATCTCGTAGCAAAGCGGATTATTAATTACGCCGTGCTGGTGAATGCCCGCTTCGTGCGCGAACGCGTTGCGGCCCACGATCGCTTTGTTGGGTTGCACATCGAAACCGACGATGCTTGAAAGCAGTTGGCTCGTCGGATACAGCTCGGTGGTTTTGATGTTAGTCTCGAACGGCAGTCGATCGGCGCGCACGTGCAGCGCCATCACGATCTCTTCGAGTGACGCGTTGCCGGCGCGTTCGCCGATGCCGTTGATCGTACACTCGACCTGGCGCGCGCCTGCTTCGATCGCGGCGAGACTGTTGGCGACTGCGAGTCCGAGATCGTTGTGACAGTGAACGCTGATGATCACGTCTCGGTCACGTACGACTCGTTCGCGCACTTGTTGGACCAGGTACGTGTATTCCATCGGTGTCGTATAACCGACAGTGTCCGGCACGTTGAGCACCGAAGCGCCTGAATCGACTGCCGCGTCGAGCACTTCGCAAAGGTAATCGATGTCGCTGCGCGTTGCGTCTTCGGCTGAAAATTCGACGTCTTCCGCGTAGTTGCGTGCTTGTTTGACGGCGGCGCGAGTCATTGCAATTACTTCGGCGCGGCTCTTCTTGAGCTTGTGTTCGAGATGGATGTCAGAGGTGGCGCAGAAAGTGTGGATGCGCGGGTGAACCGCATACTGCAACGCCTCAGCGGCACGGGCGACGTCCTGTTCCGCAGTGCGACAGAGCGCGGCAACTTTGATTGTCTGGCACTGGGCGGCGACCGCTCTGACAGCGGCGAAGTCGCCTTCCGACGCGATCGGAAAGCCGGCTTCAATGATGTCGACGCCGAGGTCCTCGAGCTTGTTCGCCATTCGGACCTTCTCGGTCAGATTCATTGAGCAACCGGGCGACTGTTCACCGTCGCGAAGGGTCGTATCGAAGATGCTGACGCGGTTCTGTGGCATGGGATCCTCTCCTCTGGGCAAGAGAGGATGCTACGGATGGTTGGGCCAAGAGTCAAAGCTATAATCTTTATGCAAAGATTAAAACTATTTATTAACCGCAGATTTACGCAGAAAAACGCGGATCAGAAAACCTTTCAAAAGTCTTTCTGATCCGCGTTTTTCTGCGTAAATCTGCGGCTGGTTTTATAAAGAGAACGTTCCGTAGAACGCGCTGTTCTCACCGGAGCGAGACCACGGCTCACCCACGACCTTGCCTGAGTAGAGCGCCTTGGAGGTGTAGCCGACTTTCCGGTTTTCGATACCCACGAGCGGTGTGTACCAGACGAGGTTCGGCATCTTGCAGCACAAGTCGTTCGGCATCGCTTCGACGTTCATGGACGCTTCGTTAGTTACGACGTTGTACGTGCGACCGTTGCGCTCGAAGCGGATCGGTGCACTGCGGACCGCGGCGACAGTGCCGAGCGCCGCGGCGTATTTTTCTTTTAGCGCATTAACCATCGCGACAGCCTGCGCGCGCGAGGCGTTCGAATCGACAATGATCTCAGACGTGCGCGCAGCATTGTTCTCGGCGAGGTTCGCGTCGGCACTGACAATCGCCAGCGCGCGTACACCGCTGAGATCGACGCCCTGCCACTGTCCGTTAGTGACATTCCACGCCATCATCGCATCGCGCCCGGTAGTCACCACTTCACCGTTGTAATGACACGCACCCGCAAAGACGCTCGCCGTGCGCACTTCAACATAGTCTCCACGCAACTGCACATTCTCAGCCTGCGAACTGAAGACGAGCGCGCTCGCCGCGATGATCATCGTTAACGCTGCAATAATTCCTTTTCGCACTTTCAATACCTCCAACCTGATTATAAGCCTTTGATCGCAGATGTATAGCAGGCCCGGCCGGGCC
>DATDFT010000171.1:0-9211 GCA_036522475.1 Pyrinomonadaceae bacterium | reverse complement strand
AGGTCGTAGTAGGTCCAGGCTCCATAAGCAGTGGCGCCCGCAAGAGCCAGGACGATAATCAGAAGTATTAGCCGCTTCATGCGTGTGTCGTGTCCGATTCTCCAGTCTGGGCTGCGGGATCGACGCGAATCCGTTCCTCGTTCGAAACGAGAAAGTCGCGCAGAATCAGCGCCGCCGCTGCGCCGTCTATGAGTGCGGGAACATCTTCAGGCTTAACGCCCTCAGCCTTTAAATTCTCCGCGGCCTCGATGGAAGTCAAGCGCTCATCCTGAAGATAGACTGGCTGCGGCACCGATCGCGCGAGGTTGAAAGCGAGTTGGCGCACTTTTCTAGCGGCCTCGCCGTCGGTTCCATCCATGTTTAACGGCAAACCAACGACTATTGTTTGCGCGTCAAAGCCTTCGACCAGGTCCCGCACGTCCTGAAGTAGTTTTTTCCAGCTCGCGCGTTTGAGTGGCGGCAGGCGTTTAGTTGTGATCGACCTTTCGTCCGAGATCGCCGCGCCGACGAGTTTTTCGCCAAGATCGAGCGCGAGAACGGGGCCGAGGGGTTTAGTTTCAGGTTCCGTGGTTTTCACTTGAAGCTGCGGAATACCGCCTGTATCATACGTTTCGATTCGCAAACGCGCGATCTTTAGTGGTCCGGGCTCTAACGTAATCCATGAGGTAGGTAAATGTCATTTCGTACCAAGTTCATCCTGACGCTGCTGTCAGCGACGCTCACTCTCTACACGGCTGTCGGTGGTTGGATTTCCACCCGCGCGCAACAGCCGGCAAACGATCCTAACGCGCAGTTGCGTATTTTTGAGAGTGTGCTACAGCACATTCAGAATGACTATGTAGACGAACCAAATATGGAGAAGGTTCGGGCGGGCGCATTGCGCGGACTTGCTTACGGCCTCGATCCTTATTCAACCTACCTGACGCCCGAACAAGTCAAAGAATACAACGCCGGCAACAAGGACAACGTCGCCGGGATCGGTGCCGAGCTTTCGCAAGTCGCGTCATATCTCTACGTGATCGCGCCGATGAAAGGCTCGCCGGCGGATCAGGCGGGTATCAAAGCGGGCGACATCATCGAGTACATCGATAACAAAGCGACGCGAGACATTTCGCTCTACGACGCGAAACAACTCTTGAACGGTTCGGCCGGAAGTGAAGTGAAGCTGCGAGTGTTGCGAGCGAACTCAAGTCCGCTGACTGTAACTGTGAAACGCGGTTCGTCACGTGCCGCCGCTGCGGAAGCACGCATGGAAGCTGGACGAGTCGGCGTTCTTCGCATCAACAGTATTACCGATGGTGAAGCAAACGAGATTCGCGCTCGCCTCCAGGATTTGGTGAAGCAAGGCGCACAGAAGATCGTGATCGACGTGCGCGACACGGCCGGTGGCTCGCTTCCGGAAGCCGTGACAGTCGCGAACCTGTTCATTAAAGACGGCGTGCTGGCACAGACGATTGGACGCGAAGGCAAGGCGTTGAAGACCTTCACGGCGGATCCAAAAGCGGCGATCTTCTCCGGTCCCGTCGTTGCACTGATCGATACGGGCACGGCAGGCGCTGCGGAAGTAGTTGCGTCAGCGTTGTTGGAACGTAACCGCGGTCAGGTTGTTGGCGAGAAGAGCTTTGGCGCCGGAACCGAACAGCAACTCTTTTCACTCCGTGGTGGTGACGGCTTGTTGCTGACCACCGTTAAGTGGGCGAGCGCAAACGGCAAGACATTCCTGGGCGAGGATCGTGCTCATTCCGGCGTGTCGCCGACCGTCGAAGTCAAAGGGCAGGACGTCGCTGACAGCGTTGATCCGGATGATCTAACCGGCAACGACGACGACACGATTAACAAGCAAGACCAGACTGATAAGCATGAAGCGGCGCCGTCGCAGTCAACCAAACCGGCAGCCGAGGATCTGCAACTGAAGAAAGCACTCGAGCTCCTGAAAGATAAGCCGGCACAGCGAGCCGCTTAGTTTTTCGAACAGTGATAACGCGGATGGAAGCGGATTAATCCCTATTCCATCCGCGTTTTTCTGTGTTCCATATAGGGTAGCGTATTATTGGATTTCGTTTGTGAATGCGTTGCAAAAACCCTTTTTACCGCTTGGATTGCTAAAATCACACCAACTCGACATTGAGGAATGCATCTTGCAGCTTGCTTGACTGTACTCAAGGAGTATTGATCTTTTGCGAGGAGAAGCAGAGCGATGATTTTGACTAACAAATTACTCCCGGTGGCCTTGATCGCCGCGCTGATCGGCGGTTCTGTAGGCGCACTGGTTATGCACAAGAGCCAGCCCGCGTCGGCCGAGACCACTACAACAGCAGCGCCGCTGGCACAGGACACCGCAAATAATGATGCCACTGTTCAACCAGCTTCTTACAACGAAGCAGTACCGGCCGAGTTCAAAACAGCCGGCGAGCAGACGGCTTATAAAACAGGTTTCGCCGACGGCTATGCCGCGGCCATGAATACCGAACAAAGAACTGTGACGAGCACACGTCGCACGCCGACGCGCGTCGTTTATCGCAACTCGGGTAGCCGTGCTTCGTCCAATCGCGTGTACTACAACTACGAGCCGCGGAAACGGAGTTTCTGGGACAAGCACCGCGATAAGCTGACCGTGGCGATGGGTACCGGCGGCGGCGCGCTGATCGGTGGTCTGATTGGCGGCAAGAGGGGCGCAGGCATTGGTGCGCTGGCTGGTGGCGGCGGTTCAGCCCTGTGGACATACAAGCTGCGCAACCGAAACCGGAACTACTAATCGATTAGAGGTCCGGAGTAGTGAGCAAAGCTAGACTTGCTATCGCTCTAACTATTCTCAGTGTTGCAACTGTTGTAGGGGCGGTTCCGATTCAAGGGACCGCCCCTACACGTGTTGTGGCACCGATTCGCCTGCGCGATGAACGTGAGCGGGGCTTGTTGGCGCAGGGATGGATCAACGGCGCCGGTCCGTTTGTTTTCGCGATCGATACGGGCGCAGGTGTTTCGCTTGTTAGTCGCGGTGTGGTTGAGCGCGCGCGGCTACAGATGAGAAGGTCGCGACGGCCGCTAGTGGGCGGTCTTACTACGTCACCGATTTCCTCAGATCAGGAAACGCAGATTGCCGGAATCGCGTTAGGTGCGCGTGACAATCGAGTGCCGGGAGGTTTTACGGCAGCGATCGTCGATACTTTACCGGGTTCGATTGATGGAGTGCTGGATCCGACGGAGGTTTTCAAACCATTTGGATATTCAGTTGATCTGCCGAATCATGAGTTGCAGGTCCTTGATGGTTCATACCGTTTGCGAGTGACTGATGTGCCGCGAGATGGCGCGGTGGTGCGTTGGGTACGTGAAGCGGGGAGCAACCGGCCGTTTGTCAGACTCAGTGACGGACGTCTTGCTTTACTCGATACCGGATCGCGTCTCGGGTTGGCGCTGAGCGGCAGCAGGGAAGTGCGAGGAGCAGATACGATTCACGACCTTGGTGGTGGAACAATTCAATCACGGCGGATCGAGCCACAGACCGTAAGCATTGGCGCGTTAGTTCTCAACAAAGTGCCGACAGATCTTTTGACGGGAGTCGCTCCAGGAACACCGATCATCCTCGGCCGCGGCGCACTCTTCCCATTTAAGATCACCTTCGATCCTTCTTCACGACTTATTGCGTTCCAACCAAATGACTAGCCGCGGATAAACGCAGATCCCCGTTTATCCGCGTAAATCTGCGGCTAAAGAGGAATATTTCCGTGCTTCTTCGGGGGGTTCGCGTCGCGTTTGTTTTCGAGCAGTGCAAGCGCACGGATGAGTTTTGGTCTGGTCTGCGAGGGTTCGATTACCTCGTCGACGAATCCTCTTTCCGCGGCGACGTAGGGATTTGCAAACTTGTCCTCCAGCTCCGCCACCTTCGCAAGGCGCACTGACTCTTTGTCCTGCGCCTCGCTCAGTTCACGGCGGTACAGAATTCCCACCGCTCCCTCAGCTCCCATTACTGCAATCTCCGCCGTCGGCCACGCGAAGTTGACGTCCGTACGAATATGCTTGGATGCCATCACGCAATAAGCGCCGCCGTAAGCCTTGCGCGTGATGACGGTAACCTTCGGCACAGTCGCCTCCGCAAACGCATACAGCAGCTTCGCGCCGTGAGTGATGATGCCGCCGTGTTCCTGCGAAACCCCCGGCAGAAAACCAGGCACGTCTTCAAACGTCACGAGCGGAATGTTGAAGCAATCACAGAAGCGCACAAAGCGCGCCCCTTTCACGGACGCTGCAATATCCAACACACCCGCAAGAAACGCCGGCTGGTTCGCCACTATACCCACCGAACGTCCACCGAGCCGCGCGAACCCAATACAGATATTCGGCGCAAACATCGGCTGCACTTCGAAGAAATAACCGTCATCAACGACCGCGTTGATGACTTCGCGAATGTCGTAAGGTTGATTGGACGCCTCCGGCACGATCTCGTTCAACTTCGTCTCGACACGATCCACTGGATCGCCGACAGCAATACGCGGTGCATCCTCAAGATTGTTCGAAGGAATAAACGACAAGAGCTCGCGCACGATCCGCAACGCGTGCTCGTCGGAATCCGCCGCAAAATGTGAAACACCTGAAACGCTGTTGTGCGTCACCGCGCCACCCAGCTCTTCTTTCGTGACCTCTTCGTGCGTCACGGTCTTGACCACGTCCGGTCCAGTGATGAACATGTATGACGTGTCTTTGACCATGATGTTGAAGTCGGTGATCGCGGGACTGTAAACAGCGCCGCCGGCACACGGACCCATGATGCAGCTGATCTGCGGCACCACACCGCTCGCGAGTGTGTTGCGGAGAAAGATATCGGCATAACCACCCAGACTGACCACGCCTTCCTGAATGCGTGCGCCGCCCGAGTCATTCAGACCAACAATCGGAGCCCCAACCTTCATCGCGAGGTCCATCACCTTGCAGATCTTCTCGGCGTGAGTCTCGGAAAGGGAACCACCAAACACGGTGAAGTCCTGCGCGAAAACAAATACATTCCGACCGTCGATCAATCCGTGGCCAGTGATCACACCATCGCCGGGATAAAGTTGCTTGTCGAGCCCGAAGTCTTTCGAACGATGGACCACAAGCTTATCAAACTCCTCGAAAGTTCCTTCATCAAGCAAAAACTCGATGCGCTCGCGTGCGGTCATCTTTCCGGCTTCGTGTTGTTTCTGCACACGAGCTTTACCGCCTCCCATCTCCGCCTTCACGCTGCGTTCGCGGAGGATCTCGAGCTTCGGCTTTGAATGTTTTGGTTGTTGTTTCGAGGCCATGTTAATCGTTGAATGGAAACGCTCGAAGGTCGATGAGCCTGCTCAACTCCTTCAGCGCGCCATGCGCATTTGCCTGAACGTCGTCCGGGTAAGCGTACGCCTTCGCGTTTGCTTCAAAATCATCAAGGTCCAGAATCTTGTAAGTGAGGTCAGGCGCGACCAACACGTCGATATCGAGATCGATGTAGCTCAGCACGTGACCGTCGAAACTCGGCGGCTCATTGATATTGCAGTAGAAGCTCTTCAGCTGGCCGCTGCTATCGCTGAAGCGGAACACGTTGTACCAACGATCGAGCCAGTAGTATTCGGTGCTGACGGTTCCGAGAGCGATCGTGCCGAGCAGACCGTGTTCGATCTCTTCTTCGAAAACTGCGTCGAGTATCAGCAGCGTTCCCTCGCGCTTCGCGACACGAGCACGCCAGCGACGATGTTCACGGCCATCGTACTTACGCACGCTGACGGTGATCTCGTCGGAAATTACTGCTTCCTTCCACTCTTGGCCCAATCGGCCAGGAACTGCGCCTGCCCTTTATCGGTCAACGGATGATTGAACAGTTGATCGATCACCTTGAAGGGCATCGTCGCGATGTCTGCACCCATGCGTGCGGCTTCGATCACATGAACGGGATGCCGCAAACTCGCGGCCAGCACTTCAGTCTTCCAACTGTAGTTCTGATAAATCTCGATGATGTTTTGCAGCAGCAGCAACCCGTTTTCACCGATGTCATCGAGGCGCCCGAGAAACGGGCTGATGAATGATGCGCCCGCCTTTGCGGCGACGATCGCTTGTGCCGGCGAGAAACATAACGTGACGTTCACGCGGATGCCTTCGTCATTGAGTTGTCGCGTCGCTTTCAACCCTTCGCGCGTGAGCGGACATTTGATCACGACGTTGGGAGCGATCTTCGAATACTCACGTCCCTCGCGCAGCATGCCGTCTTTGTCCTGGCTCGTTACTTCCGCCGAGACAGGTCCCTGCACGATCTCACAGATCGCGGCGATGTGTTGTTTGAAATCGACATTGCCTTCCTTCGAAATCAATGTCGGATTGGTCGTCACACCATCTGCGAGGCCTAAGTCTGCCGCTTCGCGAATCTCGTTTAGATTTGCGGTATCAAGAAAAAACTTCATAACAAGACTCCTATCATCTGCTGGGTCAGGACACTCGGTTCACGAGTTTCCCAATCCCGCTCACTTCAACCTCCACCGTATCACCGGACTTCATGCGGGAAACGCCCGCGGGCGTTCCGGTAGCGATCAGGTCTCCGGGATACAGTGTCATGATCTCAGAGATGTACCTTATAAGAAAGGCGACTGAAAATGCCATGTCAGCCGTGTTGCCTTTTTGTTTTAGTTCGCCGTTCAGACGGGTCTCGACTGTGACATTTCCGGGATCGATATCCGTTTCAATCCAGGGGCCGACGGGGCAGAACGTATCGAAGGATTTGCCGCGCGTGAACTGCACGTCTTTGCGCTGAAGATCGCGTGCCGTGACGTCGTTCACGCACGTGTACCCAAGGACATAACTCAACGGATCTTCATGGCTGGCAATGTTACGCGCGATGCGGCCAATCACGACGCCCAGTTCACCTTCATGCTCGACTTGCTGTGACGCGCTCGGCAATACGATCTCTTCACCCGACGAGATGATCGCCGACGGCGCCTTCAGGAAAAGCAGCGGCTCGTCCGGCATTTTATTGCCCAGCTCCGCAGCGTGTTCGCGGTAGTTTCGTCCAACGCAAACGATCTTTGAAGGCCGGACAGGTTCTAGTATTTTCATCCCAGTTACGGCGCCTTTTCCGATCCGACTTCGGATGGTGGACTCTGGTTACCCGCGTTGTCTACAGCTACCACGTAGTAATAATAAGTCTTGCCGGGCTCGACTTTGTCATCCGTGAAAGTAGTGCGCGTCAAAAGTGTCTGATTCAGCTTGGTCCAATTCTGCCTGGGCAGATCGGGATCGGTAGATCGATAGATATTGTAACCGGCGATGTCAGTCTCTTTGTTCGCCGCGAAAAAGATCGCCAGTTTTGCGGATGAAGGCTCCGGCGCTGCAACGCTCGGGCGCTCGGGCGCGGCCGGCGGAAAGACATCCTTGGGCGAAACGGCAACTGCGTTGGAATTAAGGCTCTCGACCTGTAGACCGCCGGTTCCGAGTGAGACTGCACGAACGAGGTAATGATAGTTGTGGCCGAATTGAAAGTTTTTGTCTGCGTACTCGGTTCCCGAGATCAACGACTGATTGAGCGGCTGATTACCCGGCGTGGTTTGTGCCTCGTCCGTACGATAGACGTTGTAGCCGAGGAGGTTCACAGGCGTTGAATTGTCGATGTTCGCTGCGGGCGCTTGCCACGAAAGAGTGATCGCATCTTCGGCAATTTTGACGTCAGTCGAGAGTGCCGGCGCCTTCGCGATGCGCGCGGCCGGCTCGATGGTCAGGAAGTTGGAGAACGCCGCTCGCTGACCCGACGCGTTCACGTAACGAATCGCGTAGCGCAGGCGAGTCGGTTGTCCTGCGAGCTCGAGAGTATCTCTGTAGGTGAGTGTGTCCCCGGCAGTTTGGATCTGTTCATACGTGACGGAGCCAACGAGGGTCGCGCGAGCAGAGAATTCGTCTTCGGTGAGAGCGAACGGTGCGCCGGGTTTTTCAGCGAGACGATAGACGTCGATACGCCTGATGCTTTGCACGCTGCTGTTGGGCGCATTGCGTGACGGCGCAGGCCAACTGAGGATGACTTCATTACCTTGCTGAGCGCCCGAGAGAGATTCAGTGCGTTGTATTACGCGTTCGACGGGCGGCAGCGGGGGCCTCCGCTTGCCGCATGCAGCACCAAAGACAAGGCAGAGTACTCCCGCAAAGGCGCAAAGACGCAAAGAAAGAATCATGAGATTAAGTCTTACTTTGCGCCTTTGCGCCTTTGCGGGAGTAATGCCTGTGTTAGGTTTTGGCGTTTCCCGAGTCTTCACAAAATGTAACGACTGAGATCCTGGTCTTTAACTGTCTCTGAGAGCATGTCGGAAACGTATGCGCCGTCGATGCGCTGGTGCTTCGGATCGAGATCCGGACCTTCAAAACTGATCTCCTCCAGTAGTTTCTCCATGATCGTCTGCAAACGACGTGCGCCGATGTCTTCCGTCTGTTGATTGACTTGCGCCGCGTAGTTCGCGATGGAGTCGATTGCGTCCGAAGTAAACTCCATCGTCACGCCTTCCGTTTCCATCATCGCCTGGTACTGCTTAATTAACGCATTGCGCGGTTCGGTCAGGATTCGTTTGAAGTCTTCGATAGTCAGCGACTCGAGCTCGACGCGAATCGGAAAACGACCCTGAAGCTCCGGAATCAAGTCGGAAGGCTTTGACACGTGAAACGCGCCGGCCGCGATGAAGAGAATGTGATCGGTGCGCACCATGCCGTAACGAGTGTTGACGGTCGTGCCTTCGACTATCGGCAGAATGTCGCGCTGCACGCCTTCACGCGAAACATCAGGACCATGTCCTGACTCTCTGCCTGCGATCTTGTCGATCTCGTCGAGAAAGATGATGCCTGAATTCTCCACGCGCTCGATCGCCGCGCGCGCCACCTGGTCCATGTCGATCAGGCGCTCTTCCTCTTCCTGCATCAGGTACTCCATCGCCTCATCCACGCGAAGTTTGCGACGCTTGGTGCGGCCCTGAAAGAGATTGCCCAACATGTCTTTCATATTGATGCCCATCTCTTCGACGCCTTGTGGACCAGCGAGCTCGATGACGGGAAAATTTTTCTCTCTCACTTCGAGCTCGACGAGACGATTGTCGAGCTTGCCGCTGCGTAACTGAGTGCGCAGCTTCTCGCGCGTGCGTTGAAATTGTTCGTCACGCGCAGGACCGTCGAGCGCAGTAGACTCTTCTTCAATCGAAGAATCGGCGTCGAAGTCGTAGAAACTCGAAGAACGCGG
>DATDFT010000170.1:0-17758 GCA_036522475.1 Pyrinomonadaceae bacterium | reverse complement strand
CCTTCTTCAGTAGCTCGACGCACGTCTTCCGGTCGACCAAATCCCGTCAATGCAACTGCCGGCAGTTCCTCTTTGCCCGGCAGCTTTCTTAACTCACTCAAAAACTGAAACCCATCCATCTCCGGCATCGAGATATCCGACAACACCACGTCAAAATCTTTCTCACGCGCCATGCGCAACGCTTCTGACCCGCTCGTCACCGCACACACCGACGCGCCCCCAATCTCCAACAGCTGTTGGACCATCTCCGTCGTGTCTTCCGAATCATCGACAACGAGCACTTCCAGTCCCTTCAACGTTGCGGTGCCGAGATCAAGCACAGGCGCCGGCGGTCGCCGTGTATCGCCACTCCTCGGTAACCGAACAGTAAACGTCGCTCCCTGCCCCGTGCCCGCAGAAAACGCCGTAACCGAGCCGCCATGCAATTCAACGAGTTGTTGGACCACCGCCAGACCGATGCCCATGCCCGACTGCGAGCGATTCGTGCGCGAATCAGCCTGACGAAAGATCTCGAAGATGTGCGGCAAAAACGACGCGTCGATTCCCTGCCCGTTGTCAGAGACCATCAGCACAATTTCGTCGTCACTCTCTTCGAGACGAACCTCGATGCGTCCACCACGCGGCGTAAACTTCACCGAGTTGTTCAGCAGGTTCCAGATAATCTGTTCGAGTCTTACCGGATCCGCCTGTACAAAGAGCATCTCATCCGGCGCCGACACGCTTATCTCGATTCCCTTGCTATCGGAATCGATGCGGACAGTCTCGATCGCGTTTTCGATCGAAGCAATGGGCGATACAGTCTCGCGATTGAGCTCGAGCTTGCCGCTGCGCAGGCGCGACAGATCGAGCAGATCGCGAATCAGTTTTGACTGGGCAACAGCATTGCGCTTCACTGCGTCGGCCATGCGATGCAGATTGGGCGAACCTTTGATCTCCTCCATGCGCAACAGCAACTCCGCGTATCCGAGAATCACGTTGAGCGGGTTGCGCAACTCGTGCGACATGATCGCCAGAAACTCGTCTTTCAAACGGTTCGCTTCTTCCGCAGTCTCTCGCAACTCGTGCTCGCGCTCGAGCAGGTGTTCACGTTCTTCTTCGACGCGTTTGCGCTCGAGGTAGTCGGCCGTTTGCCGGGCCAGCAGGTCCAGCAAGCGCAACTCCTGTTCGCTTGGTCGATGCGCGTGGGTAAAGTGAACGGAGATGATTCCAAGAACATTCCCGGTGCTGCTCAACAGCGGCAGCGCTTGCACCGCCAGAACATCGGCGTGGCTCATCGCTTCGAGCGAATGCTTGCCGGCGTAGATCTCACTGTTCGTAACGTCTTCGACAATCACGCGCTGTCGCGTGCGCAGGGCCACGCCGCACGCCGTATCGTCACTGATGACGCTCTCAACAGACTCTACGAACGGGTCCTCGAAACCACTCTGAGCCGAGAGCTTGAGCTTGCCCGATTCGCGATCGAGTAACTGAACGTTTCCTTTGTCGGCGCCACTGATCTCGATCGCAACGTTGAGAACCTCTCTCAAACAAGCATCGATGTCGTTTCCCTCTTTCGCGCATAGCGCACCGATCTCGTTGAGCCGTCGCATAGCTTTTAGGTCGGCGGCGCTGTGCTCCAGGATTCCGAAAAGACGCGTCTCACTCTCGCGCAATTCTTTCGTGCGCTCGGCCACCTGCTCTTCGAGCCCGTTCTTGGCCTGACGGAGTTTTTCTTCCAGAGTTTTTTGAGCGGTCAGGTCCGTAACGACAATGCCGATCGAGTTTGTTTCCGGCTGTAGTTTGGCAAACGACATGAGCACCGGAACGATACGGCCGTTGCCGACGGTGAGAGCGTACTCGCGCCGGATGGTCTGTTCGCGCGCCTGTTGCAGATCCTGGACAAACCGTTCGCGCATCTCCGGCACGATGAAGTCACCAAAAGTAACGCCGCTCGCGTTGCCCCCATTCAGACCAAGGATGCCGGCGAAGTTACGATTGCTGTAGAGAATGAACGCGTCGGGCGAAACACTGACGGCGCCTTCGTTCATCTCGTCGATCATCAGACGATAAGGATAGTCGGCGCTGGTCATGGTGTAGATGACCTCGCCCTGTGGTCCATCTACGACGAGCGCGTCCACTTCGCCTTCACGGATCGCGCGCAGAGTTTCTTCCGCCTCTTCGAGACGACGCCTCAGTTCGGTGATCTCATCGTCTTCGCGTATTGAACTCTCTTGTACCTGTGACATACCTGCTTAATGACCACTGCCGAGTTGATCGTTCGGTTCCTGGCGTTGGTAAATATCCATGCCGATCAGGAGCTTCTGTGTGTTTGACAGATCGCCGACGAACCGTCGCAGCGGTTCGGGCAATCGTTTAACCAGAGTCGGCGCGGCAATGATCTGCTCCTCGCGCGCCGCATCCGGGTTCTTGTAAATATCAATCACTTCCAAATCGTATTCATCAGGCAAATGCTCTTCACAAAACTTCTTCAAGTTTGAAATCGCGCGTAACGATCGAGTTGAAGAACCCGTCACATACAAACGCAAAATATATTTTGCGCGGTGTAGTGATCCTCTCGTCAGCGCTTCTTCAAAAACTTCAGTTGCGCTCCGCAACCTGGTCTTCAGAGAATTCTGTCCATTGGGTTTATCTTTTGCCGTCGCCATTTAGCACACATGCTTTCAGTTACTACGTGGTTGGATGTCTAAACCAACCAGCACACGCTCAGCGTTGGAGAGATCGCCGATGATCTTTCGGATCGGTTGCGGCAACTTCCGCACGAGCGTCGGGATAGCGAGTATCTGATCTCCGCGCGCCAGTGTCGGGTTCTCCATTAAGTCAATTACTTCGATGTGATACTGTCCTTTCAAATATTTTTCACAGATCTCCTTCAGGTTCTTAAAAGCGGTGAGCGACCGTGGAGTCTGCCCCGCAACGTAGAGGCGCAAGTTCCAACGGGTATCGTCGCTTTCGGACTGTTGAGTCAGCCCGTTGCTCGGTCGCCGCAATTTTTTGCTGGGGGTGGTTTTCATCTGGCCGTTCCTTTTCTCGACTTTCGGGCGCCGTTGCCTTGCATCTGAACTTCGCCGTTATCAGCTTGTCGCAAGCGAGCGATCTCAAGTCTCTGCACAGCTACTACTTGCTGTCGCTGTTTTTCTTCCTCGAGCTCCCTGAGAATCGTATCGCGTTCGGTTTCGTATTGGCTTTTCAACGCGATGAGCTGCGCTTCATAGAGTTCCTGTTTACGACGGAGCTCTCGTTGCTTGCGTTCCATCACCAGTTTGCGATCGACTTCGGCGGCTTTTTCGCGCGCGACCTGGGACGAGCGCGCTGAGCCCATTAACACTCCCTCGGAACCGACGTACGCATCGACGAGTTGAATGCCATGGTCGGTCAGCAAAAACTCACGAATCTGATTCGAGTGAGCAACTCCGCGAGCCTTCAGGATGTAGAGTCCGCGATTTCTTTCGCCGTTGCATTCAATGTTCTTCACCAGCAACCACGCATCCATCAGTGACGACACGTCGACTTCAGAGTCTTCGAGATCGTCTCCGCCCGAGGTCAAACTCGTAAACATCGCCGTAATCTGCCGTGACTTCAGGAAATCGATCAGCCGCGTGAGCATTTGTTTTGTTTCGATTCTGTCGCCAATGGCGAGGAAGTTCGTAATCGGATCGACCATCACCACTGAGGGAGAAAACTCAGAAATCATGTTATGGATCATCGCGAGATGCAGTTCCAAGCCCCACGTCGAAGGTCTCGCATTCTGAAACTTCAGCAATCCCTTTTTGACAAACTTCTCGAGATCGATACCGATCGAACGCATGTTGCGAACGATTTGATCCTGCGACTCTTCAAACGCAAAGAAGAGCGCTCGCTCACCGCGCGCGCAAGCGGACTCAACGAAGTGGGCGCCGATCGTACTCTTTCCTGTTCCGGCGGTTCCCGAAACCAGTATTGAGCTACCGCGATAAAATCCCTTGCCTTCGAGCATCGTGTCGAGGCGCGCTATGCCGGACGAAATGTATTCTGTCGGCGCCGGGTGAGACAGGCCAAGCGAAGTGATTGGTACAACCGAGAAACCCTTTTCATCGATCAGGAACGGATATTCGTTCGTGCCGTGCGACGTGCCGCGGTACTTGACGATGCGCATCCGGCGCGTGGAGATCTGGTTCTCGACACGGTTGTCGAGCAGGATCACGCAGTCCGCGACGTACTCTTCGAGACCGTAGCGCGTGAGTTTGCCTTCACCGCGCTCGCAGGTGATCAGCGCTGTCACTCCCTTTTCCTTCAGCCAGCGAAACAATCGTCGCAGTTCGGCGCGGATGATCGCTTCGTTCGGCAGCGCGGAGAAGAGCGCCTCGAGAGTGTCAAGAACAATGCGCTTGGCGCCGATGGAATCAATTGCATGGCCAAGCCTGAGAAACAGGCCTTCGAGATCGTATTCGCCAGTCTCTTCGATCTCTGAGCGCTCGATAAAGACGTAGTCGAGCACCAGCTTCTTGTCGACGATGAGTTGATTCAGATCGAACCCGAGCGAGGCGACGTTGGTGGTGAGTTCTTCGTTGGATTCTTCGAACGATATGAACACGCCGGGCTGGTTGTAGAGAGTCGCCCCGCGCACGAGAAATTCCATCGCGAAGAGTGTTTTACCGGCGCCGGCACTGCCGCAAACCAATGTGGGCCGGCCTGCGGGCAAACCGCCGAGAGTGATTTCATCAAACCCCGGTATGCCGGTGCGTTCTTTTTGCAGACCGTTGAGCGGTCGGGAATGATTACGACGATTCGGTCTCACTAGCGCCTCCGAGACGGATCGGTACTAAGGGTAAACTGAAGGGGAAGTAAGGGAACAGGGGAAGGAATTTATACCATAATTACGTTCGACGGCGTACACCTTAGAGCGCGACACCCCACGGACCGTCTCCGGCTTTGATAGTTCCGACCACTTTATTCGTGCTCGTGTCTATGACGCTCACATCATTTGACACGCCATTCGCCGTGTAAAGCTTTTTTCCGTCCGAAGTTAAGGCAATTCCCCAGGGACGTTGACCGACCGGGATCAAAGTGATCAACGCGAGACGTTCGCCGTCGATGACTGCCACGCTGTTTCCTCGTCCGGTCGCGACATACACGCGTTTGCCGTCAGCAGAGACGGCAACGCCTTTCGGTTTGAGCTGAGGCTGGCCATCGACGTGCGGCAGTTCGATCGTCTTCACGACAGAATGATCCTTTGTATCGACAACAGAGATGACGTTTCCGTTTTCCGCTGTGACGTACGCCCGCGCGCTGTCGGGTGTGAAGACGGCTTCGCGTGGCCGTGCGCCGACGAGAAACTGCTTCACGACCGCCCCGGTGCTCGTGTCGATAACGCTGACGGTGCTGCTGCTCTCTGAAGTGATGTAAACCCAGCGTCCGTTGGGGCTGATTGCGGCGCCTTCGGGTTCGAGCCCGACCGGCATGCTGGCGATCACGCGATTGGCTTTTATGTCGGTGATGGATGCGGTGCCGGCGTCTTCGTTGGCGATGTAGAGATGCGTGGCGTTGTCATCGATGGCGAAGTTCTCCGGATCGGTGCCGGCTTCATACTTGGCGATAATTTTGCCGTTGACGTCCAGTTCGGCGATCTTGTCCTCGCCTTGTGATTGATTGGATGGATAACTTATCGCGACCCAGATTTTTTTCTTGTCGTGACTGAGGCGAATGCCGCGCAGGCGTCCGCCGACCGTGATGGTTGAGTAAACGCGATCTGTCTTGGTATCGATGACGGTTATGGTGCCGTCGCGTTCGTTGGTGACGAATGCGAGCGGTCCAGAAGGTTTGTGAGTGCAACCAGCCATCAACAAGAGCAGGAAATATTTCCCGCAAAGGCGCAAAGCCGCAAAGACTTTCATCACTGATACTGCTCCCTTCTCAACGGCAACAACTCATCCACCTCACACATCAACTTCGGTCGCTGCGGATCCGAAAGATCTAGTTGATCCCATCGAATTCGATATCCTTCCTTCCGCCGCGCGCCGAACACACGCAGCAACGCGCGCCCGATCCTCCACGCCGCAAAACGCTCGAGATACGCATAACTACCAACCAAAAACTCCGTCACATAAAAGTGCCCGCGGTTGATCTCAGTCCGGATCTCCTCCAGCCGCCCGAGCGGTAACCCATTCATCGCCAGAACCTTCTCACCCAACAGCAGTTCTACATGTAACTGTCGCTTCGACATCTACGCCCCCGGAATACGTCCAATCACTTTCTTCCGCAACCAAAGCTCCCACTCCAGCGCAGGCGTCTTCTCCGCCTCGACATCCGCCTCGACTTTGTTCAGCCCGACTCTCACTTTCCCCCACGCAATCCGATACGGGTCAGTCGGAATGCCGACCTTCCTCAACCATTTCGCAACCACGTTAGCCAAACGCGGACTCACACGATTCAGCAGCGTCTTCACTCCCACCTCGACGTACGCAACATGCGGCTGCCGACCGTCTTCGATATCCAGAATTATTCCATCCACTCGCCCCATGCGACGTTTCGCGCTGTCTTCCAGCAGCTTGTCCAAACAATCCCTCATCAAATCCATTAGCTGCCTCCAAAGATCTGCAAAGGAATCGACAGCACCGCCAACACGAACGCGATTCCGATGATCACGATCACCACCGCATTCGAAAACCAGCCGTTGCGATAAATCCGCACGTAAGTGTAGTCGTTCATCAAGAACAGAAACGGCACGACCGACACGGGTAAGGTCGCGGACGTCAGCGCCATACCGAAGATCGTCAAAGTCAAAGGATCAACCCCGATGAGACTGGGCAATATGCCGAGGATGATCGCGATCATGTAAGCAGCGCTGAAGCGCGCCTCATCGAGGGGTCGCTGGTTCTCACTCCAGTTCCAGCCGAAGCCCTGCGCCGTCAGGTAAGCAATCTCGAGCGTGATCTCCATCGCTGCGCCGAGACACGCGATGCCGACCGATGCGACGATCAACCAGTAACCCCAGTAGCCGAAGACCGGTATAAGCAACATTGGCAGTTGCGAGTAGTGTTCGAACTTCACACCCTGCGGCGCGAAGATCATCGCGGCCAGTATCAACACCGCAACGGAGATGACGGAGCCGAAACTCATGCCCGCCGCCGCGATGATGCGATTGATACCGACATAGCCTTCGTTCCATTCGTCTTCGATCGCACCGGAAGAGTAGAAAAAATAGAGATACGGCGAGATTGAGGCGCCGAGAATCGCCACCGCGCCAAACCAGTAGTGAGCCGAATCGTGTTTCGGCAACGACGGCAATGCACTCTGCGCGACCTGAGTCCAGGGTGGATGTATCATCACCGCGCCAACGACGAAGCACAGCGTGATCAATCCGAGCAGCGAAACGCCTTTTTCGATGACTCCGAACGTGCCCTTCCAGATCACGAGCCAGATGACGATCGCAACCGGTATGGCCCACCATGGAAAACTAATTCCCGTTGCGAGCTCGAGCGCGATGCAAACACCGCCAATCTCCGCCGCGAGCACCACCAGGCTGACTAGAACGAGTACGAGATAAAGAAACGCAAAATAGTTGAATCCAAAACGCTCGCGTATCGCGTCGGGAATGGTGCGGCCACTGACTGCCGCAAAGCGTCCCGCCTGTTCGACGAGGAAGATGATGCAGATGCCGCCGAGGACGATCGCCCAGATCAGTTGAAACGAAAAGTCACTGCCTGCCTGTGCTGCGGTGGCGATTGAACCAATCTCGAGGAAGCCACCGACGCTCGTCACGATGCCGAGCGCGATCTCCAGGATCTTCTTCATGGAGCAAGCTCCAGACGCTCTCGCTTCATCTCGCGCACGTCTGCTTCACGCAACCAACCGGCAAACAACGCGAGCCCGGCGATGACGTAAACAAGGCCTGCCGGTATCCACATGATGAGTCCGCCGAGTTGTTGATCTTCGAGCGGAGTGAGTCCCCATGAGTTTGTCAGACCGACGTACGATGGATACCAAACGGAACCGGCGAGAGTGATGAGCGCGCCCAGCACGCCGCTATGAACTGAAGTCGTGAAGAGATAAAGGACCGCGGCGCCGTAACCCATCGCGCCCTGTGGTCCATGTATCAAGGCCCACCAGAACAGCAGCGCCGAGATGAGAAACGAGAGGTGTTGAGCCGTGTGTACTGACTCATGATGCAGCACTGCTTCAAATAGTAGAGGTATGTGCCAGACCCAAAGAGCAACGGCATGGACCAGCCAGGCGACGAGCGGAATGGTGAACGTGCGCCAGAGACGGTTGAGCCAACGAAGCTTGGCTATGTTGCCGAGGCTGCGTGACCAGTCCAACGGGAGCGCCCAGAGAAAAGCGATCAGAGGCCGGCCAAGGACGAGTAGTGGTGCGGCGACGAGCATGAGCACCTCGTGCTGTGTCATGTGCGCGGAAAAGAGCACCTGTCCCCACGCGTGCAGTGGTGAGACAAGAGCGACGAACAGCGCCAGCCAGCCGAGTGCAAAGCAAAGCGCTTCCCAGGTACGAATCGAGCGACCTTTAAGACGGTACAGGCCGAAGATGAATAGTAATGCTGAGATGATGAGAGAGATTACGACGAGTGGTTCGAAGCTCCAGGCGCGAATGAGGTCATGCCAGTTGTGTGGCTTGCCTTCGTGAAAGAGTAAGACTGGTTTCACACAAAGGCGCAAAGAAAAGACGAAGGCACAAAGAAGAATCATTGCAGCCTCCTTTGTGCCTTGGTTTTGTTTCTTTGTGCCTTTGTGTGAAACATCTTCCTCACAATTGACACGGATCGAAATTCACGGTCGCTATTCCCTGCGCCAGGATGATCAGAAACGACATCACACTACTCAGCACGCCCAACGCCACAATGAACCTGATACGGTTCGCGACATCGACAGATTCCGTGGGCCATACAGTACCCGCTCGCCTCCAGAGTGAGATCGCGATCGCGATCGTCGCGATCGTCAGAAGCATCGCCACGATCACCACCACATACAACGCTACACTCCGTTGCGCCGAACACGCCTGCCGCACCAGCACAAAGTTCGTCTGCATCTCGATCGCAACGATGGCGGGCCCAGCCACTATCAACGTCCATAATCCTTTTGGCGTTGTTTCCGTCATCATCACCCCAGTCGCGGCGTGAAATAAATAATTGCGTAAAGCAACAGCCAGATGGCCGTCACCCAGTACCAGTAGATGGCGACCGTGACGATATCGACGCGGTGCTTCATGTCGTACTCGCGCGTGAAGATCCAGACTGCAAGCAACACCGCTTCAGTGGTTAGAATGCAAAGGTGCATCATGTGCATCCCGAGCATGAACCACACGACTGAACCGTACGCGTTGCTGTCCCAACGAAAATACATCGCTGAGAATTCAAAGCCGCGCAACACGCACGCGCCCGCTCCGCACAGCACTCCGATAACGAGTCCGATCTGCGACACGCCTCTGTTGCCGCGACGCGCAGAGATGTCGGTCAACACCATCGGGATACAACTCACGAGCAGGAGAATCGTGTTCGCTGTACCATACCCAAGCTGCGGCAGCGGCTTGAGAGTGGCGGTGAGTTGGGCCACGGGTGGCGGCCACTCCGGGAAGTTTTGTCGCAGGTAAAAGTAGGTTGCGATCAGGATCCCAAACATCGACGTCTCGATCGCGAGCAGCAGATTATTTCCCCACCACACCGGATCGTACGTGTCAAACTCATGGTGCGGCAGTTTGGAAACGTCGATGATGGCCTGTGTACTCATACCTCTTTCGGTCGCAACTCAGGCGCGGGCCTGACCGGCTGCGAGCGCTTTCCGGTTTCGCGCGCAGTCTTGTTTTTGTAATTCGGATCGCCGAAGAACCAACACGTCAGCACGATTCCTCCCAGGATCGCGCCTGTTAGAATTGCCCAGGGCGTAAAGATCCCGGCAACGAACATCACCGCCGTGGCCAGTGAAAGCAGGAACGGCCAGATCGATGGACCAGGAATGTCGAAGCACAGTTCCGGCTGCGCATCCAACACGCTCGTCACGAGCGTTTCGCGTGAGGTAGTGCTCAACCCGCGCACCACCGGCGCATCGGCAGTCGCTTGCCAGATGGGATATCGACCCTGGACCACCGGCAGGTTGTGAAAGTTGTAGTTCGGCGGCGGCGAAGTGGTAGCCCACTCCAAACTATCAGCAGCCCAAGGGTTGTCACCTGCAACCGCGCCCGCAGCACGCGCCCAGAACACATTGATGATGAAGACGAGCACGCCACTCGCGAGAATGAACGCGCCAATCGACGCGACCAGGTTTAGAGTTCCCCAACCAGTCTCCGGCAAATAGGTATAGACGCGTCGCGGCATGCCATTGAGTCCGAGTTGATGCATCGGAAAGAAAACCAGATTGAACCCGATGAACATCAGCCAAAAATTCAAACGCCCTGCACTCTCGCTCAACATGCGTCCGGTCCATTTCGGGAACCAGTAGTAAAAAGCTCCGAAGAGTGGAAACACTGATCCGCCAATCAAAACGTAATGAAGGTGTGCCACGACGAAGAACGTGTCGTGAATCTGCAAATCGAGCGGCACTGAAGCCAGCATCACGCCGGTTAAACCACCGATAATGAAGATCGCGAAAAAGCCGAGCACGAAGAGCAGCGGCGTCTTGATGTTCAACTTGCTGCCCCAGAGCGTCGCGATCCAACAGAAGATCTGCACGCCACTCGGGATTGCGATCATCATGCTCGCGGCGGTGAAGAGACTCTGGCCCATCTGCGGTATTGGCGTCGCAAACATGTGGTGCACCCACAGTCCGAAACCGATGAACGCGGTCGAGATCAACGACAGCACCAGGGGGACGTATCCAAAGATCTTTCTCCGCGCGAACGTGACGATGATCGGGGAGATAAACCCGAGCGCGGGAATGAAGATGATGTAGACCTCCGGATGCCCGAAAAACCAAAAGAGATGCTGGTAGAGAATGGCGTCGCCACCTTCCGCCGGGTTGAAGAAATGCGTGTCGATTAGACGATCGCTGGCGAGGAAGCCGCTCGCAAGCATCACAGACGGCATCGCAAAGATGATCATGAACGACGTCACCACCTGTGCCCACACAAATAAAGGCAGGCGGTTGAGCGACATTCCCGGCGCACGCATCTTGAATGCAGTGCCGATGACGACCACTGCGCCCGCAAGTCCGGAGAGCTCAGTGAACGTGATCATCTGTGCCCAGATGTCAACGCGTTTTCCCGGTGAAAACCCGGGACCCGATAACGGCACGTAGGCGAACCAACCTGCGTCTGGTCCGGTGTTCAAGACAAAGCCGGTATACAAAAGAATGCCGCCGATCAGGTACACGAAGTAGCCGTAGAGATTGAGTCGTGGAAACGCGACGTCGCGCGCGCCGATCATCAACGGCACAAGATAAATTCCCATCGCGGTCATAATCGGCACGGCAAACAGAAACATCATCGTGGTGCCGTGAACGGTGAAGATCTGGTTGTATTGATCCGGGGTGAGGAAATGGTTGTCCGGCCGCATGAGCTGAATGCGCATCAACGCTGCTTCAATCCCGCCAAAGATGAAGAAGATGAAGGCAGTAATGATGTAGCGTTTGGCGATCGCCTTGTGATCCGTGTCGATGAACCATCCAATTATTCCCGTGGGACGCGCCCACGTGCGCTCGAGCTCTTCCTTCTCGCGCTTCATCACGTCCGCGAGCTCTTCTCGATCAACGTCGATCCGTTCGACCAACGGCGCCCTCGGTCGACCCTCGTTTCTTGGCTCTTCGTTTTGTGCCTCTTTTTGGCTCATTTCAAGCTCTGCAAATAATCGACCAATGAATTCAAATCCGCGTCGGATAGATTGTTCTGCGGCATCTTGTTGCCGGGTTTGAACGTCTGCGAATCTCTGATCCACTGCGCCAGGTGCTCGCGTGTATTAACGATTGTCGCCGCGGCGATCATGTTGCGACTCGCGACGTGCGTCAGGTTTGGACCAATGTTGGATCCGGCGGGCGTGCCGTTAATCGCATGACACATCACGCACGTGGACGTCAAGAAAACCTGCTGTCCACGTTTTTGCGAATCGCTCGACGGCGGAATCGATGTTCCTGCTTGGCTCTGTCGCCAGGCGTTGAACTGTTCCTGAGGCTCAGCGACGATCCAGAGCGCCATTCGCGCATGTTGCAGTCCGCAGTATTCAGCACATTGACCGCGATAGACGCCAGGCTTGTCCGCCTGTAACCACATCGTGTTGATCTTGCCGGGAATCAGATCTTTCTTGCCGGCGAGATTCGGCACCCAGAAACTGTGAATCACGTCGCCGCCTTTCAGACTGAACGTGACAGGCACGCCTATGGGAATGTGAATCTCGTTTGCGGTCGTAAAGATGTTGTTCGCGCTCGCATCGGGATAACGAACCTCCCACCACCACTGATGTCCCGTGATTTCAACCGTCAGACCATTCTTGTGCTCCAGCCCGGCGGTCATCGAGCGTCCAGCTGAGAAACTCGCGATCAAGAAAACGAAAAGGATGACGACGGTGATTGTGACCGCAGTGACGACGACGTTGCTCCGCTTTCGCTCCTGCTCGCGCGGCGGTTCGATCTGTGGCGTTACTTGAGAATCACCGGTTCGGTTTCGCAAGGAAAGGAACACCGCAATCATCACGATCACAAACACAGCCGAGCAGACGATGAACATCAACCACCAGAGACGGCTGAGATTGTGCGCCTGTGGACCAGATGGATTGAGCGCGTTGTGAATGCCGCCGCACGAGGAACAGCACAGCACGAAGGCCAGCGCGCACATCTTCAGTGTTGTGTTTCTCATGTCGATCATTGTGGCGGTGGACCTGAGCGTTGTGGTGTTTCGCGCTTGGTGCGCTCCTCGGAACGATGTGCGTTCATATCGTCGTTGCGAGTTGGCGCGACGTCTTTTCGCAGTTGTCCGCTCATGGAACGCACGTAAGCAACCAGCTCCCGCACCTGGTTGTCGGGAATCTTGTAACGAAACGAAGGCATACCATTCGGGCGGCCTTCGACGATCGTCGAGTAAATGTTTTCCGGGTTCTCACCGTAGATCCATTTCTCATCCATTAACGGTGGGCCAATGCCGCCGCCGCCGTTGAAGTGACAACCGCTACAGTTGTACTGCGTGAATAATCGCTTGCCTTCGTTGGTGTCGAACGCGCGCTGGTCGGAGGGGTTCTGCACAGGCAGCGGCAAACCCGGACTGCCGGGGTGAATGTCGCTCATCGTGACGTCGTACGACTTGAACGTCGAAGGCGGTTGCGTGAACTGTCGCTGCTCGCGCTTGCAAGCCACGAAGAGCAACAGACACGGGAGAAAAATTTTCACGCAAAGTCGCAAAGCCGCAAAGCGCTGCCGCGTTCCTGAAGTCTTCTTAAACACCTTGCCCTCCTTCCACGCGCGGCACCTTGTAGTCCTCGAGGATGCGATCGATGTCGGCTCGGCGCTGTTCGAGAACTTGTTCCAACTGATCTCTCAAATCCTGATCGCCGCGGCGGACGCCCATCGAAATGTCGAATACAAACGGAAGGAACGGTTGATCGATCTGTGGCGTTACTGGAACCACCTGCATCGGCACGTGCGACTGTTTCGCGAAGTAACCTGCGAGCGGCCCCCAGACAATCGCGAGATCGATGTCGCCTTTCGCAACCGCATCGACAATCCGCGCCGGCGGATTGGGCTGACTGTAGTCGCCGTACAGCGTGAAGCCTTTGACGTTGTCGATGATGTTGCGTCGCGTGAGCGCGTGAGCCGGCGGCGCATTGGTTTGATCGTTGCCGATGATCTGCACGCCGATGCGCAGTTTTCTGAGCTGCGGATCGTCGAGTGAGCCCAGGTTCAGGTGACGATCTTTGCGCGAGAGAAAAACGTAGCTCGAGCGATAGTACGGCTTAGTCGTCAACGCCATTTCAAACCCGGCCGGCACGCCCATGACGACGTCGCACATCCCCGCCTTCAATGTGTTGCGAAAGAAGCCTCGCCGCTGTGCCCACCACGTGTACTCAACGCGCTCGCCTAGGTCGTGGGCCAACAGTTCCGCGATCTTGTTTTCAAAACCCTCGCCACGTTGATTCGAGAACGGAAGATTGTTCGGATCGGCGCAGACACGAAGCACACCGGCAGGACGTGTGATTTGCGGAACAGTGGCAACCGCCGCAGGTTTATGAGAGGCACATGCAGACGCAGCCAGCAAGAAAAGAATTTTTATTTCTTTAGGGAAGCGCGAACACATAGAGCATGCCTCCTCGCGCCGTGTAGTCGGGCAGGTCACCCATCGCGCCCACGAAGCCGAGCGCCGCAGTCGCGTCGCGCGGATCCAGTCCACCGGCGACGATGGCGCCGGACCAGCCACCAACTCCCGAAAGGATCGCGATGTACTGCTTGCCGTCCGGACCGCGATACGAGATCGGCTGGCCGATGATTCCCGAGCCACACTTGAACTGCCACAACACATTTCCATTTCGCGCATCGACGGCTTTGAACCACCCATCCATCGTGCCGTAGAAGACCACGTCGCCCGCAGTAACAAGCGCACCGCTCCACACCGGAAAGTTTTCAGTGATGGCCCACACCTTTTCATTCTTCACCGGATCCCACGCCAGGAACTCGCCGCGATTTCCGCCCGGACCGGCGTACATGCGCACGTTCGCGCCGACGTAAGGCGTGCCGGTGATGTAATTCGCCTCGAGCCCTTCGAAGTCCTGGCAAAGATTTTGGTGCGGGATGTACATTAACCCCGTCCTCGGCGAGAACGCGGAGGGCTGCCAATCTTTAGCGCCTGGCGCCGCGGGACAAATCTCGCGCACCGTCTTGCCGACCTCGCCTTTCTTCTCTTCGTTATAGATAAGGTGGCCGGTGTTGAGATCGACACCCTTCGAAGTCGTGACGTAGGCGAAGGGATTTGCGGAAAGCACCTGGCCGTTGGTGCGATCGATAACGTAAACGTAGCCGTTGCGTTCGGGCCGGACCAGCACCTTGCGCGTCTGACCGTTCACGGGCAGATCCATCAGTATCTGCTCGTTGATTGCATCGTAGTCGTGCAGATCGTGTGGACTGAACTGGTAGAACCAACGCGCCTGGCCAGTATCGACATCGCGCGCAAAGATTCCACAGGTCCACTTGTTATCGCCGGGTCGCTGATCTGCGTTCCACGGACCAGGATTCCCGGTGCCGTAAAAAATCAGGTTCTGTTCCGGATCGTACGAGATCCAGCCCCAGCTTGTGCCGCCGCCGATTTTCCACGCGTCGGCGGGCCAGCTTGTCACTCCGAGATCCTTGCCCTGGTCCGATGGATAGAACGGATGGAAGTTTGGACCGATGAGCACGTCGGCGTCCGGTCCGGTGTGATAAGCACGCCATGCGATCTTGCCGTCGCTCGTATTCAACGCAGTGAGCCAGCCGCGCACACCAAACTCACCACCACTATTCCCAACCAGCACTTTGTCTTTAACAACCAGCGGAGCCATCGTCATTGACTCGCCCATGTTGATGTCGCCGACCTGGGTCTTCCAAAGCAGTTTTCCCGTCGCCGCGTCGAGCGCGATCGTGTGATTGTCGAGCGTGTTGAAAAATAATTTTCCGTCCGAGTAAACGCCGCCGCGATTTACAACGTCGCAGCAAGCAACTCCCTGGGCTGATGCCTGCGGATTGGGTTCATATTTCCATTTGACAGGACCACCAGTTCGTGTCAGATCAAGTGCGTAGATGATGTTTGGATAAGGCGTGACGATGAACATCGTGTTGTTCGCCACGATTGGTGCGGCTTCGTGACCACGCACGATCCCGGTCGAAAAGGACCACGCGAGTTTCAAGCTGCTGATGTTGCCGGTGTTGATGTCTTCGAGACCGCTGAAACGCGTGCTGGCATAGTTCTTGGCTGGCATCGTCCACTGGCCGTCTTCGGCCGGAGTGGTGACGCTGGCCCCCGTCGGTGCGGAAAGCACGCGATTTTGCGAGACTAACTGTGATTGGGAACTTTTCCGTGTACAGGAAGCGGCAAGTAATAACGCACATGCGAGTATGGCCGCATCGCGGAAATCGAATGAACGATTTGGTTTCAACTTCCCCACCCCTGGTTCGTTAGTTAGCGTTGCAGGCAGACAGCTACATACAAACGTCGTGCAACTCGTCGCCGATGGTCTTCTTAAATTGTTACGAGGAAATATCGTTACTCAAGCATTAATGCCACGGTGAAAAACAGAACAGGACCACTCGAGTCGTGTACGAGAAGACGACGTTGGACCATCGCGCTTTGCGGCGTCGTCTTTTTTGTCGTGAATACGTTCGCGCAACAGCAGCTCACCAAGATCTCTGGTGTGGTTTCTGACTCTTCCGGCGCTGCGATCGCGAATGCGTCTGTCGAATTCGAAGCGAATGGAAATTCAGTTCGTACTGCGACTGACGATGCCGGAAATTTTACAGTGTTGAGTACGCAACCGTACGGCACCCTGTCGATCAGTTCGCCGGGCTTCAACACGATCAGGATCGACGTCACGAAAACGAATGCACCGCTACACATCAAGCTCGAACCCGCCGGTGTGATCGAAAGGATTTTAGTCACGGCCGACGACGAACGCATTCCGACGACGCCGATGAGTCAGTTCGCGATTAGTCGACGCGAACTCGATGTTTCCGGGGCGCTGACGATTGATGATGTGCTGAGACAAGTGCCGGGGTTCTCGCTCTTTCGGCGCTCGGGAAGTTTGTCCGCGAATCCCACGTCACAAGGTGTTTCGTTGCGTGGCGTCGGTGCGAATGGTGCGAGCCGGGCGGTAGTCCTGGTTGATGGGATTCCGTTGAACAGTCCGTTTGGCGGCTGGGTTTACTGGAACCGCTTGCCGCGCACGAGTATCGAGAACGTCCAGGTTTACAACGGCGGCACTTCGGATCTTTACGGCAGCGGCGCGCTCGGCGGCGTCATTAATATAAGGTGCACGACTACGCCCGCGACGTTTCTCGATTTCGAGGCGTCGGCGGGAAACGAGACGACGGGCGCCACGTCGGTCACCGCGGGCAAGTCGTTTGGCCGCTGGGGACTGATGTTTTCCGGTCAGGCGTTGCACACGGACGGTTACGTGCTCGTGCCTGAAAACCAGCGCGGATCGGTCGACACGCCCGCCGGTACCGGAGATCTCGCGGGCTCGCTGCTGGTGTCAAGAACGTTCGGGTCGCAAGCTCATGCGTTTGCGCGTTTGAGCTCGTTTGGTGAGAGTCGCCGGAATGGCACGCCTGTTCAGCTAAACGACACGCGGATCTCCTCGCTCGATCTTGGGATTGATTGGAAAGACTTTTCGGCGCGTCTATACGGATCCAGTGAAAACTTCAATCAGAATTTCTCCGCGGTGACTCCTGGTCGCCAGTCGGAATTGTTGACAAACCGCCAACGTAATCCTTCGCAGCAAGTAGGGTTTGCGTTTCAGTGGCGGCACAGCGCGGGCGATCATCAGCAGTTCACGGCGGGTGTCGAGGGACGCGATGTGCGGGGTCACAGCGCAGAAACGACATTCAACAATTCGAGGATTACCGCGTTTGTGGACGCGGGCGGCAGACAGAGATCGTTTGGCGTCTTCGGGGCTGATTCGGTGCGCTTTCAATCGTGGTTTTTCAGTTTTGGGGCGCGGGTGGATCGTTGGGTGAATAGCCGTGGGTTCTCGGATCGGACTCCTGTTGTCGGTAGGCCTTCACTCAATGACTTCGCGGATCGATCCGAAACTGCGTTTAGCCCGCGGTTCTCGGTTATCAAGCGATTCAACAAGGGCTTTTCATTAAGTGGTTCTGCTTATCGAGCGTTC
>DATDFT010000169.1:0-6688 GCA_036522475.1 Pyrinomonadaceae bacterium | reverse complement strand
CGGCGGCAACAAGGTGCTGAAGACGTACCAGATGCCTGTGCGTGCGAACCTGATGGTGACCGACGGCGAGGAAGTCGAGCCGGGTGACATCATCGCGAAGATTCCGCGTGAAACTACCAAGACGAAGGACATCACGGGTGGTCTGCCGCGCGTCGTCGAGCTGTTCGAAGCACGACGTCCGGCCGAAACCGCGGTCATGTCTGAAATCGACGGCACGGTCACACTCGGCGCAATCTCGAAAGGCAAGCGCAAACTGATCATTACCGGCGACGACGGTGAAGAACGCGAGTACGATATCCCGCGCGGTACGCACATCAACGTGCAGGACGGTGACCGCGTTCGCGCCGGCGAAGCCCTGATGGACGGCCCCCTAAACCCGCACGATATTCTGCGTGTTCTTGGTATGAGTCGTTTGCAGGAATACCTCGTAAACGAAATCCAGGAGGTCTATCGCCTCCAGGGTGTGAACATCAACGACAAGCACATCGAAGTGATTGTTCGCCAGATGTTGCGCTGGGTGAAGATCAAGGAAGTCGGCGATACGGAGTTTCTGCTCGAGGAGCAGGTCGATCGCTTCCGCTTCCAGGACGAGAACGAGCGTGTGCGTCAGGAAGACGGCGAAGTCGCGCAGGCCGAACCGCTCTTGCTCGGTATCACGAAGGCTTCGCTCTCGACCGATTCGTTCATCTCCGCAGCGTCGTTCCAGGAGACCACGCGCGTGCTCACTGAGGCCGCGATCTCCGGGCGCGTCGACTACCTGCGCGGGCTGAAGGAAAACGTGATCATGGGGCGGTTGATTCCGGCCGGAACGGGCATGGAATACTATCGCAACGTTGAGATCGAACGTGATGAAACGGCCGATCAGGCGCGGGACCGCGATCTCGATGAGTTTCCCGACATTGTCGGTGGCCACGACATCGTGATGCCGGCTCGCGAACCGATCGTGGTTCCATCCGCGGCGGCTGACGGTGATGGCGCCGGCAGTCCCGAGGCTGACGAGTAGTTAGGAACGTTTCACGCAAAGACGCAAAGAAGCCGCAAAGAAGACACAGTTCAACTTTGCGGTTTTTCTTTGCGTCTTGCGTCTTTGCGTGAAACTTCTTACTCGCTTCTCGAATCCTGCGCTTGAATCCGCTCGCAGTGCTTGCAGATCGTGAGATTGGGCTGCACGTCGTAGACGAGTTGCAACGTGTTGGTCTTTCGTTCCGCTCTTATCCGACTTATTCTTAGCCCGCACAATGTATGCTGTCCGCCGGGTTGGACCAGATGATATATCTCGGTCATAAGTCGCGTCGCATACATCGATTGACTTCTTTCGGTACAGCTCAACATCTCGTTTTAGTCAATTTGCAATCGTGATGCCGCTACAGAAGTGAGACATTAATGAATCTAAAACAGATCAAAAATCTCCCCGGTGCGCGTAAAGCTGCGATGCCCGAGTTTGTGCCGCCCCAACTCGCCACACTCATCGATAAGCCGCCTTCTGGTGAGGAGTGGTTTCATGAATTGAAATTTGACGGTTACCGTTTGCTTTGCCACCTCGAGGGACGTCAGGTGCGTTTCTGGACGCGGAACCGCAAAGACTGGACCGCCAAGTTTGCGAATGTCGGGAAGGCGATCAAATCACTGCCGGTGAAGTCGGCGATTCTAGATGGTGAGATCGTCGCGCTCGACAGTTCGGGACGCGCGAGTTTTCAGCGGTTGCAACAGTCGATCAACAAAGGCGGTGGTTCGGCTCTCATCTTTCATATCTTCGATCTGATTTACATCGAAGGATTCAATCTCACGCGCTGTCCGTTGCGCGAGCGGAAGCGTGTGCTTGCCGAGTTGTTGGAACCTTTGGGCGACACGGGCCTGCTGCGTTACAGCGATCACATCGAAGGCAACGGCGCGAGGTTTTTCAAAGAGGCTTGCAAACTCGGGCTCGAAGGGATTGTTTCCAAGCGGGCTGATTCGCCGTATGAATCGACGCGCAGTCGAAGCTGGTTGAAGATCAAGTGCATCAGGCGGCAGGAGTTTGTGATTGCGGGTTACACGTTGTCCGATAAAGGTCTACCCTTCAGCTCGCTGGTTCTCGGGTTTTACGATCACGGCAAACTGATCTACGCGGGCCGCGCCGGCACCGGCTATACAAATCAGATGCGTGTTGAATTGAAGAAGAAGCTGGACAAAATCGTCATCGATAAGCGCCCCTTCGAACAAATCCCCAAAGATCCGGATCTGCGACGCGCTGTCTGGACGGAGCCGAAATTCGTCGGCGAAGTTGCCTTCAGCGAGTGGACTGACGAGGGTGTTATCCGTCACCCTTCTTTTCAAGGCCTGCGCGAAGATAAAAAGCCCACGGACGTCATCCGCGAAGATCCGTCTTAAAATCCGCTTAATCCGTGTTCACAACAAACAAAAATCTTCGATCCGATCCGGGTATCAAGATCCGTTTCGCCTCCGGAACCAGCTCCTCGCCCCCGAATAACAACAACGTCGCTCTCGTCGGCGCCCACTCGATCAACTGCTGTACTTTTGTCATAAACTGATCGAGCGCTCGGCAACTAACGAACGCCACCGCGGGCGCTTCAATCTCCTCAAACCGCCGCGCGACGATCGTCGCTTTTCGCCCGACAGCATTCAGTGCCTCGCGCAAAAACACCGCTTTCTTTTGCGACGACTCGATCAACGTCGCTTCGAGATCGGGTCGTGCGACTAAGCACGGAATGATCGGCAGTCCCGCCCCTGAACCGACGTCGGCTATCTTTGCACCGTGCGGTAGGTGTTTGAGCAGCAGCAACGACTCGAGCACGTGCCGTGTCGCGAATTGTTCCGGCGTGCATGGCGCCACAAGATGTAGGCGGTCGTTCCAGCGCGTCAGTAATCTGTAGTATTCGCCGAGCTGTGTTAAGGTTTCGGCGGACAGGTCGAGGTCGTAGCTCGACATCCGTGAGCTTAAACTTTGCTCGAATCTCTGTAGTTCATTCATGCCGCTGGTTGAAGAATAGATCATGATTGACGATTTTGTTGAGCAGCATCGATTTCTTGGAAATGCGGTGGCGCAGATCATCGCCGAGCACGTCGCCGGACTCGCTGCGCGTCGTGTCACTCCGACTGCAACGCCCGCCGAGCTCGAGAAACTCTTCGACGAACCGTTGCCCGAGAAGGGAATCGCACTCGAAGAGATCCTTGCGCGTTTTTGTGATGATATCGCGCCGAATGCGATGGGTGTTCCGAGTCCGAGATATTTCGGGCAGTTTAATCCGACGCCTTTGCCGGTTGGCGTTTGGGCCGACGCGCTGAGCTCGATGCTCAACCAGAATGCCGGCGCGTGGCGTAACGGTCCGACTTCGGCGATGCTCGAGGCACGTGCGATTCGCTGGCTATGCGAACTGTTGAACTATGGACCAGAGAGTTTCGGCACGCTCGCGAGCGGCGGGTCGGAGGCGAATCTCATCGCTTTGAAATGCGCGCGCGATAGTGTCGATGCCGAGATCAAGGATCGCGGCGTGCGCAAGGCCGCAGGCGAACTCGTGTTTTACGCTTCAGAACAGTGTCACTATTCGATCGACAAGAGTGCGGACATTCTTGGATTAGGTCGCGACGGTTTGAGAAAGATCTCGACTGACGAGCGTTTCCACATTTCGCTCAAGGCGCTGAAGGATGCGATTGCCGTGGATCGTAAGGCCGGATTGATCCCGTGTTGCATTGTCGGCGTTGCGGGAACGACGTCGACCGGCGTTATCGATCCGCTCGAATCGCTCGCCGAGATCGCACGTGAAAATCGTTGCTGGTATCACGTCGATGCGGCGTATGGCGGACCGCTCGCGTTCTCGGTGCGACACAAAGAGATGCTGCGTGGGATCGAGCAGGCTGATTCGATCACGTTCGATCCGCACAAGTGGATGTTTGTTCCGTTTGCGTGTGGAGCGACGCTCGTGCGCGACGGCGGACGCGTTTTGCGGGATGCGTTCGATATGACGCCGGAGTACCTGAGCGAGGATCGCGGCGGCGCGGATGTGGAGTTTGACTTCTTCCGTTACGGGCAGATGGGCACGCGGCGGTTTAATTCCTTGAAGCTGTGGATGGCGATGAAGTTCATGGGCCGCGAAGGTTACTCGCGGACAGTCGAGCGCCACATCGAGCTCACGAAATATCTCGCGAAACAGATCGACGCCCTCGAGGGTTTCGAGCGCGTCGGGGAAGTCGAAACCGCGGTCTGTTGTTTTCGATTCCTGCCTGACAATCTCGCGCTCGGCGCCGAGTCAGATCGTTTACAACAACGCTTGCAGCAGATCATCGAACGCAGCGGCGAGGCATGGCTGACGACCACGGTGCTCCACGGCCGCCGCGCCCTGCGCGTGAACATCAATAGCTTCCTCACCGAGCAAGATCACATCGACGATCTGTTAAAATTGCTCGCGCGTTCCGCGCAGGAAGTTTTGCCACAAAAAGGCACACAAGGCACATAATGGATTTGAAAAATATCAAAAAGCTTTTTTTGTGCTTCTTGTGCCTTTTTGTGACAGATGTTTTTGTTACGGCACAGACTGGCCCGAAGTCGCTTCCCGCGATCCGTTCGCAGGCTGACTTCGACAAGATCTCCGTCACATGGGACTCGAACACTCCCTATGCCCTGCCGCACACAATGATCGTGATCGATCGCAAGAACGGCAACAAGATTTACTACGTCAACAAAAAGCGCTACAGCTTTCACAAAGACTTCGTCAACGGAACCTATCTCTCACTCGAACGCGGCAAAGAGTTCTTCGTAAACAACTACATCAACCCGAATCGTCGCTTCATCCTCGGCACGGTCGCTTATCAAATCCCGATCCAACGCTGGACGTTCGAGTTCTGGGAAGGCGATCTCATCCCCGCGGATCAGATCCAGCTTGCTTATGAAGTGATCAATAAAACGTTCTTCGCGCCCGTTGCTTTCAAGCCGAATTCTTTGCGACAGGACGAAGCATCGCGATCGCTTGCGGGAGTGCAACGTGTTCTTCAAAGCGACATCGCAAAAGAGCAGGCGTACCAGGCGCTGAACATCGCCAAGGGTCTCGGCCGCATTCACATCATTCCCAAGCTCGACGATCACGTCGAGATCGGTTTCAACGAGATTCTCGTGCTGGATGAAGTGCCCGTCCAACTTCCTCCCGTCGCGGGCATCATCACCTCGAAACCTTCAACGCCGCTCTCGCACATCAACCTGCTCGCGAAAGGTTGGGGCATCCCGAACGCTTACATCAAAAACGCGCAGGAACTGTTGAAGCAGTATGACGGCTGGTGGGTGTCGTTCGAAACGCTACATCAGAACTACACGATCAAACGCGCGGACATGAACCAGTTGCGCGAGTACCAGCGGCGCCAGAAGGAACGACTGGACGTGATGAAGCCGCATTACGATTTGGATGAAAAGCGTCTGCTCGACCTGGGCCAACAGCGCGCCCCGTTGACCATCGCATTCGGTGGCAAGTCGGCAAATCTCGGCGAACTGATGAACGCGCGGCTGCCGGGAATCATCGTTCCCAACGGCTTCACGATTCCGTTTTACTACTACGACGAGTTCATTCAGCGAAACAATCTTGACGACGTCATCTTCGGACTGCTCAACGATCAGAAGTTCGTACACGATCCGGCGTATCGCCGCGAGCAGCTCGTGCTGTTGCGACAGAAAATTGAAACCGCTGAGTTCGATCCCGAGCTGAAGCAAAAGGTTTTGCAGAAGGTTGCGCAGGAGTATCAGGGCAAGGGACTGTTCGTGCGCAGCTCTTCAAACTCGGAAGACTTGCCCAACTTCAGTGGCGCGGGCCTTTACACGACTGTGCCGAACGTGCGCGGCGAGCAGCAGTTGATCGACGCGATCAGAAAGGTTTGGGCGTCGCTGTGGAACTTCGAAGCGTACGAAGCGCGCGAACGTGCGAACGTAGACCACTCGAAGATCTTCATGGCGGTGCTGCTACAGGAAGGAATCAACTCGGAGAGTTCCGGCGTCATGATCAGCACCGATCCGTTTGATACTGAAAACAAAGGCGCGATCTACATCAGTGCGAAGCGAGGTCTGGGGATCAAGGTTGTCGAAGGTCAACGGATTGCCGAACAGGTCATCTTTCGCCCGCGGACGAACGCGATTCAGGTGTTGACTCGTTCGGCGGAGGACAGTCTGTTGACGTTTGATGAGAAGGGCGGCGTAAAGGAAGTGCCGATCGAAGGCGATCGCGTGGTGCTGACTGACGATGTCATACGCAGGCTGGTCCGTGCAGCGCGAGAGATCAAACGTGTGTTCGGCAGTCGCGATCAGGACATCGAATGGGCGTATATGAAAGGACAGATTTACATCGTCCAGTCGCGGCCGTTTATTCCGGGAGGTTAGTTTTAGCCGGAGATTTACGCAGAAAAACGCGGATCAGAATTTTTTAATGAATTTCTGATCTGCGTTTTTCTGCGTAAATCTCCGGCTAAATTTGACAATGATCATCGGACTCGGGTATAAGCCGAGAGCAATGTTTAGAGACGATCGCGGCCATCATGCATACTGGCATCACCACACCGGTGGCGGGGCGATCGTGTAATCGAGCGTAAAACGATTCCAAAAACCCGCTGCCCAGGTCGGTATGGGAGCGGGTTTTTATTTTTCGACACTTCAGCAGATGACTTCGAGAATTCCAGCAGGCATGCGTTACTACATCGGCGCGGAGGCGCGGCT
>DATDFT010000168.1:0-5605 GCA_036522475.1 Pyrinomonadaceae bacterium | reverse complement strand
GAGTGCCGACTGACCTTGAGATGGAGGACCTGCGTTTCGCCTGGCTGGTGTGCAAGCACGTGAAGAGCAATGCGATCGTCCTGGTGCGGGGTGGGAAGGTACTCGGAGTCGGCGCGGGGCAGATGAGCCGTGTCGATTCCGTCCACATGGCCGTGCGCAAGGCGGGACAGAAAAGCCAGGGTGCGGTGCTGGCATCGGATGCGTTCTTTCCGTTTCGCGACGGAATCGACGAGGCTGCGAAGCATGGAATCACCGCGGTGATCCAACCTGGCGGGTCCGTTCGTGATGAGGAAGTAATCGCGGCCGCCGAGGGACACGGACTGGCAATGGTGTTTACTGGAATCCGTCACTTCAAACACTGATCTGAGCTTGTCTGAAACCCGACGGATAACCGATACTCTTGCCACATTTTTCAGAGGTGAGCATTACAAATGGCTGAGAACGAAGACCTAATTACCAACCTCCCCTCAATTCGCTGCCGCTACTGCGGGCAACGCAACCAGGTCCGGTCCGATGCCGGTGAAGCACGCTGCGGTCGTTGCCGCCTGCGACTCTCAGACGCTCCACACAAAAAGTTTGCGCATCTCGACAAGGACGAGTACATCCATCCGGCTGACCGTCGCGCGCTCGCCGCCCTGCGTGCCATTCCGGGCATCGATACAGCCCTGAAGAAACTGCTCGCGGTCACAGGCGAGTCCGCCATCAGAGTCATCTTCACCGCCAGCGCGGTGAAAGTTACGCCAACGCAGTGTCCCGATCTCTACGCAAAACTTCAGATCGCGTGTACGACGCTCGGCGTCGATATGCCGGAACTGTTTGTGCAACAAAATCCGGTTGTCAACGCCTTCACCGGTGGTGTCGAACGTCCGGTGATCGTCTTGTATTCGCAACTGATCGAGCGGCTGAGCGACGAGGAAGTGCTGGCGGTCGTCTCGCACGAAGTGGGCCATATTCACTCCGAACACGTGCTCTACCTGACGGCCGCTCGCCTGATCGAGTTTCTCGCGAAAAGCGCAGTGCTCGCTTCGCCACTCACTTTCATCGTCAAAGAACTACTGACGATGAGCATGCGCGCTGCACTGCTCGCGTGGGCCAGACGCGCGGAGCTCTCGTGCGATCGCGCCGCGCTGCTGGTGACGCAGGACGCAAACGTCATCGGCCGCACCATGATGAAGTTAAGCGGCGGCACCTTCGCTTCTCGTGTTGATTACGATCAATTTCTCGGACAGGCGCGCGACTTCCAGAAGAACTACGACGAGAAGGCGCTCGACCGTTTCTGGGCCGACGCGATCACGTCCGGGCTGTCGCATCCGTTTCCAGTCTGGCGCGTCTCCGAGATCTTGCAGTGGGTTGAAAGTGGCGAGTACAAAGCTCTCATGACCGCGCCCGAAAGCGCAGCGGCTTAAAAGAAATAGGTCCTATTGGACCTATAGGACCTATATGCTCAAAGACAAGAACGGAATAATTTTCGGAGTCGCGAACAAGCGCTCCATCGCCTGGGCCACTGCCCAGGCACTGCACGAGGCGGGCGCTAACCTTGCTTTCACTTACCAGGGCGAACGCCTTAAAGAAAACGTTGAAGGACTGACAAAAGAAGCGATGCCCGAGTCGTTGCTGCTTTCTTGCGACGTCAGTAAGCAGGACGAAGTCGATGAAACTTTTCGACAGGTCGGCGAGAAGTTCGGCCGGCTCGATTTCCTGATTCACAGCATTGCGTTCGCACCTCGCGAAGCACTCAGCGGCGAGTATCTCGACACTTCACGCGAGGCCTTTCTAACTGCCCTCGAGATCAGCGCCTACTCACTGCCGCAACTCGCGCGCGCCGCGGCGCCGCTCATGACTGACGGCGGCAGCATTGTCACGATGTCGTATTACGGCGCCGAAAAAGTCGTTGCCGGATACAACGTGATGGGTGTCGCCAAAGCCGCACTCGAAGCCAGCACACGCTATCTCGCAAAGGATCTTGGACCACGCAACATTCGCATCAACGCCATCAGCGCTGGTCCAATTCAAACCCTTTCCGCTCGCGGCGTCGCCGATTTCAACACGATGTTGAAGCATCACGCCGAACGCGCCCCGCTCGGCCGCAACGTCAATCCTCGAGAAGTCGGGAATACCGCAGTTTTCCTCTGTAGCAGTATGTCGTCAGGCATCACCGGCGAGGTGATCTACGTCGACTGCGGTTACAACATCATGGGAATCTGAGCCGCGATGCAAAAAACTAAACAGCCCGGCCGGCAAGTTCCCGGAACAACGCAAGACGAACAACTCCTCGAAAGCCCAAGGCCCGATGAGTTTACGCACACGGATCCCTGGCGCGTGTTTCGGATCATGGGCGAGTTTGTCGAAGGCTTCGATGAACTGGCGACCTTGAGCCGCGGCATCGCCGTCTTCGGTTCGGCGCGAACGAGGCCTGACGATCCCGAATACAAAGCCGCACAGGAAACCGCCGCACTGCTCGCAGCACAGGGATTCGCGGTTATCACCGGTGGCGGTCCCGGAATAATGGAAGCCGCCAACCGCGGAGCTTTCGAAGCCGGCGGACTCTCGATCGGATGCAACATCGAACTTCCCTTCGAGCAGAAAGCCAACGCCTATCAGACCCTGAGTCTCACGTTCAAATACTTCTTCGTTCGCAAGATGATGTTTGTGAAATACAGCCTTGCGTTCATCATCTTCCCCGGTGGCTTCGGCACATTTGACGAATTATTCGAAGCGTTGACGTTGATACAGACGAGGAAGATCCGCAACTTCCCGATCGTGCTCTTCGGCAGTCGTTATTGGAGTGGCCTGATGGATTGGCTGCACGCGGTGGTTCTGCCGGGCGGGAAGATCGCGGAGCACGACATGGCGATATTTCATATTACGGATTCGCCCTCGGAAGTCGTCGACATCGTGGTGAAGAGCCAGAGTTCACTGGGCCATTTAAGTGAGGCTGTTTCCGACGACATCAGGATGCCGAGTTGACGTCCCTCAGCCAATGAAGATACGGACCTGAGCCGATAACAACAGGAACCGCGATGATCTCAGGCGTGTCGTAACTGTGAAGCGCGCGCACTTCGCGTTCCAGGTCATCGAACTTTGCGCGCGTGGTTTTGGCGAGTAAGAGAATTTCCGACTGGCGCTCAACCTTTCCCTGCCAGCGGTAAACGGATTCCATCTCCGGCAGGATCTGAACGCACGCAGCGAGGTGTGCGCCGACCAACATCTCGGCAAGCCGCGTCGCTTCTTCGCCGTTGGCCGCCGTCATGAACACCACAATTGCATCGGTGTCCGCCATTGCAAACTACTCTTCTTCAGTTTCGTCGTCGTATTCCGATTCGTCTTCGAGCTCGCCGCCGGTGAGTGGCGTCGTGTCGCCTCCGAAGAATGCATTGTAAACCTCGAGCGCCCGATCTGCATCACGTTCGTCGACGAATACGACTGCGCCTTCGGAAGTTGCCGACAGAAGCGGCGAGAACGCATCGGCGCCGCCCGACTTGATCACTGTGCGAATGCCGTTCTGCTGGAGAATGTCGTTGACCATTTCGGCTTCGGACGGTGAACCGAGTTTGTGAAGCGCCACGAAGCGCGCTTCGCTGCTGTCGTGAATGGCATTATCGCCGGTCAGTCGCGCGACGAGCGGCGTGTTGTCGTCAGGACAGGTCGTGATCCCCGGTTGGTACTCAGCCTCACAAGTTGGGCAGAACATAAGAAACTCTCCTCACTTAACTTTCCCATCAAACGGAATCTCATCAAAGTGCGTCATGCGTGCGAACGCATGAAAGCGATCGTTAATCTCCGCATGTGTGAGCCGCTTGACTCGCTCCGTGCCAAACTCCTCCACATTAAACGACGCCATCACCGAACCAAAGATCATCGCGCGTCGCATCGCGCTTTCATCGAGCTTCTCCTGGCTGGAGAGATAACCCATGAAGCCTCCGGCGAACGTGTCGCCGGCGCCCGTTGGATCAAACACCGCCTCGAGCGGATAAGCCGGAATCGCGAAATAACTATCGGGCGTAAACAGCGCCGCGCCGTATTCGCCGCGCTTGATGATCAGTGCTTTTGGTCCCCAACTGAGCAACTCGCGTGCAGCCTTGATGAGATTGGGAACGCCCGTGAGTTGTCGCGCCTCCGCATCGTTGATGATAACAACATCCACGCCTTTGATCGTGCGCACAAGCGAATCGCGTGTGTGCTCGATCCAGAGGTTCATCGTATCGAGCGCCACCAGTTCCGCGTCGGGCATCTGCTCTCTGACGCCTCGTTGCAGGTCGGGTTGGATGTTGCCGAGGAAGAGAAGACGCGAACGTTTCGACTCTTCCGATAACTTTGGTTGAAAGTCTGCGAAGACGTTCAGGTCGGTGTAGAGTGTTTGCGCGACGTTCAGATCGTACTCGTAACGACCGCCCCAGCGAAACGTCTTGCCGTCTTCGATTCTTTCGACGTCGCGAGTGTTGATGCCGCGACTTGTAAAGACCTCCTGCTCCGTAAAGTCGCCGCCTACAACGGCAACGATACCGACGTTCGTGAAGAAGCTCGCGGAGATCGAAAAGTGCGAGGCCGAGCCGCCGAGCATCTTCTCACATTTACCGAATGGGGTTTCGACTGCGTCATAAGCAACCGAGCCGACAACTAGAAGCGACATAAGTTTATCTATGGTTTCGGGGCCGCGAGCGCGTTCAACTCGTCTTGCGCTTGCTTGGTGTACGGGCTGTTCGGATGATCGTTGATTAACTTCTTGAGATACTCGACTCCCATTTCTCGAAACTGTTCGGAAGTCAGGGTTCGTTTCTCACCGCCTTCGAAGCTCACGTACTGCTCCGGTTTCTGTTTGCCTTTGTTCTGCGAAAGCCAGAGGCTGCTCTGTCCGGCCATGAGCAGGACTTCTTCAATCTTCGCGAAATTCGGGTTGCCGGCGATGATCTCCTCGCAACGCTTCAACGAGGCGACGTAGGCTTTCTTGAGCTTGAAATAGTTTCTAGCGACTTCGAGGTTGTGATTCGAGTCGCGCTCGAGATCCGGATCGCGAAGCGTTGACGGATCCTGACCACTCTTAACGCCGCCCTGCGCGTAAGCCGCGGGTGCGATAACCAGAAATGCCAGCAATACGATTAAAATCTTCATTTCTTACCTCGCTGCAAAACTTTCACGCAACTCCTTTGCGGCTTTGCGCCTTTGCGGGAGAAATCTTCATACGTACTTCTTAACAATCGCTTCAAGCTTTTTCTTCGTCTCTTCCGGCCAGAGATTCGACGGCGTGAAGATCGCGTGCTTCAGCGCCGATCCACACTTGCACTCACGCTCGCCGTCCTTCAATCGCCGGACCGACTCGCGCAGGATGATCTGCGCGTTGCGCACGTTCTTGTTCAGATAATCAACCACCGTTTCGACACTCACTGCATCGTGCCCGGGATGCCAGCAGTCGTAATCTGTAACCAGCGCCAGAGTCGCGTAGCAGATCTCCGCTTCACGCGCCAGCTTCGCCTCCTGCAGGTTCGTCATGCCGATGATGTCCATGCCCCAAGACCGATAAACATTCGACTCCGCCACACTCGAAAACGCCGGACCCTCCATGCACAGGTAAGTCGCGTTACGATGAGCCTTAACATCTGCAACCTTG
>DATDFT010000167.1:0-3271 GCA_036522475.1 Pyrinomonadaceae bacterium | reverse complement strand
CTGCCTCACATCGGGCGGCGAAGCCGCAGCGGAGAACACGCATAACACGCGGCCGAGTGCACACGTCAGGCGCGGCCGAGTGCATGCATCGGGCGCAGCCAAGCGCACGTAGCACTCAAGTGCAAAACCCTGGCTCGCCCCCGGGTCTATATTCAGGTTTAGCCGCCCCGGCCATGCGCTTCTTGGGCCGCTTTGTGGTAATGTAAAGGCCTGCGTGTTCGACAATTCACACCTATGAAGCGTTTTCATTTCGGAGTCTGTCTTAAACCACGCTCGTGGCGAACTAAGATCCCGCCCACGTGCGCGTTTTTCTTCCTGTTATCGCTGTCGATCTCGGCACAACAAGCTGAGCCTCCCGGCCCGGTCGTAGTCCAACCCGGCGCGCCCGGTCAAGCGACGAAGACGTTGCCGGCTTCAACGCACGCCAAGTTGCCGCTAACCTCGCCTAAGGACGTCGAGTTCATGCAGGGCATGATCATGCATCACGCCCAGGCAGTTGAGATGACCGCGCTCATCGATTCGCACACCCAGAACAAAGAGCTTCACACGCTCGGTGCGCGCATCAGCAGATCGCAGTCAGACGAGATGGACTTTATGCGACGATGGCTCGCTGCCAGAGGTGAGTCGACTTCGATGGCGATGCACCACATGCCGGGCATGGACATGTCGAGCGATTCGATGCTGATGCCCGGCATGCTCACGGAAAAACAGATGACCGCTTTACGAAACGCAAAGGGCAAAGAGTTTGACCGTCTATTTTTGACGGGTATGATTCAGCATCACAATGGCGCCTTAACGATGGTGAAGGACCTCTTCGACACTGCCGGCGCGGGCCAGGATGCTGAACTCTTCAATTTTGCGACGGACGTCGACAGCGGACAACGCGCTGAGATCAAAATTATGCAAACCATGCTGGGTGAAAAGCCCTAAGAGGAGAAACGATGATTCGAGTTCATAATACTTTCCGTTTACTGCTAGCTCCCCTTGCTTTGTGTTCGTGTCTTGCAGTCACGACCTTGGCGCAAACAGCCTCGCCTTCGCCGGATGCTGCGAAAGCTCCAGACAAATCTGCGCAGAAACAAGAACAAGCGAATCCGTTTGCTCCTGAACCGGCGCAGCCGCTGCCGCCGGGAATGACCGGCTCAGACACCACTGACCCGCGCTTCTCACTTAAGCCCGGAATTTTCGATGCAGGTGAAGCAGCGATGGGCATGAAGCACATACTTCTGGTCAAGAAGCCGGACGCCTTTCAACTCGGCTCCGACGATCCCAACAATCCCAAAGTAAATAAAACTTTGAGTCAACTGGGCATGGGGGATGGCTCGAAGATACCAGGCGGAATAAAACTCGTCCTTGCCCAGCTCGCGTTTGCAAACTCGGACCTCGCCTTCCAGGGCAATCACCTGTTTCAGGGAAATTTTTATGGCATGAACATCTACGACATCTCGAACCCGGCGAAGACAAGCTTGTTGACTTCGATGATCTGTCCGGGTGGTCAGGGTGACGTCTCGGTTTACAAAAACCTGATGTTCATGTCGGTTGAAATGCCGAACGGCCGCATCGATTGCGGCGCCGAAGGATTTCCGCCGTCACCGCCGGCAACCGACGGTAAGGAGGACGGCGGGCGGCAATTACCTGCCGCGAATAAAGAACGTTTCCGCGGCGTCAGGATTTTCGACATCAGCAACATCAAGAGCCCGAAGCAAGTCGCAGCCGTGCAAACTTGCCGCGGTTCTCACACGCACACGCTCGTCGTCGATCCGAATGACAAGGACAACGTCTACATCTACGTTTCGGGAACTTCGTTCGTCCGCCAAAGCGAAGAGCTGGCCGGATGCTCGGGTGAGGCCCCGGACAAGGATCCAAACACAGCGCTGTTTCGCATCGACGTGATCAAGGTGCCAGTCGCGACGCCGCAGGATGCGAAAATCGTTTCGAGTCCTCGAATATTTACCAATCCCGAAACAGGTTCGGTTGCCGGGTTGATGAGTGGCGCCACTCACGGTAAAGGAAAGCCTTCGCCGACCGATCAGTGCCACGATATTACTGTGTACTCGGCGCTCGGTTTGGCGGCCGGCGCCTGCTCCGGTAACGGAATCCTGCTGGATATCAAAGACCCGGCAAATCCAAAACGGCTCGACGCGGTGAATGATCCGAATTATGCGTACTGGCACTCGGCTTCGTTTTCGAATGACGGAAAGAAAGTCGTGTTCACTGACGAGTGGGGTGGCGGACTCGGTGCGCGTTGCCGCCCGACGGATCCGAACAAGTGGGGTGCTGATGCGGTTTTCAACGTGGAGAACAACAAGCTGATTTTCGCGGGCTACTACAAACTGCCTGCTGCGCAGGGTAACAGCGAGAACTGCGTTGCGCATAACGGTTCGCTCGTTCCTATCCCGGGACGCGACATCGAAGTGCAAGGTTGGTACCAGGGCGGCGTCTCCCTGATGGACTTCACCGACGCGCAGCATCCGACTGAAATTGCCTACTTCGATCGTGGGCCAATCGATCCGAACATGCTCGTGCTCGGCGGTGACTGGTCGGCGTACTGGTATAACGGTCATATCTACGCTTCAGAGATCGCTCGTGGGCTGGATATCTTTGAACTGACGCCGACGAAGTCTCTGACGCAGAACGAGATTGACGCTGCGAAAGCCATTCACGTGGCTGAGCTGAACGTGCAGAACCAGCAGAAGTTCGAGTGGCCGCACACGCTCGTTGTCGCGAAGGCTTACATCGATCAATTGGAGCGATCGCAGGCGTTACCGGCCGATCAAATTACAAGTTTGCGTTCGGCGATTCAAAGCGCGGAGAGTTCGCACCTGGGTTCGAAAGACGTTGCGAAACTGAAGAGCCTCGCGCCGGAAGTTGAACAAAGCGCGGCGAGCAAGAGTGGCGCCGATGCAACTCGACTGCACGCTCTGTCAGAAATCCTGAAGAGTCCTGCTCGTTAATCGAGCGGGTTTCGTCCAACGGAACCTTCAAACTGTGGATCTCTCTCGGTCGAGGGAGATCCACTTCTTCTTGAACGCACTCAGACTATGCGTAACGTAAAATTCTTCGCCGTCGTCCTATTTCTGCAACTCTACATCGGTGCCAGCCCCCTTCTGGCCCAGACCGAACCGCCCACTCGTCAGGAAATTCTTCGAGGATCTTTCACTCCAGAACGCGAATGGTGGGACGTTCAGCATTACCACCTGAACGTGGAGTTCCTGCTTGAAACCAGACGTTTGAAAGGTTCAAACGTCATAACGTTCAAGACAGTGAAGCC
>DATDFT010000166.1:0-4046 GCA_036522475.1 Pyrinomonadaceae bacterium | reverse complement strand
TTATCATCTTGCTTTTGATCGGAGCTTTCCCGACGGGCGGTTATGGATTTGGTTACGCGTCGCACGGTCTGCTCGGCACTATTCTCGTCATTATCCTGATTCTCTATCTGCTCGGTCACATCTGAAATCAGTGACCAGCCTTCGCTGAAGCTACGGCTGCACAAGACGGCGGTGCGTTGCCGGTTCCAGCGTAAAGAGCGGAACCGAAAGGCTGAATTAAGCTGCGGGCGCGAGGGTGAAACGTTTATCTCGCGAGGCCCGCATCTCGACGGGCGCGTCCCGGGTGCAGATCTCGCACCAGTGGCGTTTGGTGGTATCGAGGCGTTTGCGCGTCCCGCACTTGTCGCAAACAAAAACCGTCGTGTTGGGCTTTCTCGCCGGGCGCACCTGTTTTACTCAATCGGTTTCGGCCCGTTGGCAAGCGACAAACGCGAAGCATGGGGAAGTGACTCTCCTCCGCTGAAGCTACGGCGGACAGGCGGGTGGCCCGCCGTCGCACAAGGCTTGCTCCTTCGCCGAGGCTTCGGCGTCACAAGATGGCGTGGCAAGCGAGATCAGGTCAGAGGATGGAAGTCAGAGGGTGATCGAGTGCTGGCTTGCTGCTTTGGCCGGCGCCAATTATCATTCATCGATGACACTGGAGGTGCTCATTCACAAAGCTAAAGAAGGCGGATTTTGGGCAGAAGTTCCAGCGTTGCCTGGTTGCGTTTCGCAAGGCGAGAGCATCGATGAGCTGCGCGCCAATGTTCGTGAAGCGATTGAAGGTTGGCTACTCGCTGAAGACGGCGCATTGAAGCCGGGCGCGAGCGATCAACTGCTGGAAGTGACGGTGTGAAGCAAGTCTCCGGGCGCGAGCTTGCGCGGATCATTCAAGCGCGCGGTTCGAGATTAGCTCGGAGCCAGGGAGTGATCACATTTTCACGACGGGGGGGTCGACGCGAAGGCATCGTGATTTCGATTCACGGAAATCAGCCGCTGAAAACCGGCCTGCTGCGCTCGTTGATGAAGATTGCGGGGTTGAGCGAAACAGATTTGTGATCCGGCTTCTGTTGATGCGGCGCGTAATAGTCAGCGCAGTGATGATCCTGTGGGTGACGATGGCCAGTCCGAACCTGGTTCACGCGCATCTGGGTGACGACGGGGATCGGGTCGAGGATGAATATGGGCCGTTGGTTCGGCGGCACCTGCTCGACGACGGGACGCTCACTGCGACCTTTCACAAAGATACGGAGCCGTACGTTTACGTTGTCCTATTCGATCACGGGATGAGCGTTTCGGAGAAGATCTCACGTACAGACGGCCGTGAACTTACCGAGAAGGAGATTGCGAAATTTCTCAAAGCCAATGCCGCGCGCGCGAAATGGACCAAAATGCCGGAGAACGACGACAAGACGAAACGCCGATTCGAGCGAAGCGATCGGCGGGCGGAGGCCACGTACGGCGAAATCGCAGGGGTGTCGACATTGACGGTGCGGGAGATCAGAGCTCGGTAGTCAGAAAGCAGAATCAAGAACGAAAAAGGAAGAATTAGAAAATTAGGAAAGGTTTTCTTTGGATCTGTTCAGGATTACGCACCTGTCTTCGGTAGTCGTCCGAATAACCGAATGATCTGTAGCGCGAAGCTTTTCGTGCGGATCGCGAGGTCCGTTTTCTCCTTTTGCATTGAAACTCGTTCGCTACCCGCGCTCACTCGATCCTAACTTTGTCACTTCACCTTCTGCGTCGCGCATCCCATCCGCTCCGTTCTTACTTTGTACTTCACCTGTCCAAAGCACGAAAATCAAAGGAGCGGCAAGAAAAAAGGATTGAATATGATTAGGGCGACTAACGACAAACCACAGAACGAATCAATTATACGATGAAGACGATCACGAGTTTACTTGTAGCCTGCGCACTGGCGTTGGCTGGAGCGGTCAGCGCTCAGCAACCAGAGACGCAGGAGTCACCGGCGAAGAAGGAGAAGAAGGGCGCCCCGACCGAGCACGCCACGCCGCCGCGCGGACACGAAACGAAAGGCAAACCGCCGACGGCCGCGGAAACGCGGGGTAAACCCGGCGCGGCGGAAACGAAGGCTCCGCAAACCGCTGCGTCACCGCGCGGTCCCGGAAGGCACGAGCGTGCTGCCGGCGCGAAGATGGAGAAACCCGGCGCGCCTACCAGCGCTTCGCCGGCCACCGCCGCGAGCGCGACGCCAATTGGTGGAAAACAAGCTGAGCACGGCAAGAAAGGTGCAAAAGCGCGCGGTGAAGCTGCGGCGAAACCGCCGACGTCGCCGGCGCCAGCAGCGGGCGCTGCTACATCCCCGGCTGCGGCAGCCGGTGCAACCACGGCAACAGGCGGAACAGCAGGCGCAGCTGGAACAAACGCCACGATGACGAAAGAGCAGGGAACTGTTGGTCGAGGCGGAAAGAAAGTTGAGACCGCGCAGGTCCAGCAGATCAAACAGCAACACGCGACTTTCAAGGCGCAACCCCGACCAGACAAAGCACCGGCCGTGACATTCAACGCGAATTATCGCATTACGGCCGCCCAGAGCTGGCAAGGACCGCAGTACGAAGTCTTCCGCACTTATCATCCGGAATGGCACGATCAGGTTTGGTATCGATCACATTTTGGTCGAGTCGAGCTGATCGGCGGCGGTTGGTACTTTTTCAACAATGGTTACTGGTATCCGGCGTGGGGCTATGATTCCGGGGCCGCATATTATCCATACGACGGACCGATCTACGTTGGCCATCGCGCCGAACCACCCGATCGCGTGATCGCAGATGTGCAAACCGAATTACAGCAGATGGGTTATTACCAAGGCGAGGTGGACGGATTGGTTGGTCCGTTAACGCGGCAGGCGTTGCGAGATTACCAGGCCGACCACGGCCTGACCGTGACCGAGGCGATCGACGAGCCAACGCTTGATGCGCTGCAACTGTCGTAAGGCAAAAAGCTGATACGCTGAAAAACTGAAAAGCTGAAATCTGCAGACATGCCCGCAGTGCGGGCGCAGGCGCGGAATCAGGGTCACCGCTTTCGCGCAGGCTACGGGGGCAGGCGAGTGATGAGAAAAAGCTGAATCACCTCGCACTGCGCGCGAGACTGGAAGTCAACCCCCCGGTTGACTCGCCCGACGATACGCAAAACGATGAGCGAGCCGCTCAACGGCCGAGTGAAGCCAGCGGCTTCACTTCCATAGCCGGGCAGACGCGACAATTACGCCAGCAGGCCGTTGCGCGCGACGCTTGTCATGATTTCACAGAAGCGGTCCAACTCTGCGAGCGTCGTATACACGTTAGGTGTGATGCGGATGCCTTGGAATTCTTCGTGAATGATCGGGACGGTGAAGATGTGGTGTTTATCGAAGAGGTATTTGGTGACGGCTTTGGGATCGGTGCCGTCGATGTGGACGTTGGCGATGGCGCAGGATTGGTTGGGATCGAATGACGTGTTGAACCGGATCTTGGGGACGTCTTTCAATTTGTTCATCCAGTAACGGGACAAGAATCGGAGCCGGGCTTCTTTGCGTTTGGCGCCGATCGAGTTGTGAAAGAGTAGTGCTTCGCCGATGGCGAGCCTGGGCGCGGCGGAGTGGGTGCCGATCTCTTCGAACTTCCGGACATCGGTTGCCTGTTTCGCTTCCGCGGCCATGAGCGGCCAGATCTTGTCGATCTTGTCGCGTTTGACGTAAAGCATGCCGGTGCCTTTCGGTGCGTACAACCATTTGTGCAGACTGGTCCCGAAATAATCGCAGCCGAGATCGCTCTGTGTGAACGCGAATTGGGCAAAAGAATGGGCGCCGTCGACGATGGTCTGGATGCCGCGGGCCCGGGCGAGGTCACAGACTGCTTTCACCGGCGTGATCTGGCCCGTGATGTTGATCATGTGAGAAATGAGGATCAGGCGAGTGCGATCGCTGATTCCTTTTTCAAACGCGGACACAATCTCGTTGAGGTCCTTGGGCGGGATCGGGACTTTGATGAGTTTCAATTGCAAGCCTTCGCGTTTCTCGCGTTGCCGCAAGGTGGTCAGCATGCGCGGGTAATCCTGCGTGGTGG
>DATDFT010000165.1:0-5006 GCA_036522475.1 Pyrinomonadaceae bacterium | reverse complement strand
AGTTCCACGTAGTGCTCGGCCGCAGGATCGAAGCCCTCATCGATCCTGTTAATCCACTCGATCGTCGCCAGTCCACCCCACCCATCTTGTGGACCACTCAGCAACTCCGTCTTCGTCCCTCTAAATCTCTCCGCCACGAAGTCGTAAAACGACCCATCAACATTCCTCAGCTTCGCGCCGCCCTCAGTCCCATAAAACCCAATCTCGATGTCCGCCTCGCGCCCAACATGCATCTTCCAGCAACAACTGAGATTGATCACTGTTCCGTCAATCGTCTCAATCATCGCCGTCGCATAGTCTTCAACCTCTCCCGTCGCAAATAACGAACTCTGCACGTGAGCGATGCGCGGAAACCCGAGTGGCCGCAGCGCCAGATCGATCAGATGCGATCCGAGATCTAACACACACCCACCGCCTGCGAGCGAGTAGTCGTAGAACCATGCCTTGTCAGGCCCGTATCCGTTATGAAACTTCGCATCGATCGCAAAGATCTTCCCCAACTCACCACTCTGAACCAACCTGTGCACCTTTCGCATTGCCGGCATCGCGCCGTAAGTGAGATCGACGCCGAGCAAGCAGTCAGCTCTGCGCGCCGCTTCAACCACACGGCGCGTCTCGAACGCATTGCGCGCGAGCGGCTTCTGGCAGAACACTGCGATTCCTTGTTCGAGTGCCGCGATCGACTGCTCCGCATGAAAACGATTTGGAGTAGCAATGACGACGCCGTCGAGATCGTGTTTGAGCAACTCGTCGAAAGATGAGAAGAGGACTGCCTCGGGCGAGAGTTTCTGTGCTTCCGCACCGGCAGCAATTGCCACGTCGTGCACCGCCGCAACTTCAGCGACGTCCGCCTCCACGATCGACTCGAGACGATTCCGTCCAATCCATCCCAACCCCACAAAACCCAACCGCGGCTTGTGCGGCGCAGACTCAGTACTGGCGCGCTTCACGGTGCTCATAAATAAATAAGTGCCTTGATGAAGCCTTCAGGTGAATCCTCGAGGGTCTCGAAAGCTCGCGATAGATCGTTGAGAGGGAAGGTGTGTGTGTAGAGCGGTCGTGGATCGATCACGCCCGCTTGCGCGGCCTCGATCGCGTCGCGCATGCCTGCGACATACACGAGCGGATCGCGTTCGTGAGCGTTGACGATATCGATGCCGCGCCAGTTCCAGAGCTGCATGTTCACACGCCGTGGTCCATCCTGGTGATAGCCGGCGATGACCAGCCTTCCGCGTTCGGCAGTGAGCTCACTTGCGAGATCGAGAGCCTCTTGAGTGCCGGTCGCTTCGATCACACATTCACAACCGCGCCCGTGGGTTGCTCGCTTCACGCTCTGCAACGCTTGCTGTTCGTCAACTATCTCGATCGTTGCCGTCGCGCCGAACTGTTCCGCGAGTTTCAGTGATGAACGGCGGTGAGAAAGCGCAAGCACGCGTGCGCCTGCTTTGACTGCGAGTTGAGTCAGCAGCGTGCCGAGAAATCCGATGCCCACGATCGCGACAGTCTCACCGGAACGAATCTTTGCGCGCTTGAAAATATTCATCGCGCAGCCAAGCGGCTCTGCGGGAAACGCGGCCTCTTCGAGAGCCGCCGGCAGTTGGACCACTTCGGACGCGCGTGCGAAGTCGTACTCCGCAAACGCATGCGACGACAGCAGCGCCACACGATCACCGCGCGTGAATCCGGTCACGCCTTCGCCCACTGCATCGACGCGTCCCCACGCCTCGTGTCCCGGCGCGCCCGGCTCAAATGGATAGTCAAACCAAGGTTTTCCTTCCCAAATCGGAAGATTGGAAGCGCAAACGCCGCAGCCTTCGATCTGAATGCGCAACTCACCAGCAGCCGGCTCGCGAAATTCAAGCATCTTCAACTCGATTCGACCTGGCGCCGACATGATCGCCACGTTGCCCAACGCCGTTGGTGATAACAGAGATGTCATGACTGACTTGAGTGTCTGCACTCGTTTTGCTCCACGCTCAAAACTTGGCTGCGCCGATCGAGCGCACGTTCGACAGGTTGGTTACACCTACAGGGTCCGCGGTGAAATGTTCGTCACCGGTTTTGATCCACTCATACAAACGCCGCACGCCTTCGTGAACTCCGACGCGCGGTTGCCATCCGGTCAGCCCGCTGAATTTACTTGTATCTGCGACGTAATAGCGCTGATCGGCCGCTCGCCAGTCTTCGAAACGGACCGAAAGATCACCGCCGTGGAGTTCCGCCAGCAAATCGAGTAATTCCAGCAGGCTGATACTGTTTGCCGAACCGCCTCCGATGTTAAAGGCACTCCCCGCCAGTTTCTTCATGTGCTGTTGCGCAAGAAGAAACGCATCGACGAGATCGTCGATGAAGAGAATGTCACGCACTTGCATGCCGTCGCCGTAGATCGTGATGGGTTTGCCCGCGATGGACCGAATCACGAAGTGGGCCACCCAACCTTGATCTTCGTTTCCATGCTGGTGTGGTCCATAGATGCAGCTCATGCGAAACACGAGCGCGGGAAGTCGATAGGTGCGCGCGTAGTCCACGACATACTGGTCGGCCGCGCCTTTTGAACAGCCGTACGGACTATGGAAATCGAGTGGCCGGTTCTCGCCGATGCCTCGCTCGCGAATCGACAAATCGCGCGGAGCATAGCGCGTCCCATCTTTTATGAATTCGAGGTCAACAAGATTTCCGTAGACTTTGTTAGTTGAAGTGAAAACGAGCGGCGGTGGATTTCGGACGGCGCGAATCGCCTCGAGCACGTTCAACGTGCCTCGCGCGTTGATCTCGAAGTCTTCAATCGGGTCGACAAGGCTCGACGTCACCGCGACCTGCGCAGCGAAGTGAAACACCTGCGACGCGTCCTTAACAGCTTGTTTGATGATTGACAGATTGCGAAGGTCGGGAACTTCGATATCAACGAGATCGCCGTGAGTCTCAATCAACCAGCGCAGATTACGCTCGACCCCCGCACGCGAAAGATTGTCGAGCAGACGAACCTTGTGCCCGGCCGAGAGCAGGCGATGTGCCAGGTTCGAACCGACGAAACCGGCGCCACCAGTGATCAAAATTGGTTTGGACTTGCCGTTCGAGTGACTGGGTGTGGGAGCTAGTATGCTTAGATGTTTGCCGTTGCCGTTGGCCGCCGCACCGCTTTTTCTCCTTGTCATGTCGAGGAGACCCCCTTGCTCGTACTCAGCGCAGAAACGTGCTGAGGTCGAGGAAAGTACATGCGGCCGATCGTGATCATCCGTACGTCAGCGTACTTGAATCCGAGAAAAGTAATGACCGTGAAGAATTTGTTAGGAAGTGGCGTGTTGAGATTTGAGTTCGCCGCTGACTTCGGCCTGTTGAGCGGCGATGATCGCATAGCAACTACAGGACTTCTTCTCGAGGCCTTTGCGATCGAGAAAACGGATTCCGCCTCGTACGAGCTGAATCAAGCCGTCGTCCTGTAGTTGATTCGCGGCTTGAGTGACGGTTGCGCGGCGTGTTCCGAGCAAGTGTGCCAGCAAGTCTTGCGTGATGCGCAACTCAGATGTGTTCATGCGGTCGTTGATCATCAACAACAGACGCGCGAGTCGTGCCTGGGGTGTGTGATAGTGATGACACGCGGCGAGCTGTGCGCTCTGCGCGAGTAGCGCGTTTGCGTAGGTGAGCATCGCTTCGCGCATGCGACTGCTTCGTTTCGCTTCCTTTTTGAGGACCGCGGCGGGAACGCGAAGCGCTTTTCCTTCCGCAAGAATCAACGCCTGGCTGTTGATATGCTTTGCGCCAATCAGAATCTGAGCGCCGACCAGTCCTTCATTGCCGATCATTCCAACTTCAACAGCAGCATTCGACTCCACCGAACTGACTAAAGCGACGATGCAATCAAGTGGAAAGTAAACGAAGTGCAACTCTTCTCCCGATTCGTGTACAACTTCCTTGGCGAAGAGCGTGAGAATTTCCAACAGCGGAACGAGGCGAGATCGATCCCGTTCGGGAAGTGCCGCTATCAATCGATTTTCCTGCCAACGCTTTTCAACGTCTTCGCGCACCACTCCTCCGGCGGAACAGCAGATGTGTGTTTGGAGTTCGGCACTGTACGCTTGCAACTATGTACGTTCCGTTCGTTCGCGTACGTTATGATGAAAACAAGATATTCGAAACGATTAGCGCTAACTTGATCGCGATCATGATCTAAGAAGATGAACGACGTCGATAAATGGATTGAGGCGATGCGCAGCGGCGACTTCGCGGCAGCGTGGAAGATCAGCGATCGCTTGTTGCTCAAGCGAGGTGCGGAAGATCAGTTTCAGCTTCCGCGTTGGCGTCAAAGCATTTGGGATGGTAGCGACGTTGCCGGAAAGCGAGTGCTGGTGCGTTGTTATCACGGACTCGGCGATACGATTCACTTCATCAGGTACGCAGCTTTGTTGAAGAAGATCGCAGCGGAGGTAATCGTTTGGGTGCAACCCTCATTGATCCCTGTGCTGGGCGGCGTTGCTGGTATCGATCGAATGCTGCCGCTGCACGATGGCTCACCGGATGTTGAATACGATGTCGATATCGAGCTCTCGGAGTTGCCACATCTCTTTCGCACGACTTTGGAAAAGATTCCCGCGGAGGTGCCGTATGTACTTGTCGACCCGGCAGTGCTTGCGAGCGACGGGCGAATGCGCGTCGGGTTGATTTGGAGATCTGGGGATTGGGATGAGCGTCGTTCAATTCCGTTTTCGCAAGTGCAGCGATTGTCGCAAGTGGCCGGAGTTGAATGGCACATCTTGCAGCGCGAGCCTCTGGCTGCCGGCTGGGATGGAAAGTTGGGTGTGATCTCAGGCGGTGACAATCCGCTCAGCGATGCGCGTGTTATGCGTGCGCTTGATCTCGTGATCTCTGTCGACACCATGACTGCGCATCTTGCTGGAGCGCTCGGTGTAAACACCTGGACGTTATTGCCGACCGACGCAGACTGGCGCTGGATGCGCGAACGCAGCGACAGTCCGTGGTATCCGACGATGCGCCTCTTCCGTCAACCC
>DATDFT010000164.1:0-10531 GCA_036522475.1 Pyrinomonadaceae bacterium | reverse complement strand
TCGAAGGCGGCGAAACGGTTGTCCGATACGATTGGAGCGTAGAGACGACCAAGCAGTGGATGAATCTTCTGTCGCCGATTGCTCGTCCGTTATTTGAGTGGAATCACAATGTGGTCATGAGCTGGGGAGCAAAGGGTCTCGCACAAAGGCTTGGAACAAGTGTTGTTGAATCGTGACGTCGATCTGTCGATCTCACGGATAAACCGCAAATAGTCGGAATCGCTCATTGATGCCACAACGTACGATACTTCTGGTATGTTTCCGATTCGCAGTCGGCAACGACGCACTCGAGTGCCGCTAGTCACCGGCGCGCTGATTATTCTTAATCTGCTGGTGTTTTGCTGGGAACTGTCGCAGGGACGGGCGCTGCATCGACTGATTGCTTTCTGGGGTCTGCGGCCTGCGCTTCTTGTCGAGTACTGGTGGGTGCCGAGTCCTGCGGTTTGGCTGCCGCTCATCTCATCGATGTTTCTCCACGGCGGCTGGCTCCATCTCGGCGGCAACATGCTCTTTCTCTGGGTCTTCGGCGGCAACGTCGAAGATCGTTTGGGCCACGCCAGATTTCTCGCTCTCTACTTTCTCGCCGGATTCGCTGCGGCCTTCCTTCAGGTCTTCATTTCATTCGACTCGCTGACGCCGATCATAGGTGCGTCAGGAGCGATTGCTGGAGTTCTGAGCGCCTACCTCGTGCTCTTTCCCCGCGCGAGAGTGCTGACAGTTGTGATCGTAATTCTGTTTCCGCTCCTGATTGAACTCCCTGCGATCTTTTTGCTCCTCGTGTGGTTCGCGAGTCAGTTTGCTTCGGGCGTCGCATCACTCGAAACAGGCGAGGCGCTCTACGGCGGAGTCGCATACTGGGGCCACATCGGCGGCTTCATCGCCGGCATCGTCCTCGCGCTACTGCTCGAGCCTAAATATGACGCGCGCAACTTATAACGATCAAGGAGAACGCGGGAAGACGTATTCGCCACTCGGATCGCGTTCGCGCATCGCCACCACTTTTCCGGCCTCCACAGTGAACGAGAAAACAACATCCGGAAATTCCTTGACGCGGAACTGGTTCGGGCGCCAGGGCTGGAGATCCGGACCGCAGCGAATCGAGAGTCCCTTTCCAGGCTGAAACGTGAGCACAGTCTTTCCACCACTGGGCGATATGTACGTCCCCGCATAAGTTTGCAGCGTCGCATCGCTCGACAGCGCCGGCGGCACCCTTCGCGTGAATGTCACCGCAGCTTCATCCAGTGAGATATCCAAGCTGTCGATCTCGCCCATGGGATTGGTCCGGAAGTTAAGCGAGAACTTGCCATCCTGCTCGTCGTCAGGCGTATCGAACCGGTCGTAGTGAAAGTGACTCAAAGGCATCTTGATACCGTGAAAGTCGAAGCTGAGTCCCTTCTCACCGCGCGCCACAGTCACAACTCCGTATGCCCGATGCTCAAACTCGCCGACGTAATCGTCGAACGGATGCGAAGGCTTCGTGTCAGGTACGCGCCCGACGTCTGCGACAGCGCAAGCCTTGGTTCCGGCCGCTTTGTTCTTCAGCCGAATCTCATTGAGCCGCTCGGACCACGGAGTGAGCGACAGGCCGAGCAGCCGCTCGTAGATGTCATAAGTGAGACCGTTGTATAGCGGTGCGACGTGGTCGCCGATCACCAGCACGATTACGCCGAGGTTGTCGTTGGGCATGATCGAGATTTGGGAGTGGAATCCGGGCAGGTCGCCACCATGTAGCGCCAACAGATGGCCTCTATACGACGACACCCACCGGCCCATCCCATAGTATTGATTCAGATTCTCTCCCCATCCGCGGCTCTCGAGCGCGCTGTTCGGCATCGCGAGCGAGGGCGCCATCGTTTCACGAAGCACCGCCTCCGGGATCACTTGCTTGCCATCAACCTTGCCCTTGTTGAGCAGAGCGATAACCCAGCGCGAAAGATCCTGGACGTTCGAGTTAATCGCGCCGGCAGGAGCGATCGCGCCTCGGCAGTGTAGTAAGGCTGTCGGTACAGTTCCATGCTGTCGCGGCGCTCCGAGTACGGCACCGCCGGCTCCGGACCCTTGATGTTGTCCTCGATCGTCAGTGTGGAGCGCGACATGCCCAGTGGATCGAAAATGCGGTTTTGGTGCGGGTCTGTTGCCCACAGCCTCTCGATTGATTGACAACCCCGATCCCGAGTTATAGTCTGTGCCTGCTTTTCGTAGTACTGCGCCTCTGTCTCTTGAACCTCTCGTTTGACATATCGCTCTAGGAAGAACTATTTCACCCTCGCACATGCGCGAATGAAAGAGTTGGTCAGATGTGTTGTCTGTTCGATATACAGACTCAATCCGGCGCTGACGTGATCGATCAAACTTTGTCTCCCGCCTTGTCCAACCCGCAAACTGTCTTCAGATGGATTTTCGGGGTGCTGGTTTTTGTAACCCTCTTTAACAACTCTTTCGGTCAAATCAGTTTAGAGCAAATAATTGAAGCCGACGCGGTTGAGGATATCGAAGTCCTTATTCAGCGGGTGGGGAACGACAATGCTTCGGTAAGATGGGGTGCCATAGTGACGCTCGGTCAAAACGGAAAGCAAGCCGGTCCTGCAATCCCTGCTATTGTCCAGGTAGTTAAGAATCGACAAGAAAACGGTTCGATCAGAATCAGCGCGGTGCGTGCTATCGCATTGATCATTTCACCTTCGGATCCTAGTAACCCGGCATTCAGAGATGCCGTCCCCTCACTAATAACAGTCGTACCCGTGCTTGCTGAACTTGCAGATTCACAGAACAGCGACGCTAGAAGCACAGCTGCATCAGCTCTTGTGCGAGTTGCGAATTTCTTATATGCAAGGAAAGCCGTCGATGCTATTCCATCGTTGAAGTCCGCAGGCAAAATCCTGCAGAGCTCGAAGTATGCTGAGACGAGAAGAATGACCGAAGCGATTGACGATACAGTTTTGTATTTACAATTGCTTTGGATCAAACAGCTGTTGCCGAATTGGATCACAAACTATCCGTATGTTCCTGTGATTGCGGGTGTTTATTTTCTTTTGTTAACGATCTCGCTGTTCTTGTTGTGGCTTTACCCGATCGGTTTGTGGATGATTAATGAGAGAATTTCCGACTCTATCGAGGTCACCCTACCAAATTGGATGGGCGGGATTAGATTACCCTTACGTTATCTGCTGCCCGTCGGGTTCTTTCATTTTCATCCACGCGTGCTCGATGCGTGGGTCGAAAAACATCTTGAAACTGCCGCGAAGGTATTCGCACAAAAACCAGCGGTCAAGGACCGCGAAATCTTCGTTCCTATCGCCGTTGATCTAGACGGAGAACCGCGTGAGGGACTTGATCCTGCAGAGCTTCAGCCGGCCTTTTTGAAGAGACAAACTCTCATACTAGTTGCTGGAGAAGGAGGTGCCGGGAAAACAAGCCTTGCTTGTATGTTAGGCAAGTCTGCAATGAATTACGGTCAAGACAGAAGGCTCTGCAAAGAGCATGCGATGCTTCCAGTGCTATTAGATCCTGATGTGGATCTGCGCTCGGAGGAGAAGCACGGAGCTCTTCTTGAATTTATCAGGCAGCAGCTAAAGATGATGATCAATGAATCAGAAGCTCCATCTGAAAAGGTAGTAAAACACCTACTGAAAAAACGTCGCGTACTCCTGATCATCGATAGTCTATCTGAGATGAGTGAGGTCTCCCGTTCACTTGTTCGCTCCTCGATCGTCAAGCTGCCAGTAAATGCGGCAATCATCACGTCTCGCTCGAGTGAGGCAAGCTTTAAGGATCTGGGATTACATACGGTAACGCCGATAAGGGTAACCGGCGACAATATTTCGATATTCTTTGGTGCTTACCTGACGAAGCGGAAGAAAAGATCGGAGTTCAACGACACTGATTTCTTTTCGATGTGCCGGCAATTTTCAGCAATGGTGAAAGACAAGGGAACAACGCCTCTGTTTGCGACTCTATATGCCGAACAAGTGATCTGCAAACGTGAAAAATCATATCGCGATGACTTGCCGATGAATATTCCTGATTTGATGCTTTGTTACCTCAACCAGCTTAACAGAAGCATCGACGGCCACGGCCTCGATGACAGAACGGTTCATTCGGCTGCACAAGCGATTGCGTGGGAGTGCCTGAGGCAGACGTACCGTCCGGCCTCAGCCCGTCTGGACGCTGTCCTGAAAGCGTTTGGTAGTGAAGAGATGGCGAACTCTGTGATCAGCTATCTCGAACAACGATTGAAGATAATCAAGACGGTTGGTTTTGGTAAAGATTATTTGCGCTTTACCCTGGATCCGTTGTCTGAATACCTGGCGAGTTTTCACGTCATTGATAAGTTTAGTGGAGATCGAGATTTGTGGAATGAGTTCTTCGTGGAGGCGGACAAGCAGGCCGAAGCGCCAGAATCCATTATGTACTTTCTACTTGCGTTGCATGATTGTTGTCTCACAAATGAGGAGAAAGTAACCATACCTCCGTTCGTATTTGAAGAATTGAGAGCTCGCATCGAAACGGTCTCGAAAAACTAGATGAGCTACTTGTCATTGCGCGGCGCTCGCCGAGCTTAGGAATCGATTACTTTTGGCTCTGGATGTTATTTAGGGTGAAGACCTGGATAAACGAAACTTTGTCCGCAACGCTCTTTGGTCCCCACGACAGGTGATAACTTCCCGGTCCCTTGGTTTCGCACACCCCACTACCTTTCCCGTCCCCTTCGTTTTCGCATAAACGGACAGCGAAGCCTTTAGCGACGCGCACGGAGGAAGCTGAATCGTTCGGCAAACTACCCAGGCGTTCTTTGTCGGCACGATATATTCCGGGCCCGTAGGCTTGTGATTTCCCCGTAAAGTCGAAGTCCGCATACACAATGACAGGGATCAACTTATATTTTTGCGCCAACCCAAGGGCTTCATTGCGAAGCGTATCATCCGGATCGTTGAGAGAGGTTTGGATAGCCCGTATGGTTGCCGGCAACAGCGATTCAGCGAGAAGATTCGGCATGTGGTTCAACGCAACCAGGACACCGAGGCGCAGACGATAGCTACTTGCGTTGTCGCTCAGAACACTATCGATCCAGGGAATTGCAACGCTCTGATCCTGAAGAGAGAGCGCGTATCTGGTTTTGCGTCGCACGATTGCATCCGGCGATTCCAAACCCACCGTAAACTCATAGCTGGAAAAGGCCGGCTGCGCATCCTTGGCATATTGCGCTTGAGCATATGCCGTGGGTAGGAGATCCCACGTTGGCTTGATTACAGTTGAAGCGGGCGCCGCATTGTTGGACTGAACGTCACTGGGCAATGCGTTGCTGGGAAGTGGTCCTCCCTTGAGCTCTGTCTCTTGACCGTTGTGGTCGAGAATTAGCTTATTTTGACGCCGTATTAAGCACACTCCAGTCTTGTAGAAATCGGATCGGATTGGAAGTTCGTACTCATAAATATCGTCATCCCTTGAGTTGGGTCTCGGCGCTTGTATGGTCAGATTTACCTTCACACCATCAGGCCATTGCTTCTGATCTTTGTTAATCAGCAGCAAGTCATAATCCGAGTAGCCGCCGCCTTTGGGATTTTTATGGAGGTAAAGATCGGCAACCGTAGTCCCCAGTATTTCCACGTTCGGAAGACTTACAACCGTGCCGGTGATCTGCGGCCGCCGGCTAAGATTGATGACCCACCAGGCGTAGATAGAGCAAATAGCGACGCCGAAAATCACAATCCAGGTCAGTCCGTAAAGGCTTAGAAAGAGAGTCTGCACTCGCTTGTTATCGTTGTCTGCCTTTCGCCAGGCCGAACGTACTTGTCTTTCAATAACAAAGACCAAGAGAATCAGAATGGCGAACGGACCATAAATGTAAAGAAGGTTCGACCAAGTCTCCGGGCTCATAGCGGTATCCTTTCATCCCAGATCTCATCACAAGAAAACTCGAGCGGCAGGGAACGAGAGATTCCAACTTATATGACGCCAAATAAAAAAACGTTTCGGTTGGTCGACGCTGTTACAGTCGGAGTTCATTCGATCTCAAAATCCGAAATCATTCTTGGTGGCAGTCAGTCCAGGTACCGGTAGCGACCTGATCAACGTTGGGAGTAAAGACTGACAGGTCGCTACCGCTCCCTGTACTGACTGTGTCCAAGCCTGCCGTTCAATCCGGGCTACGCCCCGGTTCGGGCTTAGCCCCTGATATTCAAGGCCAAAGGCCGAACCGGGAGCACATCTCCCAAATTTTTTTCGAAAGCTGACGGCAACGCATAGCCTTGCCTCACATTCGGCGGCGAAGCCGCGGCCTGCGTGACCAGTGACCTTGTGCAAAGTTGACTAGGAGACTAGCAGGGCTTTGCACAAAAATCGGAACTGAGCGCCAAAGGCGCCCAATATGAAAGTGAGGGCAAGCGTGCAGTGCAGCGGAACGCGTCGCCGGTCGTTGTGACAAGTCGTTAGCTTTCGGGGTGGAGTGGGTGTTAAGGTGAGTCCTCGTGAAAGCTGTTGTCATAACTCGATTCGGTGGTCCTGAGGTTTTGGAAGTTCAGGACGTGCCGGCGCCGCAGCCTGGACCGGACGAGATTCTCGTACACGTGCGTGGCACCGCGTTGAATCGCGCAGACCTATTGCAGCGAGCTGGTGGATACGCTGCGCCGCCGGGCGTGCCGCAGAACATCTCGGGGCTCGAATTCGCGGGTGAAGTTGCGGAGTCGGGAACGAACGCTCGCCGCTGGAGTAAAGGTGATCGCGTGATGGGGATTATCGGTGGTGGAGCACATGCTGAATTTGTGGCAGCTCATCAAAACGCAGTCGCCGCAGTGCCGGCGAATCTCGAGTTGACTGACGCGGGCGCGATTCCTGAAGTCTTCATGACTGCGCATGACGCACTTCGACAGGCAGGATTCAAAGCTGGAGATAACGTTTTGATTCATGCGGTCGGGAGTGGAGTCGGGCTCGCCGCAACACAACTCATCAAAGCTTTGGGAGGCCGAGCGTTCGGCACATCTCGTACGCCCGACAAGATCGAACGCGCGAAGGAATTCGGTTTGGGGTCGGGAACTGCGCTCGCGGACCTTTTGGCTTTTGCGAAGGATGTAACCAGCGGTCGTGGCTTTGATGTCGTACTCGATCTGAATGGTGGTCCGTATTTCGCCGCCAGTCTCGAAGCGATGGCACTGAAGGGCCGGCTCATCCTCATCGGCGGAGTCGCCGGTGGTAAGACTAACGTTGACCTTTATCAAATTCTCGGCAAACGTCTTCACGTCATCGGCACGGTGATGCGTGCGCGATCCCTGGAGGAGAAGATCGCAACTACGAATGCATTCGCGGCGGAGGTTGTGCCGCTACTGGCCGAAGGAGCAGTGCAGCCCGTGATCGATTCTGCCTTTGCACTTGAGAAAGTCCAGGATGCTCATCGACGTCTTGAATCAAACGAAACGTTTGGCAAAGTCGTCCTCACGATATGAAGAGGAAACAGTTTGACGGATTGCGCTGTTGCAAGAGCGGGGGGAAGCCACGCTTCCTGACTTGTTCGATTTTATGGTTGAAAACTAATGCCTGAAGCTAAAAGAAAAATACGCTGGTCGTCCGCCTGGTCCGATGCCCGCGAACTGATCTGGGCGCATCGCCGACGCCTGATACTCGGCGCCGGACTCATGATCGTCAATCAAGCGATGGGGCTGGTGCTGCCTGCTTCGACGAAGTACTTGATCGACGTCGTAATCGGCAAAGGACGCACGGACTTACTCTGGAAGATCGCACTCGCAGCGGGCGCGGCAACAATCGTCCAGGCGCTAACGTCGTTCAGTCTGTCGCAGGTGTTGGGTGTCGCGGCTCAACGCGCGATCACCGAGATGCGCAAGAAAGTTCAGGCGCAGATTTCACGTTTGCCCATCAACTACTTCGATTCAACTCAGACCGGCAAATTGATCTCTCGCATCATGAACGACGCCGAGGGCATTCGTAACCTCGTCGGCACTGGACTGGTCCAACTGGTGGGCAGCGTCATCACGGCCGCAGTCGCACTGGCCATTCTGTTTTGGCTGAACTGGCGTCTGACATCAATCACGATTCTCGTGCTCGGAGCTTTCGGCGGCGCACTTGCCTATGCGTTCACACGTCTGCGTCCGCTGTTTCGCGAACGCGGCGAGATCACTGCAGCGCTTACAGGCCGCCTCGCCGAATCGTTGGGAGGCATTCGCATTGTCAAAGCTTACACCGCGGAGAAACGTGAGGCGCTGACGTTCGCACGTGGCGCGCACAAACTTTTTCGCAACATCGCCAAGTCGATGACAGGCGTGTCAGCCACGCAGGCCTTTTCATCGCTCGTTGTCGGTGCGGTGGGCGTCGTAATCATCCTCGTCGGTGGCTCTTCCGTTGTGAATAAGCAGATGACTGTCGGCGACCTGTTTATGTATGTGATGTTCACGGGGATGATGGCCATGCCGCTGATTCAATTCGCGGCGATCGGCACGCAGATCACCGAGGCCTTCGCCGGACTCGACCGCATTCGCGAAATCATGAACATGCAGACGGAAGACGAAGAAGATTCCGCCCGCGCGCCTTTGCGTGAAGTTCAGGGCGAAGTCGCATTTGACAACGTGAGTTTTGAGTACAACACAGGAGTGCCTGTGCTCAAGAACGTTTCTTTCACGGCGCCGGCTGGTTCGACTACTGCGCTGGTCGGCTCCAGTGGTTCCGGCAAGAGCACTCTCATCAGCCTCGCGATGAATTTCAATCAACCGCTTTCAGGAACGATCAGAGTTGACGGCAAGAACCTCCAGAGTTTACGGCTCCGCGACTTCCGCTCGTACCTCGGCGTGGTGATGCAGGACAACTTCTTATTCGACGGAACGATTGCCGAGAACATTGCCTTTGCCAACCCAAACGCGTCGATCGATGAAATCAGGCAAGTGAGCCGCATCGCTCACTGTGAAGAGTTCATCGAACAGTTTGAGAAGAAGTACGACACGATTGTAGGTGAGCGCGGAGTGAAGCTGTCGGGTGGTCAGCGCCAACGCATAGCCATCGCGCGCGCCATTTTGGCCGATCCAAAACTGCTGATTCTCGATGAAGCGACTTCGAGTCTTGACAGTGAAAGTGAGGCGATGATTCAGGATGGGCTGCGTTCGTTGAGACGAGGTCGAACGACGTTCGTTATTGCGCACCGGCTCTCAACCATTCGCAGCGCGGACCAGATCCTGGTTCTCGAAGGTGGCGAGATCGTCGAGCGCGGCACGCACGAAGATTTGCTGAGAGCGGACGGCCGGTATCGACAACTTTACGATAAGCAGTACAACTTCGAACGCAATCAATTTATCAACCCCGGCGAAGACTTCACGCCCGATCCGCAAAGTGCAATCGCCGGCCGCACGCCATCGCATGTTTCGAATTTGTAGACGTTTTACTGCGCGGCTTCGCCGCCCGCCGCCATTGCGTGTTTCGAATTGTAGAGGTTTTACTGCGCGGCTTCGCCGCCCGCACGCCATCGCATGTTTCGAATTTGTCGAGGTTTTACGCCGCGGCTTCGCCGCCCGATGTGAGGCGGGGCTATGCCCTGCCGTCAGCTTCGAAAAGATTTTTGGGGCTATGCCCCCGGTTCGGCCTTTGGCCCTGAGACGGGGGCAAAGCCCGAACCGAGGGCGTAGCCCAAACTGAATGGCTAGAGCCGACGGCGCGGCTGAGCCCCGCCTCACACCAGGCGGCGAAGCCGCAAAAGACAACCGACGGCGAAGCCGCAAAAGACAAGCAGGCGGCGAAGCCCCGCAGCGTGATGACTACTTCAACGGCAGCCAGAAATCGCGTGGATAAAGCCGGTAGAGCTGCGTGTCGGCACCCTCGACAGATTTCAAGTACGCCTCATACGCGGTCATTTGCTTTTCCGGCCCAATCACGAAAAAATTTCGACCCGCGATGTCTTTGCCTTTCATGCCGTAGCCCGGAAAGACACGCTCAAAAACATTATCCTTCCGTCGGTAAAGTTCCGCTGAAAGATCCGGTATTTTCTTCGCCTCCAAAATCGCACGGCGGAAACGCGACACTACTTCGGGCGTGATTCCATCAGCCATGTTCGATGCCATCGCTTCACCACGAGCCTCGTAAGGCGACGAGGCACGCGAGCTGAATGCGAGCGCGATAACATACTCAGCGAGTGGATCATTCATCGGGCGCTTAACTTCACCGATCGCGAAACGTAAAGTTTGCGGTAGTTCAGGTGTGCGCTCAGCGTAGTAGATCATTAATCCCGAAGCAGGGCTACTCCCGACACCGTTGCTGTAAGCCAGGCCGGCGCCAATCGTTTTATTAAAAACTGAATGCGCGCCGCCGCCGGAATAAAGTTTCGAAGCAAGAAAATTAAGAATCGCATCGCGACTCGTGTCCATATACGTTGTGAGCGTTGCACTGTTCATCATCACGCCGCCTGTCATGTTCGGCGCCATCAAGCCCACGTAGACCGGAGTCCGGGCGTCCGCACGGTGTGCCGCCAGCCGCGCGTCGATCAGACGCTCGTTGTTATAGTTTTCTTTAACGAAATCGCTGTTGTCGAAGCCGGCAAGAA
>DATDFT010000163.1:0-9540 GCA_036522475.1 Pyrinomonadaceae bacterium | reverse complement strand
AAACAGCGCCGCAAGCGAGTGGCCATGCTATGAGAACGGCGCAGGAGTGTCAAGTAATCCACATTCATCCGCGTTAATCTGCGGCCTTCTTTGTTACGGATCAACTTTTGTGGCAATATTTGGGCGAGCCCATCCCCGTTTTGTCGTATGTCAATACTTGCCAATTTCCTAATTGCAATCTGTTTGGCGCAGCAGATCACGCAACAACCAACACAGAGACCGCGACGAGTCACCCCAACGGATCAAACAACGGAGTCGAAAAAGCCCGGCGATGAGCTGGATGAAGGTGACGTCGTCAGGGTTGATACTCAACTCGTCTCAGTTCCCGCTGTCGTGACTGACAGCGCTGGACATCCGGTGTCTGGACTTCGTCCCGAGAACTTCCGCCTCATCGAGGATGGCCAGCCACAGACCATCGCAAACTTCGGCACCACCGAAACACCTTTCGAGATCGCACTCCTGCTCGACACGTCCGGCTCGACTCGTGATGATGTTGCGTTGATACGTGCAGCCGCGAACAGTTTTATTGCAGCCTTGCGTCCGGGCGATCGCGTCGGCGTTGTAGCGTTCAATCAAGCGCAGACTGTGGCGCAACCGATTGCGACAGTTGAAGTGTTGACGCCTTTGACCGGCGATCGCGAAGCATTAAAGAATGCGATCGAGAATCTGGGCGCGAGCCAGGGAACGCCTTACTATGACGCGCTCGAACGCATTGCCGATAACATTTTCCACGATCCTCCGAGCGAGGAAGTGCGCGGCCGCAGGGCGGTCGTGGCGTTGACTGACGGCGTTGACTCTTCCAGCAACTCGGATTTTGCCACCGCGAAAATGAAACTCTCGCGCGTCGGAGTTGCTTGTTACTTCATCCAGGTCAACACAGAAGATTTTGTTGAAGATCGCCTAATGAAAGATTGCAGTGACGATGGTCAGCTCGCACTTTCACAGCGACAGATACAGCGTTACCGCGAGATCTTTTACCCGAAAGCGAAGGCCGACAATTTCAACAGCTTTTGCCAGATGGGTCCGTTTGAGAGGATGTCGATCAGCCGCGAGCTTTACAATCTCGCGCGCCGCGAGATGAATGAGCTCGCACGCGTTTCCGGTGGCAGGAGTTTTGTCGCCGCAACACTCGCTGATGCGCGCGCCGCGTTTGCAAAGGTGGCGGAAGATATCGGCACGCAATACAGTCTCGGGTACTATCCAACCAACAAAGCTCGTGACGGAAAGTATCGTTCCATCAAACTCGAAGTGCGCGGCTTGAAAGATAAGGCAGTCATCCGCGCGCGCGATGGCTACTACGCGCCGAAACAGTAAGACATTTCCGATTGCCAATTGCCGATTGCCGATTTTATTGATAAGTTCAGAGTGTTATATAAAAATTGGCAATCGGAAATCGGCAATTGGCAATCCCACCTTTTAATCGCGTCTTATTAATCGTCTTAGATGGTGCCGGCATTGGAGCAATGCCTGACGCCCCCGAATGGGGCGATGCCGGCGCCGACACTTTCGGGCACATTCTCGAGTCGCGCCCAGTGCGGCTTCCGAACCTGCAACGTTATGGACTCGGCAACATTCGTCCGTTGCAAGCATTGCCGCCGTTGGACCAACTGACCGGATCGTATGGTCGCTGCGCGTTGCGTTCGAATGGTAAAGACACGACCACCGGTCACTGGGAGATGGCTGGTATCGTTCTCGAGCGCGCTTTTCCGACGTATCCGAACGGCTTTCCGGCGACGGTGATCGATCGATTCATCAAAGACACTTCTGTTCCGGGGATACTGGGCAACATTCCCGCTTCGGGCACAGAGATCATCAAGCAACTCGGCGACGAGCACGTCAAGACAGGCAAGCCAATCGTCTACACGTCGGCTGATTCGGTATTCCAAATAGCGGCGCATGAAGAAGTGATTCCGCTCGACAGGCTTTACGAGATTTGCGAGATCGCGAGGCGAATACTCGACGGTGAGCACAAAGTTGGACGCGTGATTGCGCGTCCATTCCTCGGGCAATCGGGATCGTTCTATCGCACAGAGAACCGGCACGATTACGCAGTGCCGCCGCCGCGTGAGAATCTCTTGCCGGCTCTCGCCGACGAAGATCTCGACGTTGTTTGTATCGGGAAGATCGCTTCGATTTACGATTCGATGGGAGTAACGAAGGATCTGACTGCGAAGAACAACGACCAATCGATCGATCAAACGATTAAAGCACTTGAAGCTTCAAGCCGTGGATTGATCTTTTCGAATCTCGTCGATTTCGACATGCTCTACGGTCACCGTCGCGACACTGAAGGATACGCGAAGGCACTCGAACACTTCGATTCGCGCCTTCCGGAGATTGAGTCGGCCATGCGCGCGAACGACGTGATGATGATCACCGCCGACCACGGCAACGATCCAACATTCCGCGGTTCGGATCACACCCGCGAGTACGCGCCGCTACTGGTCTACGGAAAGAACGCGCAAGCCGGCGTGAATCTCGGCACTCGTGACTCCCTCGCCGACATCGGCCAGACGATCGCTCATAATTTCGCGTTGAAATTAAGGGAAGGAAAAAGTTTTTTAGACAGGATTTCCAAGATAACAGGATAATCCTGTTAATCCTGTCTAATTTGTACCTTTATTGCTTCGCGTCAGGCTTCTGTAGATCGTCTCGACCCAGCGGTCGGTTTTGATGAAGCCTGCGCCCCAGGGTTTCCACTCGTCGGGAAGACCTTCGCTTTTGATCTGGTCCAACGTCTTGCCCGCCGCGATCTTTTGTCTCACGATCTCTGTTGTCTGTTGCAGCATGCGATGGTAGCTCTTGAGATCGTCGAGAGTGGAGAGTGGACCATGCCCGGGAATCAGTTTCGCGTCGGCCGGTATCTTGTTGACGAGCTCGCCGATGTTCTTGACCAATCCTTCCACCGAGCCGCCACTTTCGAGATCCACGAACGGAAATCGCCCCGCAAAGAAGTCGTCACCAAGATGCACCACGTTTGAGACCGGAAAGAAGATCACGCTGTCGCCGTCGGTATGTCCGTGCGGGAAGTGGATCGCGCGAATGTCCTCGCCATTGAAATGCACCGACAACGACTGATCGAACGTGATCACAGGCAGCGCTTCTTTTGGAGATGGAGGAGTGGTGGTGTTGAAGACCGTCGACTTCTGTTCAGTAGCGAGCCGCTTGCGAACGTTGTCATGCGCAATGATCGTCGCTTCTGGTCCAAAGACAACGTTGCCGCCGGTGTGATCGCCGTGCCAATGAGTATTCAGGATGAACTTCAGTTTCTTGTCGGCAATTCCTCTGAGCGCGGCGCGGATCTTGTCGGCCAATGGCGCAAACTGATCGTCAACAATCAAAAGCCCATCATCACCAACCGAGACGCCGATATTTCCACCCGCGCCTTCGAGCATGTAGACGTTGCCGGCAACTTTTGTTGCCTTCATCTGAACTTTCGAAAAGTCAGTTTGCGCCTGCGCGCTCGCAGCAAAGACACACAAAACCGTCAGCAAGAGAAACTTCTTCACCTGGTTTCCTCCTAAGCGTCTGGATTCTTCAATACAGCAATGAAAGGCAAGTTGCGATAACGTTCCGCGAAATCCAACCCGTAACCAACGACAAACTCATCCGGAATCTGAAACCCAAGATAGTCGATCTTCACTTCCTTCTGCCGTCGCTCGTACTTATCGAGCAGCGCCGCGAGTTTTACACTCTTTGCGCCGCGCGATGCGAGGTTCGCGAGCAGGTAAGAAAGCGTCAGTCCGGTATCGACAATGTCTTCCACGACGAGAATGTGGCGTCCCTCGATCGGCACGTCAAGGTCCTTCATGATGCGCACTTCGCCCGAAGTTCGCGTCGATGATCCATAACTCGAGATCGCCATGAACTCGATACTCAAACGCGTGTCGATCGCGCGCAGTATATCGCTGAGAAAAAAGCACGCACCCTTCAGCACGCCAATCAGCAGCGGATTGAGACCGGCGTAGTCGCGGGTGATCTGCGCGCCGAGCTCTTTAATGCGCTCTTGTATCTGCTGTTCGGTAAGCAACACCTCAAGGTTTGGATTATTAAACTCCGACATGAACTGGGCGGAAGAAGTAGCCAACTTGTTGCTCCTTATAATGAAGATGTTGGTCGAGCAAGACGTTTGCCTATGTGACGCGTGGTGCGACATACTATGCAAGCTCTTCCTTCAGGTCAAATGATTAACATGCACAGTTTCAGTCGCGCCTCCCGAGAACTGCTTCGCGTGCTTGCCCTGATGGTTTTTGTCGTTCCCGTTTTTGGTCAGGGAGCGGCGATCGAACCATGTCAGGCCACACCCGCCAAGCCAGGAGTCACTCAGCAACAGACAGGCGCACGCGCCAGCCGGATACTTATCGACGAAAGTATTCCGCCGGATAAAGACGTCGAGAAGTTGCTGGCGCCGTACAGCGAGAAAGTCAGCGAGTTGAGCAAGGTGATCGGCCGGCTCGAAGGCAATCTCAACAAGACGGGCGTGGGCGGCGGCTCGTTGGGAAATTTCGTCACGAACGGCATGAGAGCCGAGGCGGAAGCCAAACTCGGCAAACCGGTGACACTCGCGATCATGAACGTCGGCGGCTTGCGTAAGAATGAGATTTCTGCCGGTGAACTGCGCGCCAGCGATATCTTCGAATTGTTGCCGTTTGAAAATGCGTTAGTCGCACTCGACGTCACGGGCACACAGCTCGCACAGTTGCTTCCCGTTGTGACGCGCGATGCACAGGCGGGCGCGCGCATCCAGTTTAAGTGGAACGATCGTGACCGCGCGGAATTCATCAGCGGCAAGCTGGTTGACGCAACCGGAAAAGAGCAGGAGATCGATCCGAACAAGATCTACACGATCGTCACGATCGATTACCTGTTGCGCGTTGCCGGTGGGCCTTACGCGATTCTTCACGAAGCAAAGAATCAGACGCCGCTCAATCTCACGCTGCGCGATTCAATTATGAATTACGTGAAGAACGAAACCGCGGCGGGACGTCCGATTCGCAGCACGGTCGACAATCGCTTCGTTCAGATTGGCCCGGACCGTAAGACTCAAACTGAGGAGCCTCGATGATCACTCGCAGGAAATTTCTCGAAGCTTCCGCTGTTTTTGGTGCAACCATCGTGGCCTTTCCACGAGAGATACTGAGTGCGGCCGATACAGTAATCACGATTCTTCACACCAACGACACGCACTCGCAGATCGATCCGTTGCCCGCAAACGACAAGAACGCAGGGAAGGGAGGCGTTGCCCGCCGCGCCACACTCGTCAAACGGATTAGAAAAGAGAATCCGAACACGTTGCTGATCGATGCCGGGGACGTGTTGCAGGGCACCCCTTACTTCAACTTCTACAAGGGTGAAGTGGAGTACAAGGCGATGTCGGCGATCGGTTACGACGTCGGCACGCTCGGCAATCATGAATTCGATAACGGTGTCGCAGCGCTCGCGGCCGCTCTGAAGTTTGCCAACTTCGATATCGTCTCGGCGAATTACGACGTGAAGGGGACGGTGCTTGAAGGTCGCGTGAAGCCATACGTTGTGAAGACAGTTGCTGGAATTCGGATCGGCTTGTTTGGTTTGGGCATCAGCCCGACCGCATTGATCACTGCGGAGAACTTCAAGGGTGTGACGTACATGGATCCCGTCGTTGCGGCTCGTGACATGGTTAAGAAACTGCGCGAGCAAGAGCGTTGCGCGCTCGTAGTTTGCATGTCGCATCTCGGCTGGTATGAAGACGGCAAACGAGGCGATACGTTTGTGGCGGCGCAAGTCGATGGTATCGACTTCATTGCGAGCGGGCACACACACACGTTCATGGAGAAGCCCGTGTTCCAGACGCAGCCGTGTGGCGCGAAGACTTTGATCTTCCAGGTTGGCAAGAGCGGCATCTACGTCGGCCGCGTTGATTTCACCTTTCGATCAGGCAAAGTGGCGGCGGTTTCGGCGCGGTTGCTCGATACGAGGAACGCTTGATGGCAGACGATTCGACGCGAGATCGAGTGCGCGCGCTCGTGCGCGAAGTGCTGGCGAAAGCCTCACTGGAAACCGAGACGCCGCCGCCGGCTCGCTTTGTTAACACAGTTCCGGAGACCACTACTACGCAAACTGCGGTAACGCGAGATGAGTCGGCGAAGAACGTCATCACTGAGGACGACGTACGCGGCCTGGAGGCGGGGTCGGTACTTCGCATCGGCGAAGACGCGCGTCTGACGCCACTCGCCGCAGATATCATCAACGAGAGAAAGATCGAGATCGTGCGACGCGCTTCGCGACGCGGATCGAAGGCGTCGAAGCTGATCGCGGTCGGAGCGGACCACGGTGGGTTTCAGATGAAGGAAGAGCTCAAGGTGCTGCTGGGTGAGTTGGGCCATAAAGTGCAGGACTTTGGCGCGTACTCGGAAGAGGCGGTTGATTATCCTGACTTTGCGCACGCGGTGGCGCGAGCGGTGGCGAACGGCACTTCGGATCTTGGAATCGTGATTGACGGCGCTGGTGTCGGCAGTGCGATGACGGCGAACAAGGTGCCGGGTGTGCGTGCGGCGGCGTGTTATTCGGTTGAAGTGGCGCGCAACTCACGCGAGCATAACGATGCGAACGTTTTGACACTCGGCAGCAAGACGATCAACAGCAAGCAGATGCGCGACATCGTAACGACGTGGTTGTCGACCGAGATCAGCGAGGAGCGCCATCGCAAACGCGTCGCGAAGATCGATGCAATCCAGCGCCAGTACCAGCGATAATTTAGCCGCGGATTTTCGCGGAATAACGCGGATTAGTCTAGAATGCTTGCGTCATGTCCTTTTCAAATAACGGCGATTACGAGGCGCTGATTGAGCAGATCACCGATGCGATCGTCTCGCGGCTCAATGGCGACGGCAGCGCGGAACAAGCTGCCATGTGCGGCTGCACGTCCGAGTGCTTTCATCGCTGCCCGGAGCGCATGCACCGCATCGTCGATGCGGGCGCTGCGCGCATCGGTCTCGTACTCGGTCAGACCGCAACCGCGAGGGAGTGGGCCAGCCTGATCGATCACACGTTGCTCAAACCCGAAGCAACAGACGAAGACATCAAAAAACTCTGCCACGAAGCCGCGACCTATCGTTTTGCTTCAGTCTGCGTGAATCCGACGTGGGTACGCGTCGCCGCGTGCAATCTCGCCGGCAGCGGCATTCCCGTTTGCACCGTGATCGGCTTCCCGCTAGGCGCCACGCTTGCCGACGTAAAAGCTTACGAAGCGCGTCGCGCGATCTTCGACGGAGCGAAGGAAGTGGACATGGTGATCAACGTTGGCGCGTTGAAGAGCGGCGACGATTGTCTCGTCGAACACGACATCCGTTCAGTTGCACAAGTCGCGCACGAGTACGACGCCATCTGCAAAGTGATCATCGAGACCGCGCTTCTGACTGACGATGAGAAGGTGCGTGCGTGTCTCGCTGCAAAGAATGCGGGCGCGGATTTCGTGAAGACCTCGACCGGTTTTTCAAAAGGCGGCGCGACTGTTGCCGACGTCGCACTCATGCGACGCACAGTCGGATCGGAGCTCGGTGTGAAAGCGTCTGGCGGTGTGAAGGGTCTCGAAGACGCGCGCAAGATGGTCGAAGCCGGCGCTACGCGTATCGGTGCGAGCGTCGGCGTGAAGATCGCACAAGAAGCTGCGGGTAGGAATCCCGCGTTCGCAAGTACCTCCGCGTATTAATCCCGCATGCCTACAAACTCGAAACTGTTGGCAGTAATTCTCGGCGGCGGCGCTGGCAATCGTCTCTTTCCGTTGACGCAGCAACGATCGAAACCAGCGGTGCCGGTTGGCGGCAAGTATCGTCTCGTCGATATCCCGCTTTCCAACTGCATCAACTCCGATATTCTGCGAACCTTCGTGCTGACGCAGTACAACTCCGCTTCACTCAACCGTCACATCGCGCAGACGTATCGCTTCTCGCAGTTCTCAGACGGTTTCGTCGAGATACTCGCAGCAGAGCAGACTCCGGAGAGCCCGCAGTGGTTTCAGGGAACTGCCGACGCCGTGCGACAAGTGTTGCCGCACATCAGAGACTGGGGCATCGACACGTTGCTGATTCTCTCCGGCGATCATCTTTATCGCATGGACTATCGAGACTTTCTGGAGCGCCATCATTCAACGAATGCCGACGTTACTGTTTCCGTGATTCCGTGTGAGGCTCGCTCCGCGAGTGAGTTCGGTTTGTTGAAGACTGATGAGACCGGACGAATCGTTGAGTTTAAAGAGAAGCCTAAAGGTGACGATCTACTCTCGATGCAGGTTGACACGACGAAGCTCGGTCTCGAGGCGAACGATGCACAACGACGCCCGTATCTCGCGTCGATGGGCATCTATGTTTTCAAGTACGAACACCTCGAGCAACTGCTGAGGGAAAATCAGGAACACATCGATTTCGGCAAGCACGTTATCCCGGCGGCGATTAAGTCGCGTCACGTGCAGGCGTTCATGTTCGACGGTTACTGGGAAGACATCGGAACCATCGGCGCCTTCTATCGCGCGAATCTCGATCTGACAACGAAGATTCCGAAGTTCAACCTGTTCGATGCTGGAGCTCCGGTCTTCACACGCGCGCGTTACCTGCCGCCGTCGAAACTCGAAGAGAGCGAGATCAACGATTCAATCATCAGCGACGGCTGCATCATCACTGGCGCAAAGCTGAACAGTTCAGTCATTGGTTTGCGCAGCCGGATTTCGAAAGGTGTGCAGATGGATGGGTCTTACATGATGGGTGCTGACTATTACCAAACATTTGACGAGATGCGCAGCGATGCGGGGCAGGGAATGCCGCGCGTTGGCATAGGGGAAGGAACCGTCGTCAAGCACGCCATCATCGATAAGAACGCGCGCATCGGAAAGAACGCGCGACTGCTGAACTAGGCGGGCGTGGTGGAGACGGATGGACCAGGCGGCGCGTACTTCATTCGCGACAGCATCATCATCGTGCCGAAGAACGCTGTGATAGGTGACGGTGCGGTTATTTAACGAGAGGTAGAAACTAGACCATGCTGTCTAAGGTTTTACTTTAACCAATCAATGTTTCCGACCCGCGACTACCACCCGGCTACAGTTGAACGAAAAACTAAGCGTCGCAAGTCCTCAATACCTCAAGTAAAACTTCCACAAGACAAGAACAACCTCGATGTCGAGTTCGGCGACAGGGTAGTGAAGCTCACGAACCTCAACAAGCTCTTCTGGCCGAAGCTCGGTGTCACCAAACGCGATCTGATTCAGTATTACCTCGACATGGCGCCGGTGCTGTTGCCGCATGTGACGGAGCGCGCGATGGTCATGAAGCGTTACCCGAACGGCGCCGCGGGCGAGTTCTTTTTCATGAAGCGCGCGCCGTCACCGCGACCTGACTGGATCGAGATCTGTAACATCGAGCATGAGTCGGGAAACATCATCAACTTCCCGATGATCCAGGACGTGGCCGCGTTGATGTGGGTGATCAATCTCGGTTGCATCGATCTTAACCAGTGGTATGCGCGCTGCGACGACGTCGATCGCCCGGATTACGTGCATTTTGATCT
>DATDFT010000162.1:0-13982 GCA_036522475.1 Pyrinomonadaceae bacterium | reverse complement strand
CTGCTGCGCCGTGCGATAACCAGGCGCGTTGACGACTACTTTGTAATACCCTCTTTGCAGGTTGGTAAAACGAAAGTGGCCGCGACTGTCGGTGGCGATCTGATCGATTAGACCACCACTAAACTTCTCCAAACGCACCTGGACATTCTGAGCTGTAACTCCGGTATCGGAAAAGCGCACTTCTCCACTCACTTCGAATGTTAGCGAGTTGCCGGTGTAAGTATCACGGTCGCGCTGGGCGTGGATAGAGGAGGCCATCAACAACAAAACTACGATGGAGAGGAGACGGCGCATGGAATGAATAATGCCACGGATTACCCGGACGATCATCCGTGTAATCCGTGGCGAGTAAATCGTCAGTGACGATAGTTGAGACCAAACTGAATCAATCGGGCCGGAACGACCGTCGTCGTGATCTGAGTAAAGGTCGATAGAGTTCCGATGTTCACCGCACTCGGGAAACCAAAAACCGGGTGGTTCCACAAATTGAAAACATCCATGCGGAAGCGAAGTTCATGGCTTTCCTTGATACGCGTGGTCTTGATTATTGAGAAGTCCCAGTTCTGTTGATATGGACCACGGAATGCATTTCGCGGTACATCACCAAAACCGGTTGCGCCCGAACCGCCGTTCGGAACGACGCTGGCAGTGCGGAAACAGGTTGGATTCAGGTAATGGGTGATGCGGTCGGCCGTTGAGCCTGCGGTGTACATGGTGGAAACATCCGTCCCACAGTTACCACTGAACGAAGCTGTGCCGCCGCCAGTCTGGCCGAACGCGCCACCGCTGGCGCTATCAGTGATGGAGAACGGCAAACCGCTCTGATAAGTAACGATACCGCTGATGGCCCAGCCTTTGAAGAACTGGTTGTCCCAGAAATGACCGTCCGGCACCGGCAGATCGTATGAGTAACTGATTACCAAACGATGCGGCCGGTCGAAATCACCGCGGGCTTTATTCTGGAACGGATTGTTTTGCGCGTTGAGAATGTTGGCGCCGCCCTGACCGTTGCGGGTGGCGTTCAGCTCATCCGTGCTCAACGAACCGCTGACGTTATCAATCGTCCTCGAATACGTGTAAGCACCTTGGAAGTAAAGGCCACGGCTCATCCGGCGCGATACCGTTGCCTGGAACGAGTTGTAGTTGGCGAAGCCGATGTTACCCGAGTAACGTGCACCGCGTCTGCGCGACAAGCCGAGAATCTGGTGTCGCAGCTCTTCGTTATTCACGGTATTGGTCGTGATCGAGTAGCTGACTCCGTTAACGTCGCGCACCGTGACCGGGTGCTCCGGACTCGCGATGACCGCCAAGAACGGATCCCAGATGCCGATACCACCGGTGTAATGCGTTCCTACGTAGCCGAGCTCAACCGCCCAACCATTTGCGATCTCGCGTTGCACGGTGAGGTTGTACTGCTGCGTGTACGGCGTATACGCATCGAGTGGGGCGCTTGTGAACGAGGCTAAGTTAATCGAACAGTTGGTCGCAGTGCCGCCGTAGTTCAGACACTTTTGACCCGCTGCGTTAACAAAGATCGGACCAGTCGTCGGAAGGTTCGCATCGGCTGCCGTCACCGTCGCGTTTGTATTGACATTCCTGAGACCGGCAAAGAACGTCGCCGAAGGAATGAATGCCGTGGCGATGATCGATGGCGGCGGAATGCTCGCAAACGGATTGGCTAACTGGAACGGTGCAGGATTACCGGAATTGGACAATGGCTGCACGGTGAAAGGAGCGGAAAGAGAGTTTTGCAGAATGTTTTGGTTCGAGAGACGCTGGTAGTAAATACCATAACCGCCACGAACCACTGTCTTCTGATCGCCTCTAAGGTCCCAGGCAAAGCCGACCCGCGGCCCGAAGTTGTTGCCATCGAAACAGCTCTTCAACGCGCAGTCAGAAACGCCGGGAGTGCCGGTGAATCCGGCCAGATTAACCTTCTCAGGAATGAGGAACGGGTTCAGGCCCTGCGCCGCAAGACTCGGATCGAAGATGCCGGCGCGGTACAACTTGTCGTGACCAAAACTCATTCCTTCCCAGCGGAGACCGAGGTTGAAGGTGAGTCGTGGTGACCAGCGATAGTCGTCCTGAACGAACGCTGCGAAGTCAGTCGCAATGAAGTTTCGTGCCGGATCGCCAAACGCGGATTGAATGGCTGTTACCCTTCCGCGCAGGAAATTCTGAAAAGCAGAACAGTCATTCGTATTGAGCGTGCAATTGACGAAGGTGCTCGGCTGAGGAGTGACGCCTGAAGTTGTAGCACCGGTGGTCAGTGCTCCACGAACGGCAAAGTTGTTGAAACGATTCAACTGGTACTGAATCGCCTCGCCACCAAACCGGAAACTGTGTTTTCCATGAGTCATCGAGAAAGTGTCGACGATGTTGTACTGGTTCGACACTGTTCCGCGATCGTCATTCACACCGGTTCCGACCTGGAAAAGTCCGGAGATGGAGAACTGGTAAATTCCCGGGAAGATGTCGCTGTTGCCGCGCGTGGCTCCGATGTCTGAGAGATTGATCACGTCTGTCGGAATGTTCGCGAAGAGAAAGCGACTGAAACCGAGCCGCAGCTCGTTGATCTTGCTCGGACTGAACACGTGAGTTTCGGTTAGCGAAAGGAACCGATTCTGCTGCGTATCAGTACGTGGGAACGCGAGGCTGCTGGCTGTGCCGAATGGCTTATTCACGGCGCCATTGTCGTAGAACCAGCGTCCGGAGATCTTGTCTTTTCCGTCGCGCATGATCCGGTCGTAGCTGATCGTGTACTGGTTGTCTTCGATCGGAGCAACACCTGAAAAACTACAGCTGAAGGTGGCAGTGTTGCCCACGGACTTATTGCAGTCGCCGGGCCGCGGGATCAGGAACTGCCCGCCATAGAAATTGCTCTTGAGGTTCAAAATATTAATCGCGATGGGATCGATTTGCGCCGGCGTAAGACCAAAAGCGGGGGCGATTAAGGCAGCCGAAGTCGTGCCGTCGGCGTTCTTGGGAAAGTTCTGAATCGTCGGCGTCAGGGCGGAGCCATTCGGATCCAAACCATTGCGGGCGCGAACTCCCTGGTAGTTGAAGAACCAAAAACCGTTCAGTACGGGCACCGGACCGCTGGCACTCCCGCCGAACACGTTCTGCAACAGGCGAGCGCGTTTCCTGACGCCGTTCGCGTTGCGAAACCATTCGTTGGCATTCAGCGCGTCATTGCGGTGTGACCAGTAGGTTTCCCAATGGTAGTCTTTGGAACCCGACTTGATCACGAGGCCCAGTGCGCCGCCGCCCTTGCTGCCTTGCGAAGCGTCGTAGAGTGAAGTTGCGACTTTCATCTCTTCGAGTGTGCTCGGGTTCGGAAGCGGAACGGTATCGAAGTGGGCGAGGTTGAAGTCGTTAACGTTGATGCCCTCGAGCGAGATGCTGTTGTTGCTCGTGCGCTGCCCGTTAACGTTGATGTCGGCGCTGCCGCGACCGGCGGTGCGAACGTCAGTCGGTTCGCTGGCGGTACCTGCGGAAAGCGATAATAAAAAGAGGAAGTTTGGCGACGCGAGCGGCAACTGCCGGAGCGTTTCAGCGCCCAACGGCTGACCGGTCACTGCGCTCGAGGGGTTGATTAGTGAGGTACCCGCCTCGACGTTCACCGTTTCTTCAATGCGGCCGGCTTCGAGCGTGACGTCTTGCCGGGAGGTCTCTCCGATCCGTACCTGGACCGCCATGACGATCGCTTTCTTAAAGTTTGGGGCTGTGATCTCCAGCCGGTAAGGTCCGGGTGTCAGCAGCGTAATCGAGTAGCCGCCGTCACCGGCAGTGGTTGCTGTGCGGACTGACTTGCCCGTGCTTTCGTTGATGACGTCGATAGTCGCCCCACTAACAAGGGCGCCGCTGGCGTCACTAACTACTCCGGTAATACCGCCTGTTTGGCTCGCTTGTGCAAACACGCTAATCGCACACAAGAGGCTCAAGATCGCCGCGCTTGCTAAGCGTAGTACGCTTCTCATGGACAATCCTCCTTTGGTTGTCGTTAAAGCTCGTTATCGGTTAGGGACTAGAACGCGTAAAGGCCGGAATGGACAATTGCGGGTCATGCAATGAGTATTCCCGAGTATTCGGGCCGCGGGCTAGGAGGGGTTGTCAGGGCTAACGGTTGCGATGAAGGAACTTAGCTGAATTCAGGATGGACCAGGAGAGGCGAATGCCGGAATGCCATTCTGCAAAAATTTAGTTTTTCTTCAAGTAATTGGATTCTAAATAAAAACAGGCCACAGATTTTTCGCAGACGAACACTGCTGATCGGCGTTCATCCGTGAAAATGTATGGCCCTTTTGCGCTGAATTACGACGCGGCAGCTTCGCCGGCTTCGTCGTGATGCTCGGTGGTGTAAAGACGAAGAATGTCTTGTCCCTGACGTGAGCGTGGATCGATTGTGCGCAGGTGCTTTCGTCCCTGCATCTCCCAAATGGCCGTGACTACTCCATCCTTCTCCACTGCATGATATGTAATCTCTTCAGTGCTCGCTTCCGGCGCGGTCTCGTTTGCTTTCGCCGCGCCGCCGGCTATTGCGGATTCATTCTCAGACATACAAACTCAAACACTCTCCATTTCTCGCGATGGGTTTTTTAGGTGCCGCGAATTGTTGCACACGCGCACTAGGCGCGCAAGCGCAACGCCAGCTCAACGGCCTTTCGCGGCACGACCACACCCCAGCCTTGTCGCTCGACCTCGACTCCCGCGACCCTCTCCGCCGTGTCGATCAAAATACGTTTCACTTGCTGGGGCGTGAGTTTCGGATTTGCTTCCAACATGCACGCAACGATCGACGAGACGATCGGCGCCGCGAACGATGTACCGTCGACAAACTTGTAGTACTGATTGATCACGTTGCCCTCGCGCAACTTGATCGTGATCAACTGCCGCAACAGTGACACCGACAAATCTCTCGCTTCATCGAGCTCTTTATCGACACCGTGATGCGCCACCATAATGCCGCGTAACTCTTCGTCAAGGGCGTTGTCGAGCTCCGCGTAAAGATGAGCCTGGTCGGCCGTGGGTGTGTTCGGCAGTATCGGACCAGCAACCCAGATTCCCGGCGCGATCACTTCCGGTTTTTGCAGACCATCGATAGTTGGACCATACGACGAACGATACATCCCGCGCTTCGCGCGATCGAGTGAATTCTGATCATCCAATCCACCAACCGCAATCGACGAAGGCGCGCTTGCAGGCGGTAAAACCGGGTGCCCGGGCAGAAGTCCGGCATTGCCGACCGCACATACAACAGTCACTCCCGACGCCACTACTTGTTCAACCAACTGGCAGAGACGATTGTGCAGGTACGGCTGTTCGAAATCGCCGCCGGCCGAAATGTTGACGACGCGAATGTCGTACTTCTTTTTGTTTGCAAACACCCAGCGCAGGCCCGTTTCGATATTGCTTTCGGGGATGCGACCAGTCTTTCCGATCTTCACCAACACGACGTTCGCTTCAGGAGCGATGCCGCGATAAAGACCCTCGGACAAATAACCATTTCCAGCGGCAACGACCGAGGTCATCATGCCGTGCCAACTCGCAACGTCAGACTCTTCCAGCGCCGAAACACCGTCCTCAGGTGCAAAGATGTTGTGATAAGCGAGGATGCGATTGTGCGGCTCGATCAGGTCTTTGTGTGCGTAAAAACCCGAGTCGAGAAACGCGATGGTGACGCCGCGCCCCGTGTAACGTTCATCGGCGTCCATCCGCACCGGGACTGGTAGCGCCTGCTCAATTGTTTCAGTTATATTATCCACCGACTCCACAGATACAGATTACACGAGATTTCCGAGTAGCGTTAAAGGAGAGTTGTTGATGAGAACCAGAAATTTATCGATGCTGTTGGCGTCGCTGTTTGTGATAGCGGGCGCCATCGCCGTTGGTGCGCGCGCCGCAGGAGAAGTTCCCGCGCCGCCTGCGATTGGCGCTACGATTGAAGACTTCACCTTGCCCGATGTTGACAACAAGGACCACTCGCTGAAGTCGCTGGCCGGAAAGAACGGCACCGTGCTGATCTTCATCTCCGTGCAGTGTCCGGTGTCGAATGCGTACAACGAACGCATGGAAAAACTGGCCCAGGATTACAAGGCGAAGGGCATCAATGTGATCGGTATAAACGCGAACGTCTCGGAAGACGCTGCGGCAGTTAAAGCGCACGCCGCCGAACACAATCTGACCTTTACCATCCTTAAGGATCCGGGCAACAAGATTGCGGACAGACTCGGCGCTGCTGTTACGCCTGAAGCTTACTTCCTCGATCCGAACAACAAGCTGCTCTATCACGGGCGCATCGACAACGCACGCAACGCCGCGCAAGTTGAGACCAACGACCTGCGCAATGCACTGGACGCAGCGTTGGCCGCCAAGGCAGTCGAAAAATCAGAAGCGAAGGCTTTCGGTTGCACTATCAAGAGAGCGTAAGCAAATGCGATTTACAAAAGCGATCATTCCAATCACGTTCTGTGTTCTGTTAGTGAGTCTCGCGGCTCCGGCCCAGAAACGAAAGGGCCCTGCTCCGAAATCCGACAAGCCGGCCGCGGTTGTATCGCCGATCGATACAGACGCGCTCAAAGGGTTACTCACTCAACAAAGACAACGGCCGTTGCTCGTTAACTTCTGGGCTACGTTCTGCGATCCTTGTCGCGACGAGTTTCCCGATCTCGTCAAGATCAACAAAGATTACGGGTCGCAGTCGCTGGAGTTTTTCACGGTCTCGCTCGACGACATGAGTGATATAAAAACCGAGGTGCCGAAGTTTCTCGACTCGATGAAAGCGACGATGCCGGCGTACCTGCTTGATGCGAACGATCCTGAGCCCGCTATCAACCTCGTGGATCGGAGATGGCGCGGCGACCTGCCGGCGACTTTCCTCTACAACGAGAAAGGCGAGGTTGTTTACAAGCACATCGGGCGCGTCAACATCGCCGAACTGCGTGAGGCGATCGACAAAGTGGTTAAGAAAGGTAGTAGTTAGTGATAGGTCCTATACATTCTATAGGACCTATATTCAGAAAATGATTACTCCTGAAGTTATCGCCGCCCACAACCTCACCCAACAAGAATTCGAGCAAATAAAGGAACTGCTTGGCCGTGAACCGAGTTTTGCCGAGCTCGGCATTTTTTCAGTTATGTGGTCGGAGCATTGCTCATACAAATCGTCTCGCATTCACTTGAAACGGCTGCCCACAACTGGCCCACGAGTGATCGTTCCGCCCGGCGAAAACGCCGGAGTCGTGGATCTCGGTGACGGCTGGTGCGCCGCTTTCAAGATCGAGTCGCACAATCATCCTTCGTTCATCGAACCGTTTCAGGGTGCGGCAACGGGCGTCGGCGGAATCCTGCGAGACATCTTCACGATGGGCGCGCGGCCCGTTGCGTCGATGAACAGCTTGCGTTTCGGATCACTCGATCACCCGCAACACGGACGCCGCAATCGATCGTTGCTGGCCGGCGTCGTCGCCGGCATTGCGCACTACGGAAACGCCTTTGGCGTTGCGACTGTCGGAGGTGAAGTCGCGTTTGACGATGCGTACGCGTTGAATCCGCTCGTTAACGCCTTCGCACTCGGTCTCGTGCGACACGATCAGATCTTCTTCGGCAAGGCGACGGGCATCGGCAATCCGGTGCTTTACGTCGGAGCCAAAACCGGACGCGACGGCATCCACGGCGCTACCATGGCTTCGGCGGAATTTGACGAAGAAGCTTTGGAAAAACGTCCAACAGTTCAGGTTGGCGATCCGTTTCTCGAAAAGCTCCTGCTCGAGGCTTGCCTCGAGGCCATGAAGAGTGGCGCAGTCGCTGGGATTCAGGACATGGGCGCTGCAGGTCTCACTTCTTCGTCGTGCGAGATGGCAGCGCGTGCGGGCACCGGCATCGAGTTGGACTTGTCTCTTGTGCCGCAGCGCGAACAGAACATGACCGCGTACGAGATGCTGTTGTCGGAGTCGCAGGAACGCATGCTGATCGTCGCGCACTCGGGTCGTGAGCGCGAAGTGGTCGACATTTTCCGCAAGTGGGATCTCGATGCAGTTGTGATTGGACGAGTGCGCGACACCGGCCGCATGCAGGTGGTCCATAACGGCGAGATAGTCGCTGACATTCCGGTTGAAGCGTTGACGGATGAAGCGCCGCGTTATGAACGGCCGATGGCGCCGGCGCCGAAGCAGGAACCGCAGATTACAACGATCGAAAGCACGGATTTAACTTCAGAACTATTGCGTTTACTGTCGTCGGGCAACATCGCATCCAAGCACTGGGTCTATCGACAGTACGATCACATGGTCCGCACCAACACCGCGATCCTGCCGGGCGCAGATGCGGCTGTGGTCAGAATAAAAGAAACACGGCGCGCGCTCGCGATGTCCCTCGACGGCAACGGCCGTTACTGCGCTGCGAATCCCCGTGAAGGCGCGAAACTCGTTGTCGCAGAATCGGCGCGCAATGTTGTCTGCGTCGGGGCGCGGCCGATCGCGATCACGAATTGTTTGAACTTCGCTTCGCCCGAGCGACCCGAAGTAATGTGGTCGTTCTCCGAAACGATTGATGGGATGGCGGAGGCGTGTCGTGCTTTTGAGACGCCGGTCGTTTCCGGGAACGTGTCGTTCTACAACGAGACTGAAGGTCGCGGCATACTGCCGACGCCCGTGATCGGCATGGTCGGATTGATTGAAGACGTCAAGCGCGCAGTTTTGCCAGGCTTCAAAAAATCCGGCGACGTGATTGCGCTGCTCGGCATTACGCAGGACGATTTGTTTACCGCGTCAGGAAAAGTGCCGGCATTGGATCTGAACCGCGAAGTGGCCGTGCAAAAAGCATGTCTCGCCGCCGCCGAGGCTGGCTTGCTTGCTTCAGCTCACGACTGTTCCGATGGTGGACTCTCGGTCGCGCTGGCTGAGTCGTGTTTCTCGACGTTGGGACGCGACGCCATTGGCGCTAAAGTCGATCTCAAAGGACCACTTGGTCCAACAACGCTGCTTTTCAGTGAATCACCTTCACGAATCATTATCAGCTTCAATCCTTCCGATGCCGGCGCCGTGCAGGAGATCGCTGAACACAACCAGGCGCCGTTCGCAATGCTCGGTCGCGTCGGCGGAAACGAGCTTGTCATTGCTGTTGATGGCGAAGAAACAGTTCGCGCAGATATTGCCGAACTGGAATCGGCCTGGCGCGATGCCCTCGCAACCAAACTCCAGGCCGAAGTCGTAGGCGTTTAGATCAGCAAGCGCAAAATGCATCCCGTCATCTACCTCAACAAAAGCATGGTTGAGGCGACGAAAGCGCGCGTCGCGCCGGTCTCCTCCGCGATGCTCTACGGCCGCGGCGTCTTCACGACTCTCGCCATCTACAACTCGCAACCGTTTCTCTGGTCCAAACACTGGCAGCGCCTCGCCGCGCACGCGAAGAAGCTCGACGTCGATTACACCGGATGTAACGAGAAGAACGTCGGCGAAGCACTGCATAAACTGATCGCTGTGAACCAGGTGCAGGAAGGTCGCGCGCGCGTGATCATGCTTGCGCGCAGCGGCCGCGACATCTGGAAAACGCGCATGCCCGGCGCGAAGAAAACGGACCTGCTGATCATGACCGGCGAGCCGCAGAAGATTGCGTCAACGGGCGTGTCGCTCGCAGTCTCTCCTTATCGAACCAACACTGTCTCGCCGCTCGTGGGAATCAAGAGCCTCAACTACCTCGAGCACGTGCTTTCGTGGGAAGAGGCGCAGAGCCGTGACTTCGATGAGGCCGTGGTGTTGAACGAACGTGGCGAAATCGTTTCCGCAACGACCGCAAACTTGTTTTGGGCGAAGAACGGAACGCTGCACACTCCGGCGTTGAGCACCGGCGCCCTCGCGGGCATCACGCGTGAATGCGTGATCGAGCTCGCGAACCAGCGTTTCATCCCGCTGCTCGAAGGAAGTTATGAAATGCAGGATCTAACGGAAGCGGATGAGATCTTTTTAACGTCGTCGAGCCTGGGCGTCGCGCCTGTGACGACATTTGACTTCCGCCGCTACTCCTCAGAAGGAAGAATTACCACTACAATCGTGCACGCTTTCGATCAATTAAGCCGCGGATAACCCGGATAACAAATCCGGATTTATTTCCGTGTTTATCCGTGTAACGGCATAGATCTAATCCTCTTACCCGTCGCATCGAAAATCGCGTTACCGACCGCCGGTGCGAGGCCGACGATGGGCGTTTCGCCTGCACCCGCTGACGGCAAGTCTTTCCGGTCGAGCAACACGACTTCGATCTTCGGCACGTCGCTGAACCTCGGCAATCGATACTTCGAAAACTTCCCGTTCAAAATCTGCCCGTTCTTAAACTCAATCTGTTCGAACAGCGCACCGCCAATCGCCTGCACAATCGCGCCTTCAACCTGATTGTTCAAGTGCAACTTATTCACGATCGCGCCGCACTCGAAACTCTCGACTACTCGCTCGATCTTCACGCGCCCGGTCTTCGCATCGACCGAAACTTCCGCCGCAGTCGCGATGTAGCTTCCCTTCTCAAAACCACACGCTATCCCAACGCCACGCCCGTCAGTCTTCTTGCCTCCCCACCGGAACGTCTTTGCTGCCGCCTGTAACACTGCTTTCAAACGCTCGTCTTTGATGTTCTTCAAACGAAACTCGACCGGGTCCATGTTGACCGCATGGGCCAACTCATCCATGTGAACTTCACGCGCGAAGTGGTTCGCAGTCGCAGCGAGCCCGCGATACGAACCCTGCCGCAAAGGCGACTTGCTGTTGTGAAACTGAATATTCTGATTCGGGAAGTCGTACTTCACCTGAATCCCTGCGCCACCGGAGTTGTAATTGTGAAACTCCCACGCCGTCACTGTGCCATCGTTCTTCACACCCGTGCTGACTTCGATCACGCCTGCCGGACGAAAGTAAGCCCAACTAAACTCTTCTTCGCGCGTCCAGACGAGTTTGACCGGCTTGCCACTTCCGCGCGCCAGCCGCGCTGCTTCGATCGCGCACTCGCCGGTGTGCTTGCCTCCATATCCGGAACCCATGTCAGGCGTGATCACACGGATCTTCTCTTCCGGGATGTGAAAAGCTTCAGCGAGCTCATTTCTCACGCCGAACGGACGTTGCGTGCCGGTCCAAACCGTCAGCTTGCCGTCGTTCCACTCCGCCACTGCGGCACGCGGCTCGAGCGGCGCGTGCGCGATGTAAGCGACGGTGTACGTCTGCGAGAGTTTCTTGTCGGCGGCCGCCATGCCGTCCGCGATCGAGCCGACCGGACGGCCACTGCCGCGGCTCGCCGCCGTCGCATTTTTCTTCAAGTAATCAAACAACTCATCGTTCCCCGGCTGACCGGGCGCCTCCCAGTGAACAGCGATCGCTTTCTCGGCGCGAATGGCAGTTTGCAAATCGGGCGCGGCCACGCCGATGAAATCACCGTCATGAACAACGACCACACCCGGCATCGACTCAGCCGCCTTCGTGTCGCTGGTGAGGAGCTTCGCTTCAAGCGCGGAAGGTCTGACAATGCGCCCATACAACATGCCTGCGCGCTTCAAGTCGGTCGTGTACTGATGCTTGCCGCTCACGAAGTCGCGGCCGTCCACTTTCGGCACAGACGTGCCCGCGATCGTCCAGTCACGCGCCGGCGTGATCGCAACGTCAGGCGGAATCGTCTTGACGAGCTTCCGACCTTTTGCGACCTCAGCGAGCGTCAGCGATTTCGACGCATCATGATTGACGAAACGCGCGTTCACGATTCGCACGTCTGAGGGCGCGACTTTCCACTGCTCCGCCGCGAGTGCGATCAGCGTTTCGCGTGCAGCTGCGGCTGCTTTGCGTAACTGGGGCGCCATTCGCGGAGTGCTCATGCTGCCGAACGTGCCGAGGTCAAACGGCGTCAGATCCGTATCGGCCATCACCAGCCGCACCTCGTTCATCGGTACGTGCAACTCGTCGGCAACAGCCTGGGCCAACGACGTGCGAATGTTCTGCCCGATTTCGACTTTGCCCGTGAACGCGGAGACCGTGCCGCTTTCATCGATGTGAATCCACGCGCCGATGTCGTCTGGCACGCGCTCATTCGATCGATTTCTTCCTGACTCGCCCTGCTCTTGTTGCAACGTGTGCGCGACGAGGTTTGACATCGGCACGATCAGCGCGATGCCGCCACTGAACGCTTTCAGAAACTGGCGTCGATTAAAACTGAAATGATATGCAGGCCCTTCGAAGAGCTCGTAACGTTCCGCCTCGAGTTGGTCGAGTAGTTCGTTCATTCGGCCACCTCCTTCGCCGTTCCCGCAGCAATCTCGATTGCGTTCAAGATGCGCAGGTAAGTGCCGCAACGGCATACGTTGCCATTCATGTGCTTCACGATCTCATCGCGCGTGGGCTTCGGATTCGTATTCAACAGCGCTGTCGCGGACATGATCATTCCCGAAGTGCAGTAACCACACTGAAGCGCATCGGCCTTGAGAAACGCTTCCTGCAACGCGTTGAGCTTGCCATCTTTCTCCAGCGCTTCGATCGTCATGACTTGTTTTTCGCCGACTCGCGCGACCGGCGTCACGCACGATCGCATCGGTTGCCCATCGACGAGCACCGTACACGCGCCACAGCGCGCCTCACCGCAACCGTACTTCGTTCCCGTCAGGTTCAGATTATCGCGCAGGACGTACAGCAGCGGTGTTTGCGGATCGACGTCGACGCGCAGTTTCTTCCCGTTCACGTTCAGACTAGTTACGTTTGCCATGATGCCTGATAGTTTATCCCTTCTTCAGCCACAGATGAACACGGGTGACATGGATCAGCAAATCTGATAATTTTCAAAGACATGAGCACCGTTACTGAAGAAACCCCTGAAATTACCGAGCCAAAAACACATAAATGGGTCTACCTCTTCGAGGAAGGTCCCGGCGACGACAAGACATTACTCGGCGGCAAAGGCGCCGGGTTGTGTGAGATGACGCGCGCGGGCTTGCCCGTGCCGCCGGGTTTGGTCGTGACCACTGAAGCGTGCAATGCCTTCTTCGACAACGACAAGAATTTCCCTGAAGGCATGTGGGAACAAGTGAAAGAGGGACTCAAAAAGATCGAGGAGAAGGTCGGCAAGCGTTTCGGCGATCCGAAGAATCCGCTGCTCGTCTCGGTTCGCTCGGGCGCGGCGTTCTCGATGCCGGGCATGATGGATACGGTGCTGAATCTCGGTTTGAACGAAGAAACGGTGCAGGGTTTGGCGGAACAGACGGGCGACCTGCGTTTCGCGCTCGATGCTTATCGACGGTTTGCGTCGTTGTTCGGCGAGATCGTGATGGGCGTCGCGCACGAAAAGTTCGAGCGCGTGCTCGATCGTTTCAAAGCGCAAACTCAAGGCGGCCGCGACACGGATTTACAATCGGACCATCTGCGCGAGATCATCGCTGCTGAAAAGCAGATTATTCTGACTGAGCAGTCAGCGATTCCGGAAGATCCGTACGAGCAACTGCGCGTTGCGATCATGGCAGTGTTCAACTCCTGGATGGGTCGCCGCGCAATCGATTATCGACGCGTCAATCGCATCCCTGACTCGCTGGGCACTGCAGTCAACGTTCAGGCGATGGTGTTCGGCAACATGGGCGCGGGCAGCGGCACCGGCGTCGCCTTCACACGTGATCCATCGACCGGCAAGAAGGAACTATACGGCGAGTATCTGCTGAACGCGCAGGGCGAAGACGTTGTCGCCGGCATTCGCACGCCGAACCCGATCAGTCAACTCAAGAAGGAATTGCCGGAAGTTTACGATCAGTTCGCGTCGATCGCAGACCTGCTCGAAAAGCATTACGGCGACATGCAGGACTGCGAGTTTACGATCGAACGCGGCAAACTCTGGATGCTGCAAACGCGCACCGGCAAACGCAGCGGCGCTGCCGCAGTGCGTATCGCTGTCGAGATGGTTTACGAAAAACTGATCGACAAAGCGACGGCAGTCAAACGCGTTACGCCGGAGCAGTTGGACCAGCTACTGCA
>DATDFT010000161.1:0-3285 GCA_036522475.1 Pyrinomonadaceae bacterium | reverse complement strand
AAGTCGAAGAGCTCCAATTCAATCGGAATCGTGTGCTTCTGATTATCGGCGGACAGGACGACGTTTCCGTTGTAGATGCCGGCCGGCAGATTTCGATCGGTGTAGATCTCGATCCAGACAGCTTGATTCGAATTGGCCGGCACGTTTAGTGGGAAACCACCGCGTCCTTTGCGCGCATTCTCAGGAACTAGCTGAACAGGCTTCCAACCGGTCGGATCTTTCGGAGCCGCAGGCGAGCCCTGCTGGTACACCCACTCGGCATGCGACGCCTGCTCGACGTTCATGTAATTAGCGGTGAAGATTTGAATCGGACGATGCGCGTAAATCGTCGGATCGAGTTGCGGGGCAACGTACTTGATCTTTGTCGTGCCTTGTCGTAACTCCGGCAGGGCGACGGAAAGCGCAGTCGCACCGTCTTGGTCGGTCTCCACGATCACTTGAAACGCGATGATTTCGTTCCGCGCTCCAAAGATCTTGATCTTGTGACCGTCCCAAGTTGAATTGGACGACTTGTTCGGATTGTTGAGATCGTCTCGTTCGACTTTTTCTCCGTCGTTTACGGCCCAAATCACACGCACGGATCCTGAAGCCGTGGGCGCTAGCATTGTTGTCGCGAGAACAAGAATGAGTAAGCGAATCATTTACTCCTCAATCATCGAAACGGGACCGACGTCGAGCGGCTCAGCGACTCGTCGCTGTGGCGTGCGACCCGTAGCGATGAATGCCAATCCAACGAGGGTCGTAACAACTGCATAGATCGCGATGATCAACCGATCGCGTCCGGCAGCGCTCGCGGCTACCAACAGAAAACAAGCGAGACCCATCCCGGTGGTGACTTTTCCAACGAGGGCCAGTTGCCCGCGACCTGACATGCCGGCGGTTCCGAGTTCAGTTGCGGGGTCGATTGGTGTTGCTAGTTTTCCAAAGAATGCGTCGACGCGTTTGGCGAATTCGCCCGCTGGTTTTATCAAGAGCGCGGGAACGAAAAATGCGATGGTCGTCGTGATTGCCGGAATGCCGATGAGATACGTCTCATTCAGCCCCATGCCGCGGTAACGATTGAGATAAAAGTTTACGAACAACGATGTGATCGCACCGATGACGTAAGCACATACTGCGGACCACCATGGTCCACGCTTCGTGAGAAAGCCGTAGAGCAGCGGCAGGCCGAGGGGGATTAGAAACATCGATTCAAGAATGAAGAGCAGAGTGAAAATGCCTGTCGCGCCTTGGGCGAACAGTAGCGCGACACAGATCATCACCACGCCGACGCCAAGCGACGTGAGACGACTGGCAGTCAGCATGTGCCGATCCGAGGCATCTCTTCGCAGATAGCCTTGATAGAGGTCTTTCGCGAAGATTCCGGTGATGATGTGGTTGTGCGCCGACAAGGACGCCATCGAGGATGCCAGCATTGCGGCGAGGAGCACTCCGATCATCCCCGGCGGAAGTACACGCAAACCCATCGCGATGTACGCCGCTTCCGAAGGTTGCTTCAGACCGTTTGCCGCTGTGCCGAGATCCGGCAGGACCACACGCGCGATCAACGGTGGCAGATAAAAGATCACGCTGCCGATTGTGAATAGGATCATGCAGAGAACGGCGATTCGTTTCGCTGACTGCTCCGTGTCAGCGCAGAAGTAGCGCTGCGCGTTGCCGAAGTTGTTGTAACCGGTCGTTTGAGAAACGGTGTACACGATCAGAAACAGCCAACCGTAATCGCCCGCTAAAGGGTTGAAGTAACCTTGCGGCGCATGGGCAATGAAACTGCTCAAGCCACCCACGTTTGCCAGTGAGAGGACCATCAAGACGCAGGCGATTGGGAACAGGAACATGAACTGAAACATGTCCGTGAAACACACCGCCCAGTATCCGCCGAGCACCGTGTAAGCCAGCACGACGAGTCCACAAATGATTACGAGATACTCGACGGGAACGCCGAGTGCGATCGACATGAAACTCGACAACGCAAAGAGCCGAACGGATCCAAACATCAACTGGCTTGGACCAGTGAGCCACGAAAACATCTTGTGGGTTCCCTCGCCGAAGCGACTCCGGATGTATTCAACGACCGTCGTGACGCGTGAACGTCGCCAGGCTTGCGCAAATACAAGGTAACCGAAGAAGAATGCGGGCACGGCAAGCGCCATCAGAAACACACCGATCACACCTTGCCGGTATGCGAAGCCTGCGCCGCCCGTGAATGTCCAAACCGAGAATCCGGACATGAACGAAGCCATTCCCGCAACCCACCACTCAACGCGATTTCCGCCCTTCAGGAAATCAGCACCGACGCGCATGAAGCGCATGAAGTAGGCGCCGATACCAGCCATCAAAAGCAGGTAACAGACAAGCACCACGTAATCGATGACGTGAACTGAACTGTGCATGCTGTCTCCTTTGGCTTCCGAATAAACGCGCCGCTGGACAATCCAACCGGCGTCAATAATCAAGCTTGGAGGAGGTGACCTCTTCCAAGTGAGCCTCGCCAGGGTTGCGTATACTTCAACGATTCAGAAACTCTGCCGCAATCTGATCGATAAACAAATGAGCGTCGGGGTGCGTCCGCAAAATGGATGCTGGGCACTGCGTGCTGATTGGGCCTTCCACCGTGTTCTTGATCGCCGCTCGTTTAGCCGGACCGGGCGCAATCGCGAATAGTTTTGGAAGCGCCATCAATGTCGGAATCGTTAACGACAACGCGTTTCTTGGAACTGCATCGAGAGATGTGAATGCTCCGTCGTTAACCTGCTGGTTTCTACAAACCTCATCGAGCTCGACAACTTTCACCGCCTGCGGGTCATTGAAGTCACAGAACGGTGGATCGATAAACGCGAGATGACCGTTTTCTCCGATTCCCAGTACGGCAAAGTCCGGAGGATTCGTTCGCAGCAGTTCGGCGTAACGATCAGCTTCCTGCGCAGCATCGGGCGCATCACCATGCAAACCATGAAACTCTTGAAGCGGAACTTTGTTCACCAGGCGATCCATCAGAAACCGGCGAAACGACTGCGGCGCTCGATCATCCATGCCGAGGTATTCATCCAAGTGGAACGCTGTTACACGCGACCAGTCGATGTCGGGCGCATCAGCCAGGTTAGCGAGAAACTCATTTTGCGATGGCGCAGAGGCGAGTATGGCAACTGCGCGGCCGCGCTCTTGAATGGCATTTCTAATCTCCGCCGCAATGACAGAGGCGGCTGCCTTACCCATCGATTCTCGATTCTCGTAGACATAGACATTCAGATTGTCCGCGCGAAAACTCCGCTCCATAGCTCTCCTCGT
>DATDFT010000160.1:0-23746 GCA_036522475.1 Pyrinomonadaceae bacterium | reverse complement strand
AGGAGGGCGACGAGTTGCAGTCGTGTAAGTGAGACAGTAAAGCCACCAGGCAGTGCGAATGGGCCAAGCACGGCCGGCTTCAAAGCTCCATGAACCAAATCGTTGAGAAAGATCGCAAATCCGACCGCGAGTGCTGCTGCTGAAGCGGTGCGCGCGATCATGAATTGGGTCCAGCCATAGATAAACCCGAGCGGCCGTCCGTAAGCATCACGCACGAGCCCATACTCGCCGGCGGCACGAGGCTTCATCGCGAGCAGTTCCGCATACGTGAGCGCACCAGCCATCGCGAGCAGACCAGCGAGAACCCACACGATAAGCGCTTTCGCCGGTGTCCCCACATTGCAAGTCATCACACGTGCCTTGAGAAACACGCCCGTACCGATAATATTCGCGACGTTAACCGAGATTGCCGCAATCAATCCGAGCCCACGGATCAATTGTGTATGTTGAGTCTGCATCCGTATAAAATCCGCGTTTATCTGTGGCTAAAAAACGTCGTTAGTGATCAAGTCTTCGTAAGTATCTCTTCGCCGAATCAGATCGACACCACCATCTCTACGAACCAGCACTGCCGCGGGAAGCGGCCGCCCGTTGTAATGAAACATCTGCGCCAGTGAGTAAGCACCACAATTCAACAGCGCCAGCACCTCACCTGGTCCAACATCCTCGGGCAACTTGCGATAGTCAGGCAAACGCCCCTCACGTTCAATATCAAAATAAACATCCCCGGAATCGCACAACGGACCAGCAACCTTGTAATCTCGCGCGTATGGAGCACTTGCTCGCGACGCAGAGATCAAGTGGTAGTACCACTTGTAATTGTTCATCGAGAGCATGATGTTGTAGCCCGCATCGGTCAACAACCAGACATCACCAGTTTCGGGTCGCTGTTTGATATTTCGCACCGTTGTGAGCACTAAACCCGCATCCGCGATGATGCTTCGGCCTGGCTCGAGAAGAATCGTGACTTGATCGAGCAGATGCTCCGCGTCCGCGGCACGCGCTGATTCACGCGCGACGCGCAGTGCTTCAGTTAACACGACGGTGGGGTCGAGCTCCGCGCCGAGCATGTCGCGCTCGTGTTCCGGAAGTTGATCGGCCTGCGAGCGATCGCGGAGGTAGTTGACGGGAATGCCGCCGCCGAGATTGATGTGTTCGAGCGTGTGGCCGGTCGCGCGATGAATCGTGACGAGGTGTTCCCACATGCTCTTGAAGGCTTCGGCGAACGGCTCGACGTCAGGTGTTTGTGAACCGACGTGAATGTGAATGCCGCAGACCTTCACCAGATCGGGTTTTTGCAAGCCGCGCCGGAAGGCTGCGAGAACTTCTGACGACGAGATCCCGAACTTCGACGTCAGCAACGCAGTTTGAAGCCCGAGGTGTGAGCGCGTGCCGATCTCGGGGACGAGACGCAACGTGATACGCGCCGCAGGGATCTGTTCGCCACGAGCGCGCAGCCGCTGGACCGACTGTTCCACCAGTTCGATCTCGTAGATCGAGTCGATATTAATAGCGTAAATGCCTGCGCGTACCGCGTCGTCGAGCTCGTCGTCTGACTTGCTCGTGCCGTTGAAGATGATCTGGTCCGGACGAAAGCCGACGCGCAGGGCCTTGAATAGTTCGCCGCCGCTGTTGACCTCGATGTCGATGCCGGATTCGAGCACGACTTTGAGGACCGCCATGTTTGAGTTTGCCTTAGACGCGTAGCAAAACTTGATCGGTCGATCGACGGCGTTCGCGGCGCGTTGCAGACGTGCGATGTTGTCGCGAATGCGACCTTCGGAAAAAACAAATAACGGCGAGTTGAACTTCTCGACGAGCGCGATTGTGTCCGCGCCGTTGACGGTCAGGTGATCGTCACGCACTTCGAGATAGCCCGGTATGGACCATGCCGGACACACGGTAGCTGTTCCAGATGACATTTTATTCAGTTTGGACCGCAGATAAACGCGGATGACGCGGATCAAACCTAAGTATTAGTTTTGATCTGCGTCATTTGCGTTTATCTGCGGCTGATATTTCAGTTTGAACGAGCGAAATTGTAACTCAGCGTTCCGTTAACTTTAACCGGTTCGCCCATAAACAACACGGGCGTAAATCTCGCGAGACGTGCGGCGTTTACCGCGGCCGCGTAGAGGTGTTGCGGGCCGGAAACTGGGCGCGCATCAATCACGGTGCCCTGTTCGTCGATCAGCACCTGGACCAGCACCACACCAGCCGCCTCGCCTGCAGGAACTTCCGGCTGCGGCAGGTAAATGGCTTTCGAGTTCAACATGCCACCTGCCATCGGAGCCCTTTGTTTTTGCCTCTCGTTCGGCGTTGGCACTTGCTGATTCGGGGTGTCAGAACCGCTGGTGTTCTGTTCAGTGTTGCCTTCGGCGCCCGATGCCTGAACTTCGCCCTCACCTTTTGCCTCGCCTTGTCCCTCAGTCTTCGCACGAGCGCCGGCGACGGTGTCAGCATCTGTAGCAGACGTCTTTGGTTGATCCGGCGGACGATCCGGCAACTCAAACGAACTCAGAAACTTTTCTTCGAGCGCATCGTCCTTCTTAGTATTGAGTGAGACGATCGCGTAGAAGCGCTTCTTCGTCACAAAGGCATTAACAGATCCATTCAGATCGCCGAGAGTCATGTTGTAAGAGCGTCCGGTGTAGCCACGGAACGGACGGCTGCTCACCAGCACGAGCTTCGCCAGCGTCTCTTTCGAACGAATCTTCGGCGGGAAAAAATTCTTGAATGCGTCGACGTAGGAATTGAAGCGCGCAAACTCGGTGTACTGCGCCGGATCGGATTTGATACCACTCAACGAAACGACGCCGATCACCGGTCCAGCCGACGACGTGGCCAGGTAAAGGCGCGCGCTCAGTTCCATCTTGTGATACGGAAATTTAGTTGTCTCCGTGGTCGGGTTCTTCGGCATCAAGACAGTAAATTCTTCGTTCTCCGGACTGAGCGTTTCCCATTCTGCCCAAACGTCTGCGGGCTTTTTAACCTGCGCCGAAAGCGGCAGCGCCGATAGCAGAAAAATCGCGAGCGCGAAGTGTAAACGACGAACGTGCATGTCATTACCTCCTCAGGTTTTAGCGACTCTAGTCGGGAGCTATAAGACTGTCAAGTAGGTTGGCCGCAGATCTTTGCTGGTTAACGCAGAGTCATTTCTAATTCGTGTTTATCTGCGTAAATCTGCGGCTCTTCTCTATTTCCACGAGTACGCGGCGCAGAATTTTTCCGGATGGTGACTTCGGAATTTTGTCGACGAATTCGATGTGCCGGATGCGCTTGTGGCGCGCGACTCTATCCGCGACATACTCCAGCAGCGCATCGCCCTCGACGGGCTGTTTCAACACGATTATTGCCTTCGGCACCTCGCCCGCTTCGTCGTCAGGATAAGGAATCACTGCGGCGTCGGCCACGCACGGGTGCGTCAACAACACTGCCTCGAGTTCGGCCGGCGGCACCTGGAAACCTTTGTATTTGATCAACTCCTTCGCGCGATCGACGATGAAGAAGTGTGCATCTTCGTCGGCGTAACCGATGTCGCCGGTGTGCAGCCAGCCTTCGCTATCGATCGTCTGCGCAGTCGCTTCCGGTTTGTTCAAGTAACCTTTCATGATCTGCGGACCACGCACGCAGACCTCGCCCTTCTCGCCTGGTCCAAGAGGTTCACCAGTTCCGAGATCGATGATCTTGCACTCCGTATTCGGCGCGGGAACACCCACCGAGCCGAACTTCAGCTCGAACGGAGGCGCCGGCGACGAATGGGTGACCGGACTGGTCTCGGTCATTCCATAACCCTGACGGATGTTGCACCCGAGGCGATCCATGCACGCGCGCGTCAACTCTTCACCCAAAGGCGCGGCGCCCGAGAAGAGTGTCCTGAGCTTTGGAAGTCTGTAGTTATCGACGATCGGGTTCTTGCTCAGACTCAGCACGATCGGCGGCACGATGTGCGCGAGGCTTACCTCATAGTCCTGGGCCGCTTTCAGGAATGTTTCGAGATCAAACCGCGGCATCATGACTACAGTCGCGCCGGTATACAGGCCCATGTTCAGGACGACGACGAGACCGTAGATGTGAAACAACGGCAACACGCAGATCAACGTGTCGGTTTCGTAGAAATAGCAGAGGCCTTCCATCTGGCGGAGGTTTGCGACGAGGTTGTGGTGCGTGAGCATCACGCCTTTCGGAAAACCTGTCGTGCCGCTCGAGTAGGGAAGTGCGACGAGATCCTCGAGCGGATTGACTGCGGTTTGTTCGGCGCGTCCGTTATCGACGAGAAGGGTATCGAATGACGTTGCCCCCGGCGCGCTTCCGAAAACGAAGAGCTCTTCGACGCCTGCATCCGCGCATGCCTCGCCGGCTTTCTCAACGAACGAAGGCAAGGTCACCAGAAAACGAGCGCCGGAATCTCTGAGCTGGTGAGCAATCTCGTGCCTCGTGTAAAGCGGGTTCATTGGCGTAACGATTCCGCCTAGAGTCGCAACCGCGTGAAATGCGATCGCGTATTCGGGGCAGTTTGCACTCAAAATGCCGAACACGTCACCTTTCCTGAAACCGCGTTGCGAGAGATTGTAAGCAGCGACGCCGATCGAATCCGCCAGTTGCCGGTAAGTGACCTTGCGTCCGGTTGGACCATCGATCAGAGCCGGTTTGTCAGCCAGTTCTTTCGCGCGATGCATGGCGAAAGGCGTCAGCGCAGTTTCGGGAATTGTTATGTCCGGATAGGGGCCTTTGAAAATCATGCTATGCGCGATACCTTAGCAGGAGATCACTCCTCTGAAAAGAGAATAAAATGTCGCAAAGCGAGAAACGCCCCCTGAACATTATCTGTCTGGCAACCTACTTCAAAGGTTCCGATTTTATTCATGAGTGCAAAGCTCACGGTTGCCGCGTCATCCTCATCACGAAAGAGAAGATGCTCAAGGAAGAGTGGCCGCGCGAGAGTCTCGACGAGCTGATTGCAGTGCCCAACGATGCGGGCCCGGCGCTGTTCATAGATCTACTGGCGTTTCTCGCACGCAACACAAAGATCGATCGAATCGTGGCGCTCGAGGAGTTTGACGTCGTCACTGCTGCTCTGATGCGCGAGCATTTGTGCCTGCCGGGTTTGAGCAGTTCCGGTGCGAAGATCTTTCGCGACAAGTTATCAATGGCGGTTCACAGCGAGCGTGCGGGCATCAACGTGCCCGAGTTTGTGCCGCTCGTCAACGCGGACGAAGTTGACGACTACATGAAGCGCGTTCCTGGACCATGGGTCATCAAGCCCCGTTCCGACGTTTCCGCGATCGGCATCCGCAAAGTAAGCGAGCCTCAGGAAGTTTGGCGCGCGATCGATGAAATGAACGAGCGCGAGAACCTGCGTGAGCGGGCGTCTTATTACGTGCTGGCGCGCTTTATTCCCGGAGAAGTTTTCCATGTCGATTCAGTGGTCAACGAAGGCAAGGTTGTGTTTGCAGGGACGAATCAATATGGACGGCCACCGATGCAGGTTGCGCATCACGGCGGCGCTTACGTTTCGCGAACACTTACGCGTGGCTCGGCTGATGAGAAAGAGCTGCTGACTATAAATAAAAAACTGGTGCGTGCGCTCGGTCTCGAACGTGGCGCGACACACGCCGAGTTCATCAAGAGCGACGCGGACGGGAAGTTTTACTTTCTCGAAATCGCTGCACGTGTTGGCGGTGCGTACATCGCGGAAGTGCTCGAAGCAGCATCAGGCATCAACTTGTGGCGTGAATGGGCCAGGCTCGAGATCGTCGATGGCAAAGCACCCGCACGCATCACACCGGCGCACAAGGAGTACGCCGGAATAATCCTCTCGCTCGCGAAACAAGAGGACCCTGACACGTCGAGTTATGTCGACAGCGAGATCATCTACCGCGTAAAGAAGCGGCACCACGCGGGATTGATCGTGCGGTCTCCAAGTCTCGAACGCGTCAATGAACTACTCGACGAATACGGTCGCCGCTTTGCCGAAGACTTCGTCGCCGTCGCACCCCCACCCGAACGCCCGGAGTAGAGTTTTCAAAATTAGTCACAAAAGGCACAAACAAATTTTTTGTGCCTTTTGTGCCTTTTCGCGGCGAGAATCTATTTCCGTGATTCCGTGATAACCCGCGGCTGTTGTAAATATTTGTCCAGCCAGTCCAGCACCGTGTGGTACCAGAGTTGGGAATTCTGCGGTTTCAGGACCCAGTGACCTTCGTCGGGGAACGACAAAAACTTCGAGTCGATTCCTTTGCGCTGCACGGCGGTGAATAACTGCATCCCTTCACCAAGCGGTACGCGGAAGTCGAGCTCGCTGTGGATGATCAGTATCGGCGTATTGAAGGCCTGCGCAAACTTGTGCGGCGACCAGCGCGCGTACAGCGCCGGATTGGACCACGGGGTTCCTTTAAACTCCCACTCCGGGAACCAGAGCTCTTCAGTCGCGCCGTACATACTCTCGAGGTTGTAGACGCCGTCGTGCGAGACGAGCACCTTGAAGTGGAACCGCGGATCGTTGTTGTGTCCGAGAATCCAGTTGATCATGTAGCCGCCATAACTCGCGCCCGCGGCTCCGATGCGATTGCGATCGATGTACGGACTGCGGCGCAACACGTCGGCAACGCCGTTCATGAGGTCGACAAAAACCTTTCCGCCCCAGTCGCCGCTGATCTCATTAATAAACTGCTGTCCGTAGCCGGTTGAACCGCGCGGGTTTGGCGTAAACACAACGTAGCCTGCGTTCGCAAACACCTGCGGGTTCCAGCGGTAACCCCAATTGTCGTTCCACGCGCTCTGTGGTCCACCATGAATGAGAACCACGAGCGGATATTTCTTGTTCGGATCGAAGTTGTTCGGCTTAACGATGTAGCCGTGAATTTTCTTGCCGACCGCGCCGGTCCATTCGATCTCTTCCGCCGCTTTCACATTCGCGCGTTGCATCAGGTCAGCATTCACGGAAGTCAACGCAGTCAACCCGCTGCCATCCGCGTTCGCGCGATAAATCTCGGTCGGCGACGCCATCGTACTTGACGAGAAGACAAACGTTCGTCCATCAGGAGTAAGGTGAAGACTGCCGGCGAAGACGTCCGCAAGAACTTTTTGCGGCACGCCGCCAGTGATGGGGATCCGGAAAATCGGGCTCTTACCCCGATCGTTGGCCGTGAAATAAATCGTGTTTCCATCCGGCGAGACGACGAGCTCGTCAACCTGAAGATCGAAGCCGCGCGTCAGTTCCACACTCGTTCCGGTCGCGCGGTTGTAGGCCATTAGCCGCCAGCGATCAGCTTCGAAGCCCGGCGTTGCCTGTGAGCGATAAAGGATAAACTTTCCGTCGCGGGTGTAGACTGGACCAGCATCGTAACCGTGGTTGCGAACAGTGATATCCTTCGCTGGTCCACCGGCGAGCGGCATCACGTAGATGTCGCTGTTGGTTGAAATCGCTTCGACTTTATCCGGGTTGCGCAAGAACGCGATCTCAGTCGAGTCTGGCGAGAAGGCATAGTCGACTCCCGATGCTGCTGCGTACGGTGGCGAGTCGAAATCGCCGGTGGTGAGTTCGCGCGCGGTTCCGCCTTTACTCGAGACGACGAACACGTGCGTGCGTTTCACATCGCGCCACTCGTCCCAGTGTTTGTAGAGCAAGCGCGTGATGATGTGCGCCTTGACTTTGCTGCTTTCCGCTTGTTCGTCGCGCTTCTTGTTGCACTCGTCGTTGTTGCAATCGGGATAGACATCGGACGTGAACGCGATCCATTTGCCGTCAGGCGACCAGACGGGCGCAGCGGCGCCGGTCGAGATCTTTGTCACCTGTTCTTTGTGGCCGCCGTCGTGGTCCATTACCCAGACCTGGGTGCCGGTGGTGAAGGCAATCTTTTTTCCGTCCGGCGACCAGCGCGGCGCGCTCGATGAGCGATCGCCGGACGTCAACTGCTTCAGGCCGCCGCCGTCGATCGAAGTCGTATAGATCTGATTGACGACGCGATTGCCGTCGAAATTGACGTCGCCAATGGTGAAGGCGACATGTTTGCCGTCGGGCGAGACCTGCGGATCTGCGACACGTCGTACTTTCAACAAATCTTCGATGGTGTAGGTTCGGTTTTGCGCCGCCGCGAACGAGCAAAGACCAATCAACAAGACGGTAAGGATACTAGCAACACGCTTCATGGGTATTCCTCAAGCAAATGGATTTTGAATCAAGTGGGAAAGCGTAGGTATTATTACATATTAGCCGCAGATTTTCGCTGATAAATCAAGATTATGATTCGTCGCGTCATTGTTGCCCTCGTGAGGTTTGCGCTCAGGATCTACTTTCGCCGCATTGAAGTCACGGGTCTCGAGCACGTGCCGCTCGACGAACCCGTGATCTTCGTACTCAATCATCCGAACGCACTCGTCGATCCGGTCTTTCTTTTGTGTCTCGCGCCGCGCCGTGTTTCGTTTCTAGCGAAGGCACCGTTGTTTCGCATGCCCGTCATCGGCTACCTCGTAAAGGAACTCGACTCCCTGCCCGTTTATCGTCGTCAGGACGAAGGCGAAGACGTCACTAAGAACCAGGAAACATTTATCGCCGCGCGAAAGCTACTCGCGCGCGGCGGCACGATCGGCATCTGCCCCGAAGGCGTTTCGCACGATGAACCGGGATTGCGACCAATCAAGACGGGCGCCGCACGCATCTCGCTCGCCGCTGTTTCCACCGGTGAAGTCTCGAGCCTGAGAATCGTTCCAGCCGGACTCTACTACACTTCGAAGACGAGTTTTCGCAGTGACGCCCTGCTTTATTTCGGAAAGCCAATCGAAGTAGAACCCGTGACACTCGAAACTGACGGCACACCACCTCGCGATGCCGTGCGGCGCTTGTCCAATCGAATCGAGAAAGCACTGCGCGAAGTGATTCTCGATGCGCGGCACGAAGAAGAGTTACAGACCACAGCGCGGGCCGAACGTATCTTCTCCTCGGCTATTTACGACGGCGGCAACGAGAGCTTGAAAGACGAGCTGCGCCTGCAACAACGATTCATCAAAGCGTACTCAGTCGTGCAGGAACGCCAACCCGAACGACTGCGGCGTCTGGAACTGAGAATGATGCGCTTCGAGGAAGAGTTGAACCAGGCTGGCGTCGATCCGGATGAGTTGTCGCCACCCACGTCAACAGCGAGAGTATTCACGACGATCGTGCGCCGCTCGCTTTTGTTCCTGTTGATGCTTGGTCCGGCAGTCATCGGAACGCTCACACACTATCCCGCCTACAAACTGGGCGGTTACCTCGCGACACAGATCTCGCGCGACTCTGACGACGTGATTTCAACGGTCAAGATCATTTCCGCGATGCTCCTGTTTCCACTTACCTGGATCGTTCTCACAGTGCTCGGATACTTGTACTTCGGCTGGCTCGTCGCCATTCTCGCGCTGGTGGTGATTCCGTTTTCAGGTTACGTGGCGATCGTCTTCTTCGAGGAGCTCGATAAGTCGATTGCCGGTGTGCGCGTGTTGATGTTTTTCCTCGTGAGAAGACGATTTTTTGTCAGACTACTGGCGGAGCGCAACGCGATACGGGATGAGATCATCGCGCTCGGTAAAGAAACTCCGATTGCCAGTGAGTAAGATTCCAGGCGTGGTCCAAAAAGCGGAAAACGTCGACCGAGGCAGAGCGATCTATTTCTTGCGCGATTTGCTCTTCGAAGTCTTACTTTTCTTGGCGCCTCCACGACTAGTGTTGACTGATCGACCCTTGCGGCCTTCGCTCCGCAACTTCCCGGCGTCCATCAGTTGCTCGTAAGCTCCGCGAACCACATTGCGCGCGACCTTCAGCGAATTGGCGAGTTCACGTTCACTAGGGAGCAAGGTTCCCACTGCCAACTCTCCTGCATCGATCAGATCATTGAGTTGTTCGCGAATTTGTCGAGTCATCGACTCCGGGCGTTTTCTGTTGACACGAACATTGAGTCTGGTAGCCATCGTTAACTCCCTTCAAGATGAGTTTGAAATGTGGGGGTTCAATATGGATTCTATGCAGCGTCTAACTGAGTGTCAAACAGTTTTCTTTTCAGTATGAAAAGGTTAGACCACCGTGAACTTGTCGTGATAGTGCGGGCTAGCGAGAAGGCGAAATTAGACCATGCTTTCGAAGGATCTCAACCGTACGGTCCAACGGCAACGCTTCGACCGTGTGACCTCGTCCGGTCGTGGTTGTGGCCTTGAAAAGCGAGTTGTAGATGGCTTCTTCGGTAGCTTCGATAACCGCGAGGAAAACTGGCGACATTGCATCGTTTGTAATTGTTTTCTGATTGCGAGACGCATTTCGTTCGGTTTTACCGAGGGGCTTGAGCCGTACGTCAGCGGCGGTCGAGAATGCGATGGCATAATCGCCACTCCCATTGCTGGCCGCAGCACCTGTGCGAGCAAGGCCCATCATCGCCCTCGCGGCCATGCGGTCGAGATTGCGCGCTTCCACGGGCGCATCGGTCGCGATCACGATGATTACTGAGCCATCCGGAGTCGAGGGCCGTGTGGAAAGTTCGTCCTTTAAATAATAGCGGCCCAATTCCTGTCCGACCGGAGCGCCGTTAATCGTCAAAATGCCGCCGAAGTTGGTCTGGACCAGAACGCCCACCGTATAACCGCCCAAAGCTTGCGGCAGCTTACGCGATGACGTACCGATGCCTCCCTTGAAGCCGAACGCTACTGTTCCCGTGCCGGCGCCCACGCAACCTTCCGCAATCGCACCGCCTTTTGCGCTTTTGATAGCGGCGACGACGTCGTCGCGCGTGATGTTACGCGCCCGGATGTCGTTGAGGTAGCCGTCGTTTGTTTCAGCGACAAGCGGGTTAACCGACTGCACGTCTTCGTTTCCAGGCAGCGAAAGCATGTAATCGAGCAGAAAATCGGCGACGCGAGGAACGCTGAGCGTTGACGTTAAGAGTATCGGCGTTTCGATTTCGCCAAGTTCGTTGACCTGTGTTGAACCTGCGAGCTTGCCAAAGCCGTTGCCGACGAAGACTGCGCCGGGCACTTTCTCGCGAAACAGGTTTCCGCTGTGAGGCAGAATTGCAGTCACGCCGGTGCGAATGTTGTCGCCGCGTACGATCGTTGTGTGACCGACGAGCACGCCGTCCACGTCGGTGATGGCATTGAGCGTGCCTGTGGGGAGTACGCCGACTGTTATGCCGACCTCACGTGCGCGCGGTCGGGTCTGCGTGCTCGCGTGCAGAGAAGTGATGGTCAGAAGTATGAATAACGCGGTGAGCTTTTTCATTTGTTTACTCGATCAGGCTGCTTTCGGGACGACGGGGCGGTTAGCATCCTGCCACGCGTCCCAACCACCAATGAGTGCTCGTGCTTTTGTCCATCCGGCTTGTCGAAGTTCCTGCGCCACACGGGCACTGGTAGCTTCGTTTGGTCAAGCGCAGTAGGCAATGAGCCACGCCTCCTTCGGCAGCGCGAGCTCGCGCGCTTGCGCGACGACATTCTCCGGCACCATGCGAATCGATCCTTCTGCCTGCAAATCGCTCGTGTCTCGACTTCGCTCGGTGCGCACGTCGAGCAGGATCACACGGTCTCCGGATTCTTGCAGACGGTCCAATTCTTCGAGCGTGATGCTTTGTGTAGCGACGGGTTGAACAAGTTCGATCACCGGCAGCGGTCGAGGTTCGTTCGCCGGCTCGGGTGCCGGCGGTTGCTTCGGCTCACGTTCTCCGAGCACGCGTGCGAACAACATCGGTGTAAACCCGTGTACGACGATAGAGATCAAGACGATGAGTGCACAGATCCGAAACAACCGATCGCTGCCCGCGACGCCTGCGAAGATCGGCAACAGTATCAGTAACAGCGAACTGAGCCCGCTTGGTCCATACCATGCGATCAGCAGTCGCCCGCGTTTATCTACATTCGATCCAATCATTGAAACGAGATAAACAGGTACACGGATCAGGATGGCGAAGATTGCGAAGATCGCGGTGCGCGCATCGAGGCCGGAGAAACCGGTCCAGATTAAAGAGCTGCCGAAGATCACGAACGTGAAGAGTAAAAGCATTTCAGCAGTGACGCCGCCATACTCGATAAAACAGTCGCATAGTTCGACGTCGAGCGCGGCGATTGTGAGTCCGGCGGCGAAGGCCGCGAGAAAACCGCTACCGTGAACAGCTTCGGCGGCTGCGAACGCCGAGAACGCGACGCCGAGTGAGTAGAGTGATTCGTAATCGCGCCGTACGCCAACGCGTTTGCGAATCAGATCGAGTGCGGCGACGGCGAGCAGTCCGATCGCAATGCCAGCGCCCGGACCAAGGATAAAAAGTCCGAAACCGATCTTCGGAAAACCGGGTGTTGACAGCTCGTGTTGACCTGTCAAAGCGATCGCGACAACGACGATTGGCAACAGGACAACATCGTTAAGCCCGCTTTCGAGTTGCAATGCCTGGCGTGTGACGAGGGCGATGTCGCGGCGACGCAGCAAACCGCGGAGTAACACAGGATCGGTTGAAGCAAGTGCAGCGCCGAGGATCGCGGCGAGTGCCGGGGGAATTCCGAGTAACCACCAGGCGGCTAGAGCGGTTAAGGCAGCGCAGAGGATTGTTCCCGGTCCGAGCATGCGAAACGCCAGCCTCGCATAACGTCGAAGGTCTTTAGTGTTGAGCGTTACCGCATCGGTGAAGAGCACCATCGTGAGGCTCAGTGTGGCAACAACGCGCATCACGGGCGAGGTGAGCGTCATGTCGAACACGCCAAATCCCGATGGACCGAGGGCAGCGCCGATCAAAATAAAGACAGCCACCTGTGGCAGACCACTCCGATCGACAAGGCCTGACAACAGTGCCGACACAATGATGACTATGCCGATGATGGCAAGACCTGCGATAAGTGAATCCGTGAACATCGAGATTTGTGGGATTGTACATTATTGACAACGTTTGGCCTTGATTATAGGCTATGCGCGCGCTGAGTTTCTCTAAACTAACTACCGGTCCTTCATAAGTAACTCACTGTCCGCCGGCCTCCCGCTGAACGCCGGCAATCACGCCATCAGTCAGGAGACTTGTATGGCCCAGGCACCGAAGGAACTACCATCACGAAATCGTTTAGCCGTATCAGGCGCAGAGATAATCCTGCTCATTTTCCTCGTTATGGTGGGAATGGGACTGTGGGTTTGGATGGAACGTGCATTTACCGCGTTCGTCAGCGAACCAACCGAGCAGCAGTTTCTCAACACGCCGAGTATCAACGACAAGCAGGAGGAACTAGCGCGTTTGGAAGCCGTTAGAAAGGATGCGGCGAATCAACTGCTGGGTGCCGAAGTCGATCAGCTTAAACAGCGCGCCACCATGAAGAGTCTTGAAAGCTTGCACCCCGGAATAGAAAAAAATGCGACTGCGATTTCCGCGGAAACAGTAAAGAATTATGAGGACGCACGAGCTCAGGGTCTTGCGGCAACTGAGCTGATCAATTTACTGAGCGCTCGAATCGTGAAGTCCAAGGCAGACGCCGAACAAGTTACTAAAGAATTGGATCCGCAAAAACAACTTGCCACAAACGAATTCCAGCGGGCGCAGCGGAAGTACCTGCTGACAAAGTCTGCGGCGTTTTTCGTACTTCCATTTTTGATAATTTTCCTGTCGTTGTTGATCGTTCGAGGTTTTCTTAGTCTGGTTGCACGCGGACAGGTTTGGACAACCCAGGGATCGATACTTTCCGTTGTGGTTGTGTGCGCGCTGCTGATTCTTTTTGCGTATCAGGCTTTCCAACTGGTGGGTGCAGTTTTTGTTGGAACAATCCTGTTTTTCTTTCTCCTTCGAAAGATGAAATGGTCACCGAGAGTCGGTGTTCCGGCGATAGTTGAGAATGCTGGGGCGACGAGTCATGGAAGAGAAGCCAAGTAACACGCAGAATCGAAGGAGTGGGCTCGACGAGCCGCTCACGGATCCGAAAAGCGATCTGTTGGATATGGACCAACACGCGCTCGCGCTCGCAAAGTACATCTGCGCCCAGGAAAAGCAACTGCCCTTCACGGTTGGGATTTTTGGTGAGTGGGGTGAAGGTAAGACAACCATGGTGCGCTTTCTTGAACGTCACCTGGCTGAAATCAAGGAGGCTGAATCAAAGCCACTGAAGTTTGTCACCTTCTCGGCCTGGCCGTTTACCACCTCCGAAAAGCTCTGGCGTGGGCTGATCCTGAAAATTACAAAGGTTCTGTTCAATTGTGATCCTGAAACGAACGGTGACGTACCCGTCGTCCAATCAAAACCGAATTCAGGCAAACCGAGGAACAAAGTCACCAGTTTTTTAGTTGACGACTTTTTTCCGAAACGGCCGTTAACTGACTTTCAAGAATTTGCACAAGCGTTGGAGGACACAGACTACGGCCGAATCAGTAAACGCACCCCAACTGACCAGGTCGACCAGGAAACAGTGGTAAGTGCGGTGGTCACCAGTGCGTTGACTGTGCTGGGTACGACGGTTCCGCTCGTTTCCGGTATGGCCCAGTTACTCGGCATTCGGCCGAATCCTGAAACGCCGGCGAAAAATGAAGAAAGTGCGACATCAACAGTCGACGCATTGACGAACTTCCGCAAACTATTTGCCGAAATGTTGAAGAGCAAGGCTGAGGGTCAGGCGGTTTACGTTTTTATCGACGATCTCGACCGCGCTCAGCCTGACGTGGCTCTCGATATCATGGAGTCGATTCGCATTGCTCTATCGCACGTCGATTGCGTGTTCATTATCGCAGTCGACGAGACACTCATTTCGCAAGGTTTGCGCTTACGCTACAAAGAACTGTTTGCGGAGGAGAAGAAAGACAATGTCAACGATTCGTTGAAGGATAAGGGCCAGGAGTATCTAGAGAAGATCATTCAATTTCGTACCCGCGTACCGCCGCGCACTGCCGAGCAGACGAAGCGTTTGATCGCGGCCGAATTCGCTGACTGGACTCCGGCCGGCGACATTATCCAAACGATCGCGAACAACAACCCGCGGCGGATCAAGCAGTATTGCCAGCGACTAAGCTTCCAGAAAGATCTGGGTTCGAGTTTTATCCTCGGCTCGCCGTCTGAGGAAACTGGCGAAACTTCGGCAGTAGTTCCGAGTGGCAGCAACGGACCTCCGACCACTGGCTAGTTTCAGATCTTGAGGGGACGCTCAATGGACCCCCAATCAATTAAGACCAATCCGATCAAGTGGCTCAATGCGCTGATTGCAATGGCGCAGTGGGACAAGGCTCTGCCGTTTTATTTTGCAAAGCTCTTCAATGACCGCGACGAGTATAAAAAAGCTCTCGAGCTAATTCGAAAAGTTCCCAGGGAAGGACCGATTCCAGAGCCGCCAGGTCCTATTCTCAACAAGGAGGAGTGGCGAATGGTTTACGAAAAAACCACCACGACGGCCTCGCTGCTCAATCTGTTCGAGAATGATGCCGATCCCTTCAAAGACGCGATGTCATCACAAATCTGGGTCCTGGCTGAGGTTTCGGATCTAACCAGTGAGCCGCAAACCATGTTCTATTCTCAAAACGGCACCTTCCATCTCGTCTTGAATACTATTCGTCAAAACTCCGAGCTGAACACAAAAGCACTGATTGCAGACTGCTTCAATCGTTTCTACGCATTGTTTGACACAGATCTGGACATCACAGAACTGCTGTATGAGCTTTCTTGCTCTCACGACTGGTATCCGGTCTTGGCGTCACTCAAGGATGCGCGTGATTACACTATTGACGACAGGGAAATTACCAGGGCGAGACTCAAGGCTTGGGATGAGAGGCTGAGCACGGAGCAACGCAAGCGGGTCCTTGACTTGTTTCATGTCCCGAGGGCGTTGGTAAAGCTTGCCTGGGAAAGGCGAGACCTCTTTGACAAGGCGCTGAATAAAATTGAGAAGGACCAGCGCTCGGAACTCAGGCAACAGGTTCCAAATGTCGCGCATTCGCTGTTTCTTGAAGAAGCCAAAACCGAAGTTGAAAAAATCGAGTCCGACTTAATGTTGTTAGCAGAAATTGCAAGGCATTGCATCAGCACACGTAAGTTCGTCAAGCTGGATGGTTTGGTTTATTCATGGCCCAGGATTGCCAGTCTCGCGATGGCGAACTACGCGAGCCTCCAATATGTGGAAGGACTTTTTTTGAAGAGAAAGCCCAAACCCTCTGATGAGGAACTGCAATCTAAAGACGCGCGCGAATTATACGAACTCTGTGCAAGTAACAAGGCCGTCATACGCTTTCTTAAACTCCGTCCGTATTTTCAGGAGATCGACGAAAACGAACTCAGGCGGTATCGAAAGTTGTCGCGTGGAGTCTCGGATCCGTCACGAGTTGCATCGGGCGTAACCTCATCATCGAACGTTCACGCCAGTGTGCCACAGACAGTTTCCGCAGTCTCAACAACAACTCAGGTATGCGAGCTGGTAATAAAAAGCATTCCCGGGCCGCCGCCCCTTGTGCCCGAGCAGGAACAGGCATTTGAGGTTCTTCTGAGACTTTCAAATGAAGAGCTTGCGACTGCGACGGTGACGTTCTCCATTCGGAAACTTCTCGACAGGATGTTAGGTGCGATTGGAGTCACTTCGGAAGACTCACTACACTCCGTACTCAAGAACCTCTTTTCCAGTGGTAATGCCGAAGATGTGTTATTGAGGGGTGGCAAAGAACTCTATTCCACCATAATCGTTGGCAGTGGATTGGAAGAAAAATTCAAAGCTCCTTTCGAAAGCGGCAAGCCTGTACGTCTCATAGTTGTAATTCCCTCGATCCGAGAAGAATTACATTGCCTGCCGTGGGAATGGTTTCCGGAGCCGCGCTTTGACGAGCTTTTACTTTCGAACTCGCAATTCTCGCTGGTGCGTTCCAAGCCTGTTCGACCGGAAATTTCAACGCAGCCCCTGACTCCTCCAATTAGAATTATGGGACTCTTTCCGAACGCTCCCATCGGGACGCGCGACATCTCCAGCAGTTCGATGAGTGCCCTGGGAAAACTGGGCACCGAGGGCGCTCACTACAAGCCGCTTGCAAAAGAGAATGCGAACCTGGCAAGAATCAAAGAAGAACTCGAGAAGTTTCATCCTCACATTGTCCACTTCGAAGGCTATGTAAGCTTCTCTCCCGAAGACAACGCTGGTCTCAGGATCTTTTTTTCGAAATCAACAAACGCTGAGCCGGTTGGTCTACCCGAATTTGAGGCGCTGCTCAAGGCGAGTCATGTGCAACTACTGGTCATCGGACGAAATGAGTCGAACCGAGTTTATGGGAACGCAGGACCAGTGTTGGCGAGCCGCTTGGTCAGAATGGCTGTTCCGACAGTACTCGCTCCGATCAGAGCCGTCGACGAGGTAACGGCAAACGGGTTCACGACGGAATTCTATCGAGCGTTTATTCGGGGCGGCACACTCGAAGAGGCACTTTTTGTAGCTCGCCAAAAGGTTCAATCGACGGGCGGCGACTGGACGCCTTTCGCCCTATTTTCCGATCCTTGGGTGCTGGATGGTTTTAGATCCCTGCCCTCTACTCTTTAGTTTCCACTCATTTTTACTTGACAGATTCTCTCGTATGCCGTGAGATAAGCGCCGAGTAACCGCCTTTTCAAACCGGACAAAGTAAGGACACTAATGAACCTTTCAATATTGGATTGGACGGTAATCGGCGCATATTTCCTTTTCAATCTCGGTATCGGTCTCTACTACGCGCGCAGAGCATCCGGCAGCACCAGTGAATTTTTCCTGTCCGGCCGCAATGTGCCGTGGTGGCTCGCCGGCACCTCCATGGTCGCCACCACCTTCGCGGCCGACACACCGCTCGCAGTCACCGGCTTCGTCGCCAGGAACGGCATCGCCGGCAACTGGCTTTGGTGGAACTTTGTCATGAGCGGCATGCTCACCGTCTTTCTTTACGCACGGCTCTGGCGACGCGCAGGCGTGATGACTGACATCGAATTTGCCGAACTGCGTTACTCGGGCAAGCCGGCTGCGTTTCTACGTGGCTTTCGCGCTCTATATCTCGGTTTGCCGATCAACTGCATCATCCTCGGTTGGGTCAACCTCGCGATGGTGAAGATTCTCGAGATCACGTTAGGTGTAAATAAACGCGGCGCGATCATGATCGTGATTGGAATGCTGATCTTTACTTCGTTCTATACGGCGATCTCGGGTCTGTGGGGAGTGCTCGTCACTGACCTCTTTCAGTTTGCACTCAAGATGGGCATGGTGATCGTGCTCGCGATTCTCGCCGTCAATGCGGTCGGTGGAATCGATGGAATGAAGACGAAGATCGGCGCGATGGATGCAGCTGCCGGCGCAGGTTCGCGACTCGCTTTCTTCCCGGAATACAACTCGGCATGGATGCCTGCGATAACGTTATTCGTTTATCTCGGCGTGATCTGGTGGTCCACCTGGTATCCGGGCGCGGAGCCTGGTGGCGGCGGTTACATCGCTCAGCGCATCTTCTCCGCGAAAAACGAAAAACACGGACTACTCGCGACCCTCTGGTTCAACATCGCGCATTACGCTTTGCGTCCGTGGCCGTGGATCCTCACGGCGCTCGCATCGCTAATTCTTTATCCGACTCTCGTTGACAAAGAATCGGGTTACATCAAGACGTTGCTCGATCCGAATGTGTTTCCGAAGTATTTACGCGGGTTCATGCTGGCTGCGTTTGCGGCGGCCTATATGTCGACAATCGGCACGCAACTCAACTGGGGCGCTTCATACGTTATCAACGATTTCTACCGGCGCTTTATCGAACGTTCAGCGAGTGAGAAACACTATGTTATCGCATCGCAACTGGTCACAGTGTTACTGATGATTGCGTCGTTGATCGTGACCTTTTATATGGAGTCGATCGGAGGCGCGTGGAAATTGTTGCTTGTTACCGGCGCGGGAACAGGAACAGTGTTGCTACTGCGCTGGTTCTGGTGGCGCATCAATGCCTGGTCTGAAGTGTCGGCGATGATCTCTGCGGCGATTGTTTCGATTTTCCTGCAAATGGGTTTGAAATGGGACAGCGATCGTCCGGTCGACTTCGCATATCTCATGATCGTGACAGTTGGAATAACGACTGTCGTCTGGGTTGCGATAACCATGCTTACGCAGCCCGAGCCGATGGACAAGCTCGTTGCGTTCTATCGGCGTGTCCGTCCGGAAGGTCCAGGCTGGAACAACATTGCCGCCCAGGCCGAACTTTCGGAAGAGCACGCGAAGGGCCGTCTCTCATTACAAATCTTTAATTGGATACTCGGTTGCGTGCTGATCTATGGTTCGTTATTTGGTATTGGTAAGCTGATCTTCAAGGAATGGGGCACGGGATTGCTATTCTTGCTGATAGCGATTACTGCGGGAGTGCTTATCTCGAGAAACCTTTCGCGAGGAGAGATGACCGCGGAAACACTCCAACTCGAACATGCCGAAGAATCAGTCTAGTGACCGTTTGGTCTTTGCCGTAGATCTGGGAGGCACACATTTACGAGTCGCTCTCGTTGATGACACTGGAAGAATACTCAAGCAGTTGAAACAGGAAACTCCGCGAGGAGATTCTGCGAGTTGCATCATTAATGCACTCGCGAATGCAGCCGAGCAGTGGAATGATGAAAAGCAACGCGTAGCTGCGGCTTCGATAATGGTGCCGGGCGCGGTCGACAACGATAAAGCCGTCGTCCTGCAAGCGCCAAACCTTCCTTCCTTAATAAACTTTCGACTAAAAGCAGCGTTGGAACAGCGACTCGGCTGGCCCGTGTTTCTCGAGAACGATGCGAACGCCGCAGCGGTCGGAGAGATGTGGCTGGGTGCTGCGCGGGGCTGTCGTGACGTGATGAGCGTCACGCTCGGAACTGGTGTCGGTGGCGGCTTGATTCTCGATGGCAAACTGTGGCGCGGCTCGCATGGATCGGCGGGAGAGATTGGACACACGGCTGTCGATCCGTTCAGTGGTTTGAAGTGCAAGTGTGGCAACACCGGTTGCCTGGAGTTGTTTGCTTCCGCGACAGCGATTGTGCGGATGACCCGCGAGAACTTGTCTTTGTTTCCCGATTCGAGATTGAAGAGTGAGGAGTTGACGGCCGAGACAGTTTATGACGCGGGACGCGAGGGTGATGAATTGGCGCTCGCGGTGTTCAAGCGGTTCGGCATGTATCTTGGGATCGGTTTGGCAACCATCATCAACTTGATCGATCCGGAAATCATCGTGATTACAGGCGGAGCGGCGAACGGTTGGGATCTGTTTTCGAGGGAGATGTACCGGCAGGTTGAGGAACGCGCGTTTCGCACCACTGCGCAGCAGGTCAGAATTGCGCGCGCCGAATGTGGCGACAACGCCGGCTTGCTCGGAGCCGCCCGTCTCGCGCAGACTGCTTTGACAGGATTTTTATGATTTACAAGATATCCTGTTAATCTTGTATATCCTGAAAATCCTGTGAAGCTATGTCTGCATCCCTTGTAATCCACGGCCACTTTTATCAACCACCACGCGAAAACCCATGGACAGGTGAAGTCGAAACCGAGCCGAGCGCCGCACCTTTTCACGACTGGAACGAGCGCGTTTACGCTGAGTGCTACGCTCCAAATATCGACAACTACCCGCTCATCAGTTTCAACTTTGGCCCGACTCTGCTCTCGTGGCTCGCCGAGCATCACGCCGACACTTATCGACAGATCTTGAACGCCGACAAAGAAAGCGCTGCGGCGCGCGGCGGTCATGGCAATGCGATCGCGCAGGCTTACGGCCACGCGATTCTGCCGCTCTGCAATGAGCGCGATCGTCTGACGCAAGTGGTCTGGGGACTCGCAGACTTTCGGTTTCGTTTTGGTCGCGAAGCGGAAGCGCTTTGGTTGCCAGAGACTGCTGCCAACGACGACGTGCTCTCGTTGTTGATCGAGCAAGGCATGCGTTACGTGATTCTTGCGCCGAACCAGGCCAAGGGTGAAGTTGATACTTCAAAGCCTTACTTGTTTCGACACGTCGACGGATCGGGTCGTTCGCTGGCAATCTTCTTCTACAATGGACCACTCGCGCGCGCGATTGCTTTCGAGGGTGCTTTGGGATCGAGTCGTGGTTTGGTTGAAAGGTTTATCGCTGCGGCGAGATTCGGAGGGCTGGTGAACGTCGCAACCGACGGCGAGACTTACGGTCATCATTTCAAGTTTGGCGATCTTGGTTTGGCCCACGCGTTGAGAGTTGAAGCAAAGGCGGCGGGTCTTTGGATCACGAACTATGCGCAGTATCTCGATCATCACCCGCCAGAGTTGACAGTGGAGATCGATAACGGACCCGATGGTGAAGGCACGTCGTGGAGTTGCGCGCATGGTGTCGGGCGTTGGGCGAGAGATTGTGGTTGTCAGACTGGTGGTGAGCCGGGCTGGAATCAGAAGTGGCGCCAGCCGTTGCGAGCGGCGCTCGAGTTCTTGCGTGACGATGCTGCGGCGAAGTTTGAAGCTATGGCAGCCGACTTGTTGCGTGATCCGTGGGCGGCGCGTAACGACTACATTTCCGTGGTTCTCGATCCGCATTCGCGCTATGCATTCTTGACACGACATCTTGTGAACGCTGTGAACGAGTCGCGCGTGCTGAAGCTTCTGGAGATGCAGCGAAGCGCTCTGCTGATGTTCACTAGTTGCGGCTGGTTCTTCTCCGATCTTGCTGGAATCGAGACGATCCAGGTCATGCGCTACGCCGCGCGCGTGATCGACCTGATGGACCAGTTAGACCTCGACCCACCACGCAAAAGATTTTTGGAACTGATGTCCGAGGCGCGCAGCAACCGTCCCGAGAAAGGAACCGGCGCGGACATTTTTCTGCGTTTATCTGCGTACGTCTGCGGCTAAATTTCCATGACTCTGGGTGACATCGACCTGCATCTCTTCGGCGAAGGACGTCACGAAGAGATCTATAAAAAACTCGGCGCGCACGTCACGAAGCAGGGCCGCAAGAAGGGCGTCACGTTTGCAGTCTGGGCACCTCAAGCCGCGGGTGTAAACGTCGTCGGTGACTTCAACGGTTGGCACGGGCGCGAACACCAGATGCACACGCTCGGGAACTCCGGCGTTTGGGAGCTCTTCATCCCGAATCTCGATGCCGGCAGTTTGTATAAGTTTGAGATCCGCACGCCTGCCGGTCATTCGGTTTTCAAAGCAGATCCGTACGCGCAGTACACTGAAGTTCCTCCCGATACTTCTTCGATTGTCTACGCTTCGAAGTACAAGTTTCGCGACGCGAAGTGGATCAGGAATCGCGCCGGCCGCGAACACTTTCGCCAGCCACTCTCAATCTACGAAGTTCACTTCGGGTCATGGCGACGAAACCCGGCAGAAGGGAATCGTCCGCTCACGTATCGTGAAATGGCTGAGCCGCTCGCCAACTATGTCACTGAGATGGGCTTCACGCACGTCGAGTTTCTGCCACTTAAAGAACATCCGTATGGTCCATCGTGGGGTTACCAGGTTACTTACTACTACGCACCTTCGGCTCGTTACGGTGAGCCTGACGATCTTCGCTACTTGATCGACTACCTGCATCAGCATGGCATCGGCGTGATCATGGACTGGGTGCCGGCGCACTTTCCGAAAGATGCGTGGGCGCTGGGCCGATTCGACGGCTCCGCGCTGTACGAACATCTCGACCCGCGCAAAGGTGAACATCCTGATTGGGGCACGTACATCTTCAACTACGGCCGCAACGAGGTGCGCAACTTTCTGATCGCAAACGCGCTCTACTGGTTTCGCGAGTTTCACGTCGATGGACTCCGCGTCGATGCGGTCGCTTCGATGCTTTACCTCGACTACAGCCGCAAGGAAGGGCAGTGGGTTCCGAACCAGTTTGGCGGGCGCGAGAATCTCGAGGCGATTGCGTTTGTGAAGGAGTTAAATGAAACGACGCATCGCGCGTGTCCGGGAATCATGATGGTCGCAGAGGAATCAACTGCGTGGCCGATGGTGAGTCGTCCGATTTACGACGGCGGACTCGGTTTTGATTTTAAGTGGAATATGGGTTGGATGCACGACACGCTCAAATACTTTCAGACAGATCCGTTTTTCCGTGCCGGTAATCATAACGCGCTCACGTTTGGTCTCGTGTACGCGTGGAGTGAAAACTTTATCCTGCCGTTCTCGCATGATGAAGTGGTCCACATGAAGGGATCGCTGCTCAACAAAATGCCGGGAACGACGGAACAGAAGTTTGCGACTCTCCGGGCTTTGTACGCGTACATGTGGGCGCATCCGGGAAAGAAACTGTTGTTCATGGGTGGCGAGTTTGGGCAATGGCGCGAGTGGACGGAAACGGAGAGTTTAGACTGGCACCTAATCGACGAGCCGCTGCACTCTGGCGTGCAGAAGTTGGTTCGCGATCTGAACGCGGTGTATGGACCAGAGAACGCACTCTGGGAACTTGACGGCGAATCGGCCGGCTTCGAATGGATCGACGTCGACAACGCCTCCGAGAACATCATCGCCTTCCTGCGGCGCTCCCGAAGCGGCCGCGAGCTCATCTGCGTCTGCAACTTCTCCGCCGTTGCGAAGAACGGTTATCGTGTATCCCGACTCGCTGAAGGTCAGTACCAACTCATCATCAACACTAGCTCAAGAGTCTACGGCGGCAGCGGTGACGTCTCCGTCAACGGCGCCGACCTCGATCTGCCACCCCTAACAACCCTCTGGTTCGCCCCTCAAAAAAGCACAAAGAAGAAGCGCACCACTAAGAGCGCAGTCAAATAATTTTCTTGTGCCTTCTGTGCCTTTTTGTGGCAAACTCTCTTCAGTTGCCATTCTCATACCGCGGAATATGTATGAGAAGTTTAAG
>DATDFT010000159.1:0-7286 GCA_036522475.1 Pyrinomonadaceae bacterium | reverse complement strand
AAAAAGACCGCAGCTAGTAATTACTGTTTCGTTTTCGCTTTCTCACGCAGCCGCTTGATCTCGTTCTGTATCGCTTCTGCGTTTTTTATTTGCGGAGACTTCTTTAGGTAGGATTCCAGTTCGGCCGCAGCCTTCTCGGGTTCGCCTTTCAACTCGTAGAACAAAGCCATCGTCATAGTGTCAGGCTTGAGTTTGTTCTCACTGAGATTCGCGGCCTGTGCGAGGGCAACGTCCGCTCGACCGAGCAGATAACTTCGATTCTCGGTCGCGGGCGCCGCCTCGGGAGTGATCGCTGCCTGATGAATTAACGCCGTTGCTTTCATCACAGCGTTCATGGGATTCGAGGGATCAAGTCGCGCTGCCTCTGCGAAGATCGCGACCGCCATTGCAAAATTTCGCTGCTTCATCAGCAACAGGCCAAACGATTGGTAGCAGCGTTCGTCGTTGGGATTTACCTGGCGCGCGAGATCGAGCTCTGCGATCGCTTCGTTGAACTGCTCGGCTTTGAGAAACATGTTGCCGAGTTGCAGGTGGGCATCGAAGTAGTCGGGAAAGATCTTGATTGCATTCCGGATGTTCTCGACGGCTGCGTCGGTCTTGCCTTCTTCTGCAAGTTTCATTCCGAGTGTGAATGCCTGTTTCGCCGCTGCCGGAACATTCTGAGTGAAAGCGTTCACGACTCCTGGTTGTGCCGCTGCTTTGTGAATGATAGGACGGAGCTGAATGTCCTGCGTGAAGCTTTGTGGGGCTGAACCGAATGCAGGAACCTCGGCGTAAACGGTCGTAGTTTCAAAATTGATTCCATCACCGTCAGCCGTAAGTTGATAGGTGCCGCTGGAGACGCCAGGAAACGAAAAACGTCCGCTCAGATCGGTAAACGTTTCATTAATAGGACGACCATTGAAGGTGAGTTTCACGCGCACCGGAGCCGTGGGTTGGGTGCCCGAGGGAGTAATGACTCTACCTGAAAGCACGCTCTGCTGTGCAGAAGCTAAAGAAAAGCAAGCAAGGAACGCGAACAGGAAGAGAGCGCATTTCATGGATGCAGTTTAAAAGAGACCACGGATTTACGCGAATAAATCCGCGCAAATCCGTGGCTGAGTACTCAATTTTAGAAACTAAAGCGAACGCCTAGCTGAGCCTGGAACGGAATTCCGATTGGCTCAGAGAATCCGGTGGCGCCAAAGAAATTGACTGGCTTACCGAAGTCAGGCGTGCCGGTTGTGTTCTGAAATGAGTTACCAAAGTTTCCAGTGTTGAAAACGTTGAAAGCTTCGAAGAAGAGGCCGAGCTTCTTGTTCTCGCCCCAGTTGAAGAACTTCGAAACGCGCACGTTCAACTGTGAAAAATTGTCGCCGCGGTGGTCGTTCAACGGCAACTTGTGTTGATCGTCGTGTGTCGGATCGACTGACTCGCGATCGTTGGTCACGCCGTCCTTATTAATATCGCAACCACAGGACGGGAAAATGCTGTAAGGACGAGCCGACGCCATTTGGAAGATTGGCGCGATTTGGAAGCCCATGGGAAGATCGAAGATACCTGACAAAACAAAACGGTGTCGTTCGTCTTCGCCTGTCGGTCCGAAGTTAATCGGATCAAATTTGACGAACAGGTTCTGCGGTTGCAGACCAAAATCCGCCGTCGCTCCAAACCAGGCCTGGGATTTTGAAAGAGTGTAGTGCGCGTTCAGTTGAAACTTATCCGCATAACGCTTCTTGAATGCTACTGTGAAGGCGTCATAGCGAGAACGGCCGTCTGATTGCGCCACTGTGATCCTGCCGAACGGGTTGGAAATGCCGAACGCTGCAATCAATTCTGAAGCATGCGCGTTGAACTGTGAAGTGAGTATCCGTCCGGGAGTCGGGGAGTTGCGTTGCGCATTGATAAGTGGTCCTATGCGCGGATTTATATCAAATCCCGTGAACTCATGCAGTCCCAGGATATGAACATAGTCGAATTCCAAAGCCATGTTCTTGCCGAACTCCTGGGCATACCCGAGGTTCCACTGCTGGGTATACGGCGACTCGAAATCGGGATCAAGCATTCGCCCGCGCGTAAGTGGCAGCGGATTCTTGAGCGGCCGTGGAACTGTAGGCGGTGGTGAATCGATACTCAGGTTGTCGCCATCGTTGAAGAACGTCGCGTAGATTTCCGGATTTGCCTGCTGCACTGCGAAAAGCGGCACGTTCAAAAACGATTGGTCGAAGTAAATACCATAGCCGCCCCTGAGAACTGAGCGACCGTTGCCGCGAAAGTCCCACGCGAAGCCGATTCGGGGACTAACGTTGTTCTTGTCATCGTCTACTACCTTGCGCGCGAATGGGCTCCCGATGATCTTCAGTGCTTGATATGCTCGGTTCTCTGCCGCATGGGCATGATCGACGAAACCGATGTCCACGTCGTACCGCACTCCGAGATTGAGCGTGAAGCGCGGCGTAACCTTCCAGTCGTCCTGAAAATAAGCCGCATACTGCCTCGCACCTTCACGCAAGTTGAAGCTCGGGTCTCCGCCTGAGAGAACGACTTCAAAAACTACGCCAATGCCGTCGAGGCCCTGTGAGCAGTCAAAAGCCGCACAGGTAATCGGTCCCGGTAGAATTTGGGTCGTGTGAAACCCCTGCGGAAACTGATCAGGATTATTTTTGATTTGATCGGCGTCGAAGTTGAAGTCGTATTCCGGAGCGGAATTAAACGCAAACAGACCGCCGAGTTTGGGCACGTAGGTAAAGTCGCCGCCGAATTTGAAACCATGGTTGCCGCGATTCCAGGAGAAGTCATCGTGAAACTGATGCTTCTTCTGAATTGTTTCCTGCGGCACGTTGCCGTTGCGACCGACTGCAAGGCCGTCCGGGAACGTAAGCAGATTCAGGTCTGTCGTTGCGTTAATGCGGTTGTCGAACGTCTGATACTGATAGGTGAACTGGTTAACCGTAGTCGCACTTAACGTCGAGGTCAGCGAAGTCAGAATATTGTAGAGCGTATTCAGCGACTCATTACCGCCAGACAAGTCTGTGCGTACGATCAAGAAGCCGGCCTGATCATTCAGGGCATCGTTGTTCTGCCCGGCGAAACGAACGACGAGCTGGTGTTTGGGTGAAAGCGAAAAATCACCCTTGATGGTGTACTGCCAGTCGTTGAATGGTTGCGGCAGCAGGGCAACGGCCTTATAGCCGAAAGGTTCAAGGAAAGCGATCTGCGCCTGGTCGTCGGCCGACACGAACGAGTTACCACGCTCGCGCGTGCGCTCGAGTGCGCCGAAGAAAAACGCTTTGTCTTTCTTTATCGGACCACCGAAGGAGCCGCCAAACTGTTGGCGATTGAAGGGAGGCTTTTCTACTCCTGTAGTGGAATCGCCTCGTGCTTCGGCAAGTAACTTCGGAGCGTTTGCGTTCAGCTTATCGTCGCGGAAGAAGCCGAAGGCTGAACCATGAAAGTCGTTAGTGCCGCTCTTCGAAACCACTGACAACAGCGCGCCGCCGGAACGGCCGTTCGCTGCTGAAAAGCGTTGCGTCGAAAGAGCGAACTCCTGAATTCCTTCCATTGAGAAGTTCTGGAGAATGCCGCCGACTGCATTGTCTTTGTTGTCGCCGCCGTCGACGGTGATGTTCAGGTTGCGGCCGGTCGAACCACCCACTGAGAACGTACCGACGCGTGCTTTGGTCGGGTCGAAGGATGGTTCCAACGTGGCCCCGGGGATCAGGACCGCAAGTGATGCGAACGAGCGGCCGTTAACCGGCAGGTTCTCGAGACGACGCTGGTCAATAACGCCGCTCACGTCCGTCTTCGTGGTTTCCACGAGGGGTGCGGTTTCACCCGTCACCGTAACCGTCTCGCCGATGCCGCCGACTTTCAAGTCAGCATTGGCGGTCGTGCGTTGCAGTACGTTTACGACCACGGGCTCCTGAACATACTTCGAGAAGCCAGTGGCTTGAATCTCCAGCCGATAGTTGCCTGGGACAAGCTGGGTTATCTCATAGAGGCCGTCGGAGGTGGTCGTCACCGTGCGTTCGGCATTGGTTCCCACGTTTACTATTTTTACAGACGCTCCGGGGACCAATCCGCCTTTTTCATCCTTGACTACTCCAGTGACAGTACCAGTGTTGGACGCTTGTCCGAACACGCTAAATGACATGGCTGACGATGCGATAAGCAACACCGCCAGAGAGGCCGAAAAAAGCCATCTTTCTAGGTGGACAGTCTTCATAGTGTTCTCTCCTAAATAAGGGTGAGTGTCGGGGGAGACCGCAGCAAAGATCTCAATTTGCGAAACCGACGGTCTCCGCTTCGCAACATACATGCCTGATGGCTTAAATGTGGAAAATCAAGGGTTTCCGGGCCTTTTGGTGAGGACGTGAACGGTCCAACAGAATAAACATCCAAAAAACGGGACGAAGTTCACAAATTTGTAGAGCGGTCGATGGATAAGTTTGTGCGGGTTGTCGCCCTAGTCGCGTGGTTTAACGTTGGCTTGGAGAAACTTGACGATGTCTTCTGTCGAGGTGCCGGGAAGAAATACTTCGGCGACGCCCTGCTCCTTGAGTTTTGGCAGATCTTCCTGGGGCACGATGCCGCCGACCAGGACCATGCAGTTTTCCATGCCCTTCTCACGAAGCAACTGGACGATGCGCGGGCAGAGAGTGTTGTGTGCGCCACTTAAGATTGATACGCCCACGGCGTCGACGTCTTCCTGCAACGCGGCCGCAGCGATCATCTCGGGAGTCTGGCGCAGGCCCGTGTAGATCACTTCCATACCGGCATCGCGGAGCGCACGCGCGATGACCTTGGCGCCTCGGTCGTGCCCGTCGAGACCGGGCTTGGCTACTAGAACGCGAATCTTTCGAGTGGACATGTGTGATCTAGAAGGCAGGCTCTTCGTAAACTCCGTAAACGTCTCGAAGCGCTGAGCAGATTTCTTCGAGCGTTGCGTACGCGCGCACGGCGTCGATCGTGGCCGGCATCGTGTTGTCGTTTCGATGCGCGGCCGCTTTTAGTTTCTCGAGTGCATTGGCAACTGCACCTGCGTCACGACGTGTGCGCGTCTGTTCGAGTCTCTCGACTTGATGCGTGCGAACTGATTCGTCGATCACGAGGATCGGAACTTCCGAAGGCTCGTCAGTCATCGCGTACTTGTTGACGCCGACGATCACCTGCTCGCCGCGTTCAACTGCTTTCTGATATTGATACGCCGAGTCTTGAATCTCGCGTTGCGGAAATCCTTTTTCGATCGACGCCACCATGCCGCCCATCGCGTCGATCTTTCGGAAGTACTCGAGTGCTTCCTGTTCCATCTTCTCCGTCAGTGACTCGAGATAGTAAGAACCACCAAGCGGATCGACTGTATTGGCGACGCCGGTTTCTTCCGCGATGATCTGTTGCGTGCGCAGTGCGATCAGTGCTGCACGATCGGTCGGCAGTGCGAGTGCTTCATCGTAAGCGTCGGTGTGCAGACTTTGCGTGCCGCCGAGTACACCGGCGAGTGCCTGGATTGCAACGCGAACTATGTTGTTGAGTGGTTGTTGGACCGTCAAAGACACACCGGCAGTCTGCGTGTGGAAACGAAGTTGTAACGTGCGCTCGTAACTGCTGCCGAACCGGTCCTTCATTTCCCTGGCCCAGATGCGACGGGCCGCGCGATACTTCGCGATCTCTTCGAAGAAGTCGTTGTGCGCGTTAAAGAAGAAAGACATGCGCGGCACGAACCGATCTACGTCGAGTCCGGCTTCCACTCCCCATGCAACGTACTCGATACCGTCGCGCAAAGTGAATGCGAGTTCCTGGACCGCTGTCGCGCCTGCTTCGCGAATGTGATAACCGCTTACTGAAACCGGGTTATAGCGCGGTACGTGTTCGGTGCAGAAGCCAAACGTGTCGATCACGAGTTTCATTGCCGGCTTGATTGGGTAGATCCATTCCTTCTGGGCGATGTACTCCTTGAGAATGTCGTTTTGAAGTGTGCCTGAGATCTTGTCCCAACGAGCACCTTGCTTCTCAGCGACGACTAGATACATCGCGAGCAGTATCGAAGCCGGGGCATTGATCGTTTGCGAGACGGTGACTTGCTCCAAGGGCATTCCATCAAACAGAACTTCCATGTCGGCCAGCGATGACACGGCCACGCCACACTTTCCAACTTCACCTTCTGATAAAGGCGAGTCGGCGTCGTAACCCATCAACGTTGGGAGATCGTAGGCTACTGAGAGTCCCGTTTGGCCCTGATCCATCAGGTACTTGAAGCGAGCGTTCGTTTCTTCCGGAGTGCTGAAGCCGGCAAACTGGCGCATGGTCCAGAGCTTGCCGCGATAGCCAGTGGGATGAATGCCACGTGTGTAAGGAAACTCGCCCGGGAAAGAGATGTCGCGATCGAACTCGAGATCCGCGACGTCAGCGGGAGTGTAAAGCCGATCAACGTCTTCGAGTGAGACCGTCTGAAAACTCTTTTTACGTTCCGGATGTTTCTCGAGAGCCGGCTTAAGAGTTTCCTGCTCCCAACGTTCCTGCTCTATTTCCGCGGGTGAGGAGCTTTCTTTAATTTCAGGCATTGAACCTCTCAGATTTACGAAATTTACTTGCCTCGAATCTTATTAAGTTTCAAGCCAAGGCGCAAAGTCAGTCGTGCTATCTTAATCAAGGTTCGTACTGGGGTACATACCCGTTTAGTTAGCACCGCCTCTCATTACGTGAATACTTCAGGCTTCAACAAAGAAAAATGGAAATGGTGTGCTTTGGCGGCGACTGTGATGGTGTTGCTGTCCCTGCTACCTCAAATTCACCTCTGGATAGTGCGCGGTAGAGATTGGCACGGAGCGTACACAAGCCTTCACGGTGACGAATCTATTTATTCGGCTTACACGAATGCGCTGATCAATGGACGGCCTCGGCGTTACGATCCGTTCAATGGCCAGGATAAGAACGTTGGACTGCCTGAATCAACCTTCTCGATTCAGTTCATCCCAGCATACGCACTCTCTTACCTGGCGCGCTTAACCGGTACGTCCGCTTCAACGGCTTTCATAATTCTCCTCGGTATTGCCGGACTGCTGGCGAGCTTGGCGGTGTTTTGGCTCCTCGACGCATTTGGAGGTGAGGCTCGCGTATCCGCGGCTGGTACTTTATTCGTGCTTTGCCTTGGCGGTTTGGCTGGAGGGCAGGGAATTCTCGGAATAGTAGTCAAATCGAGTTTGTTGGTTCCTGGTTTTCCGTTCCTAAGAAGATATCAACCCGCGGCCGCATTCTCATTGTTCTTTGTCTTCAACTTACTGGTCTGGCAAGCATTAACTATTCAGAAT
>DATDFT010000158.1:0-3065 GCA_036522475.1 Pyrinomonadaceae bacterium | reverse complement strand
GCCGTTGATAACGAACATGAAACTCTGACCAGCTTCGTCGCGCTGCCGGCGCAGTTCGAGAGTTCGTATTCCGGTTTGCGTCGTACGCTCATCCGTGACTTGTCCGTTAACGAGGCTGCGTGCGCGGAAGCTGTAGAGCGGTTGCTCGCCGAGTCCGTTGGGCCACCACAACGCCGGGTGCGCGACGAAGAAGTTGAAAGTGACTTTGTTAGTTCCCGGGTTGAGATTGACCCGTCGTTGTTCGGCGACTAGTTTGTCGTGCAGGTTGTCCAACACGATCGTGGCCGTGCCGGCCTCGCTCGCTTCGACTTCGATGTTCGCGGTCAGGTCAGCCGCGGTTTGCGTAATGCTTTTGACGACCACCTGAACATCGTTGATGCGAACCTGGTCCCATGCTTCGAGCGAAACGGGACGCCAGATGCCGCTCGTTACGAAGCGTGGTCCCCAGTCCCAGCCGTACTGGTACGGAGCCTTGCGCGTGTAAGGTGAAGTCTTCTCGCCTTGATCGTTCGGTGCGGGAAGTTGGTAGTTCAGCTTCGCCATCAGCGGCAGGATCTCGTTAACCGGCGAGCGAAAAACGATTCGCAAAGTGTTGTCGCCGGCTTGCAGCGCGGGCCTGGCGTCAATGCGCCAGGTGCGAAACATATTGTCCGCACTCAGGATCATACGCTCGTTCAGATAGACCTGCGCGTACGTGTCGAGACCTTCGAAGACAAGCTCGACATGCCGGCGCTCGAGCGTTGCCGGCGTGACTTTGAACGTCGTCCGGTACTCCCAATCTTTCTTGTCGATCCACTGCTGCTTCTTCTCGTTGTCGCGATAAAACGGATCGTCGATCAGCTTGTTTGCGAGCAGATCCATGTGTACGCAACCGGGCACGGAGGCGTTGTACCAGTCCGTTTTCCCGACCTCACGAAACTGCCAGCCGGCGTCAATTTGCATGACAGTTTTGCCGTTTTGAGAGGCGACGCGCGCCCGTTGTCCACTCGCTGTAACGAGTGCGACAAGAAGCAGGATCGGACCAAGCCACGAGTGGAGTTTTGTGCTCAATGCCGGACTTCTCCAAAAAATTTTTATTTTGCTTTCTGAATTCGTGCCTGATAAAAGATGCGCGTGCTGAAGCGAACTCAACAAACAATCACGCTCGTTTTGACGCTCGCTATTGTGACTCATCTGTCAACTAGCGCGAGTCGTGCGACTGTTTTTGACGGCTCTAGGCGAGGCTCGACGCAGGAAAAACCGTTGAATCTTGCGGCGCGATTTGCGCGTTTGCGTCGCGGCGTTAACTTGAGTCACTGGTTCTCACAGGCGCCTGTTTACACGAAAGAGCGTCTCGAAACGCACACCACCGCGCAGGACATCGCGCTGATCAAGTCGATGGGATTCGACCACGTGCGTTTTCCGATCGAACCCGCGCCTTTGCTTGCTGATACGCCAGATCCTTCGGTACTCAACACGACTTATCTTCAGTACGTCGACCGCGCGCTCGACATGATTCTCGGCACGGGTTTGGCCGTCGTCATCGACATTCATCCGAGTGACGAGTTCAAGCTGCGAATGAATCGAGACGAGCACGGCGTTGAAGCGTTTGCGAAGTTTTGGCGCGCTTTTGCGTCGCATTTGTCGAAGCGAGATCCGGAGTTTGTGTTTCTCGAGGTGATTAACGAGCCGATGGTTGAGGATGGTTATCGCTGGTACGGCATTCAGGGAAAACTGATCTCGGCGATTCGTGCGGCGGCGCCGAACCACACGATAATCGCGAGTGGTCATCGTTGGTCAGGGCTTGCGGAGATGCTTTTTCTCGAGCCGTATTCCGATGCGAACATAATCTACAACTTTCATTTTTACGAGCCGTTTGCGTTCACCCACCAGGGTGCGACGTGGGCTGGTCCAAATCTGCCGTTCTACAAAAACGTGCCGTATCCGTCGTCGCCTGAGGCTGTGCAACCTGTGCTCGACACGATTCAGGATGAGCCCGCGCGGTATAACTTGCTGCGCTATGGTGAAGATAACTGGAACGCTGCGCGCATCGACCGGGAATTGGGGTTAGCGGCTGAGTGGGCCGCGAAGCGACATGTTTACATCACGTGTAATGAGTTTGGGGCTTTTCGAAAATTCGCGCGCGCGGGAGATCGTGTGGCGTGGCTTCACGACATGCGCATGGCGCTCGAGAAGCATGGCATCGGTTGGACCATGTGGGACTATGCTGGTGGTTTTGCCGCGGTGAATAAGACGAACGGACAGGCGCAAGAAGATCCCGAGTTGGTGAAAGCGCTCGGGCTAAAACTTTAGACAGGATTTACAGGATTTTCAAGATGAATCCTGTCAATCCTGAAAATCTTGTAAATCCTGTCTATATGAACCAGACAAATCAAAAGCTATGAAGAGAACACTAAATGTCGCCCTCTCGCTGGGTTTACTGTTGTTTTCAACTTCACTTTGCCTCGCGAACTCGCGTCCCGAAAAAAGAGTTTCGTTTAATCAGAACTGGCGCTTCAATTTGGGTGACGTGCCCAACGGGCAGGACACGGGGCTGAATGACTCCAAGTGGCGTCAACTCGATCTGCCGCACGACTGGAGCATCGAGGGTGAGTTCAGCGAGAACGCGCCGTCCGGCACCGGTGGCGGAGCGCTGCCCGGCGGCATCGGCTGGTATCGGAAGACGTTTAACGTGCCGCTGGCGTCGAAAGGAAAGCTGCTTTTCATCGAGTTCGACGGCGTCTATCGCAATAGCGAGGTTTGGATCAACGGTCACTATCTCGGGAAGCGTCCGTACGGCTACAGCACTTTCGAGTACGAACTGACACCACACTTGATTTATGGCGGTGGTCCAAACGTCATCGCCGTCAAAGTCGACAATTCTCAGCAGCCGAATTCCCGCTCGTATTCCGGTTCCGGTATCTATCGCAATGTTTGGTTGACGACGCTCGATCCGGTTCACGTCGAGCACTGGGGCACGTACGTCACCACGCCCGAAGTTAACACTTCGTCGGCGACAGTCGTCATTAAAACTCAGGTAGACAACGGTTCGAACAGCGCTACGCCTGTGAATCTCACGACGATCA
>DATDFT010000157.1:0-49995 GCA_036522475.1 Pyrinomonadaceae bacterium | reverse complement strand
AGTCTCTATCCGCTCAATGTCGCGGCTTTGCCGCCTGATGTGAGGCGGGGCTCGGCCCCGCCGTAGACTCTAGCTATTCAGTTTGGGCTACGCCCTCGGTTCGGGCTTTGCCCCTGTTTTCAGGGCCAAAGGCCAAACCGGGGGCATAGCCCCAAATCTTTTTCGAAACCTGACGGCGGGGCCGAGCCCCGCCTCACATCGGGCGGCGAAGCCGCAACCGTCACATCAGGCGGCAAAGCCGCAAGGTCACATCGGGCGGCGAAGCCGCAACGGCGGATCACTTCTCGTCACGGGATCGCGCAGTCACACCAGTTGGGGCCGCAGCGTCCGCAGTCCGTGCAGACGCACACGCCACAGATCACCGTCCCCGCACAAGTCGTGGCGCAACACGTCCTGCCTGAAGCAGCAAGTGCAGCGGGCGGCAACATCTTTTCAGCGTTCAGAACCTGCACGCTAAACGGCAGATTGCCTCGGTTGAGTTTCGTCAAGCTCTTATCAACCAGCAGCGTATCTACCGCTTCCATCATCTCCTTGCCTTCACGCTGAACCGCCTGAAACACGCGTAATTCGACCTGACCATGCTCGCGCATGTAAGGAGTAATGGTCAGCTTTTTCCCATCCTTTTCGACGTTGATTGTGCCGCCTTCAACCTCCGTCACGTTGGCAGAGTCACCACTCGCGAAGGTGAATCGAAGTTGCACAGCCCTTACCGAATCCGTCGGCCTGCCGCTGGCCCATACAACCATCACGAATCCAAATACAGCCAACAGCAGCGTTGTGCCTGTAATAATGCGATGAACCTTAGTCACTGAAATGCTCCTTTCTTGTTTCAAACGTTATCGCAGCATCAGCTTCTGCTGCATTTGCATCGTGCCCCTTTGCCTTGCTCGCTACTGACGACGTCACCGCAACCATCTTCATCGGCCGCATCATGTCGTTGTCTTCCTGATCGAGGATGTGGCAGTGCCAGACGTAGCCCGGCCCAGCAGTCACGTCGAATGGGAACGGATTCTGTCCGGGAACCAGTTGCAACGGCCGGGAGTTGAACGGCCCGCAGCCTACTCCTAAGCTATAGTCAGATCAAGAGGATTTCATATGCCGAAATTGCTGAGCACGAGAACTTAAAAAGATCCGTTGTCGTAGTGGCTCGAGTTTCATTGACCTCCACATAGATTGAGAGTACGTTACTCGCGAACCCATTGATACAAATACGGAGTAGTTCAACTCCACCGGCATAAGAATTGGCTGGTCCTGCAATCGCCTCCCGCTTCGTTGTACCAGCCTCACGATACTCAACGACCAGAGAGCACGCGGTTAATCAACGCTCGTCTCGAAACTAACTTCTGAAGCTGGAGAACAATTCATGAATCACCCGAAACTCACGTACATAAGACGCTTTCAGATTCTTCTGCTCGTCTTCTTCACTTTCTTCCTTACGGTGCCGGGACTTGCCCAGGGACCTAACCCTGCGCCACCCATGGAAGTAACGGGCAGTTCGCCGCAGCGTAGTTCGCATTCAGGCAAGTTCGCAGTTTTTGGTGACATCGGCGTCGCTGTGCCGCACGGAGATTTTTCCGCGTTCACCGACCCGGGTCTCAGTGTCGACGCCGGTTTGGAATACATGATCACCCCACAGGTCTCCGCAGAAGGTTTCTTGGGATATCACAGGTTTTCAAATTTCTTCATCGGACACACCAATCTCTACCAGGTGTCAGGCAATGCAAAGTTTTATTTGGTCGATGAGTCGAGCCGCGTTCGTCCCTTCGTCAACGGCGGAGTTGGAGACTATGTGACTGACTCAGGTACATCGCATTTTGGCGGCAATCTTGGTGGTGGAGTTTTATTCGAGGTGACGCCGAGGTTCGGAGTGCAAGGTAAGTACAACTTCAACATCTTTCGCACCGGCGGCGGTAACCTTAGGTTCTCGACGGTTCAGGGCGGAGTGCGCTGGCGCTTTTAGTAACCGTCAAGCGTGTGGTGGTTTTCACAGGCGCTTCTCGCGTTAATAGTGGGAAGTGGACGAACTAAGCGTGGTCCATTGAGGACCACCCCACGCTCACAAGCCCGTGGTTTTTCAGAACGGACAACGTCCCTGTGTTTCCCTGTCTCAACAGAAAGGAGATTTTATGACTGCAGCAACAGAAAAATTCGTCGTGTATTGGCTCGGATACCATCAGAATCCGCCGCCCATTCAGTCGCTTCCCACGGGGATCGACGTGGTTAATCTTTTCCTACTCAACCTCGCTACCTCATCGGGTGGCACCACTCTCGACTACAACTACATCACCTCACAAGGAACTACATGGGATGAGATTCTCACCCAGTCGCATGCGGCTCAGGCCAACGGCGTCAAGGTCTGTGTCTCGATCATTCCCCCAAATAACTCGCTTATCTGGAACACCATTCCCGACCCGGACACGTTCGCACAGAACGTTTACAACCTGGTAAAGGGTTGGGGGCTCGATGGAATTGATATCGACCCGGAACAGGGCCCCGATGGCTCGATCCCGCCCAACCAGAATTTTGTCACTGTCGTGCAGGCCTTGAGCAAGTACTTCGGACCCGCTTCAAACACAGGGCTCATTATGAGCTATGTGGGCTTCCAACTTACGGGTGACCAGACAGTGCTAAAGCCCTGCGCCTCCTTGTTCAACTACGTCATGATGATGGGTTACTTCTGGGACCTGTCCGAGATGATAGAACAGTTCAAGGATTACGCCGCAATCGTCGGTGATCAGAATCTCATGTTCGGCATTGGTGGCGATCCGTGGCAGACGCCGTTATCCGAGACTGAGAAACTGGCAGTCTGGGAACCGGCTACGGGCAACAAAGGCGGCATGATGGAGTTCAACATCAACGACGACACGAACTACCAGGCAGCGAACGCGATTATCAAGGCGCTGTCTACGCAAGCAAAGGCAACAGCAGGTTAACAAGCAAAGGTAGATGCGGCGGGGGCAAGGTCCCGTCCTGACTTGTTCTGTTACTTTGACGACCACCAGTCCGAACAGGTCAGGAAGGCGGGCTTGCTTCCGCCGAGTCGGATGGAAAACGTCTGACTGTCACGTCAGTAGTTTTGGCAGTTCCAGTCTTCTCACTCACAAGGCGCGTCAACTGATCCGGCTTCACGACCGCAAATCCGAGTTTATGCAACGCCTTTAGACCAACGGCAACAGCCGGCCACCACAGCGGCAGCGGAACTGCGCGATAACTCTTGCTGATTCGCCGCGCCAGGTCCATGCCGTTTAGATCTTCTGGACCGCACATCGTTTCAATTCTGACGCCGTCGTGATGTTCTTGTATCAACTCAGCCGCGAGCCGGCTGAAGTCGTCCACATGCATCGGAGCGAACATCAGTTTCGAATTTCCAAAGAGTGCCGGAACGACTCGCCACCTGCGCGCAACAGCTAACATGCGATCGATTCCCTCGTTGCTCCCACTCGCATAAATCTCAGCCGGACGAATGATCAATAAACTCCTCCAGTCAAACTTCTGTAGCTCCAGCTCGGCCGCAAGCTTCGACTCGCCATACGCTCCACTGCCCCGAGTAGCGCATCGCGTACTGATATATACAAAATGGCGACAACCATTCTTGCGCACCGCTTCAGCGAGCCGAATCGTTGCGTCTAAATTGATCTTCCAGTATTGATTTTCGTCGGACGCATGAGTCACTCCGGCGAAGTGAACACCCATATCAAAAGACGCGTGCGATAATGTTTCGCCCAAGTCGGATTCCAGATCGAGGTTGATCACGTGCAATCGCGGATCGGCAATCGGGATGTCTTTTCGGTGACGGCCGCACCAAAGCTCAAGGTCGCTATTCAAGAGCAACCGGCGCATCACGCCGGCTGCGAGTGGCGACGAGGCGCCGGTGACGAGGATTCGCATGATTGCAGTCAGATTGTATTACGTACTAACATCGCCGCGTGACTGAGCCACATTTTTCGCTGGTAGTCCTTTGTTACCGTAGCGGCGAGAATATTATTCCATTCGTGGAACGTTTGCAGCGAACATTGTCGCGCTGCAATTTTTCGTGGGAGCTCGTGCTCGTCGGAAATTACGTCGAGGGAAGCGACGACGAAACGCCCGAAGTAGTCAAAAAACTCGCCGAAAGCTCAGACAACATCCGCACGGTAATTCGACCCAAGCAGGGAATGATGGGATGGGACATGCGGATGGGCCTCGACGCAGCGCGCGGCACGTACATCGGCGTTATCGATGGTGATGGGCAGTTTCCTCCGGAGTCGATCATCGCGTGTCTTCTTAAATGCGAGCTGGAGGATCTCGATTTAACGAAAACATATCGCGTCATTCGTGATGATGGTCTGTACCGACGTCTCATCTCGGCGGTATACAACGCGCTCTTCAGTTTGCTTTTCGGATTCAAAGTCCGCGACATCAACTCCAAACCTAAAATCATTCGTCGCGATAAGTACGAACTGCTACACCTCGAATCTGACGATTGGTTTGTCGATGCGGAAATCGTGATCCGCGCGCGCGAGCTCGGCTTGAAGGTTGGCGAAACGCCGGTGCACTTTAAGATCAACGACAACCGCGGTTCGTTCGTAAAGCCGAAAGCGATTTTGGAGTTTACTTCGAACCTCTTGCGTTACAGGTTCTCACCACCGCACAGAGAGAAAGCCGGCTCGCTGTCCGGCTCAACGGTCAAGTAGCTTTTTCCAGCGGGCTCGCAATACACACCGCCGATACTCCGAACGGAAGTCTCCCGTCTTTAAGCACAAATCGCTCAGCAGCGAATAACCGACTGAATAATCCATTCATCAGCGAGATATTGATTCCGTACTCCGTATCAGCGCGCAAACCCAGCCAACGCATTACTGACCGCACGAGCAGCACCGGAAGAAAAAAGCTGATGTTTGCGTAGCTGGACCACTCAACTGAAAACCCTGCTGCTTCGACTGCCTTCAACAAACTCGGCAACGTGTATCGTCGCCGGTGATTGCTCACATCGTCCTGGACGCCCCAAAGGAACATGAACGCAGGGACAAACAACAGGAGACGCCCGTCGCGACGCAAGACTCTTCTCATCTCTCGCAATCCGGCAACGTCGTCGTCGAGATGCTCAACGACGTCGAGTGCAGTAACGAGATCGAAAGAATCGTTTTCGTATGGCAGCTCCTCGATGGCTCCGAGCTTGACCGAATCCAAACCACGCTCGCGACAGAAATCGATGGCTTGGGGAGAGATGTCGACGCCTTCGGCGCTCCCAAAGCGGGCGAGCATCTTGAGATTCGCTCCGGTGCCGCACCCGACATCGAGAATTCTCGGATTCGGATTGTCCAGGGTCGCACAGATCTTTTCGACGAGAGACTGAATGATTCGCCGCCGCCCCACATACCACCAGTGAATCTCCTCCACCTGGTAGAGGAGCGGATAATGATGCGCCTCCATCTCCTTCGGCAAACTAGCGGCGACGGTGTTGTTCATGACTCCTCGACTCTAGTACGGGACGAGAAAAAGTGAAAGCACGCGCGCGCCGTGAATCCCTTGAGAAAACGTTAGTCTTTGCGATTCTAGAATTTTTTGAAAGGAACAAGGGGGCTGGCGATCGTTTGTCGTGGAACACACAAATTTCGTTCAGCAGTTGAAAGAGCAACCCCGAAGTGGACCATGGTTAACATCTGTGTCAGCACCCCCATGGATTACAAAGCGGCTTCGAGCGGGGAGGATCTAGGCGTTGCCTTTGCCGCTTTGTTCCAGTGGGGGCGGGGGGCGAGGACTTCGGCGATTCACTAGCAAGTGGAACCGGCCTATTGTGTCTGAATCTTAAACGCGTAATCCGCTGGAAGTTTCCCTCAAGAATTTTCAAGTGCTAGAATCAACGCCAACCGGGCACCTTGCAATTCGCCCACTCACACTTTCAATGCTTTCGCCCCGCAGAAAGAGATAACCGAATGCCGACTCGTACGTCCGCAGGCATCACACAGTTGCTCGAAAGATGGAGCAATGGTGAGGAAAACGCCCGCGACGAGTTGATGCCGCTCGTCTATGACGAACTGCACCGCCTCGCTGTCACTTATCTGCGCCGCGAACGACGCCAGCACACCTTACAACCCACCGCACTCGTAAATGAGCTTTTTCTGAAGTTTTCTGAGCAGGAGAGAATGAGCTGGCGAAACCGCGCGCAGTTTTTCGGAGTCGCGGCGCAAATGATGCGACGCATTCTCGTCGATTACGCGCGCGCGCATTACGCCTCGAAACGCGGCGGCGATCGCTTCTGCGTGTCACTCAAAAACATCGCCGCTTTCGGCGCCCAGCCTGACGCCGACCTGCTGGCGCTTCATGAGGTTTTGAACAGTCTCGAGAAGATCGATCCGGACCAGGCACGAATTGTCGAATTGAAGTTTTTTGGCGGCCTGACTATCAAAGAAATTGAGGAAGTGATGGGGATTGGGCATGCGACGGTCGAGCGCGAATGGAAACTCGCGAAAGCCTACCTGAAGCGTGAGCTCACCAGAACGAAGGCTCCTGCTTGAGGGACTTGGGCGACAGTTCTCGCGTTATAGTCAGCAACATGCAACTACAACCTCAAGAATCGCCATGATCACCCATGACAGATGGCAACAAATAAAAGAGATCTTTTATTCCGCTCAGGATCGCACACCTGCCGAGCGCTCAGACTTTCTCAATGAAGTTTGCGGAGACGATGCGTCGATGCGGGAAGAAGTGGAAGCCCTGCTCACTGCAGACGCTGACAACGAAGACTTTTTAACTTCTCCAGCATACGAATTTGCAGCCGGCATGCTTGACGACGCGCCGAGCGAGTTCGTCGCCGGTCAAACGTTCGGACGCTACGAGATTCTTTGTCCGCTGGGCGCGGGCGGGATGGGCCAGATCTATCTCGCACGCGACACTCAGTTGGGACGCAACATCGCGCTCAAACTCATCGCGCAGGAATTTGCCGCCGATTCTCGGCGTGTACTTCGTTTCGAACAGGAAGCTCGCGCCGCCTCGGCCCTCAATCATCCCAACGTGTGTGTGATTCATGAGATCGGAATCACAGAAACGGGCCGCCACTTTATCGCGATGGAGCACATCCAGGGTGCGACACTTCGCGATTATCTTGCGCGTGGTCCACTCAAACTTCCTGAAGCGTTACAAATCGCAACCCAGGTCGGTGCGGCACTCGGTAGTGTGCACGCCGTGGGCATAGTTCATCGCGACATCAAACCCGAGAACATCATGTTGCGTCCCGACGGCTACGTGAAAGTCGTGGACTTCGGCCTCGCGAAGCTGACTGAAATCCTGCCGGACCAACAATCTTCGGATAAAGCCCAAACACTCGTGCAGACCGAACCCAGAATACAAATGGGTACGGTCAAGTACATGTCGCCGGAACAACTGCGCGACAGGACCATCGATGAACGAACGGACATCTGGAGCCTGGGTATCGTGCTTTACGAGATGCTCACCGGCTCGACGCCTTTCCATGCCGAGTCACGTAACGAGTCGATCGCTCTGATTCTCAGCGCAGAGCCCGCACAACTCACATTCCCGGAACACGTACCCGTTCAGTATCAGGCGATCGTAAGGAAGGCACTCGCAAAAGACGCGAACAAACGTTACCAAACGATATCCAAACTCACTTCCGATTTGACCCGACTCAAACGAGAGTTGGAGCGCAAGGGTGAAATGTCGTTTGGTGTGATGCAACCGTCGCCGGTCGTGTACGTGCCCGAGGATCGTTCTGGTTCAACGATATTTACTCGAATCAAGTGGCAGGCGCTCTCGACTGCTGACACTCTGTTTACTGAGATTAAGATCCACAAACGAGCCGCCATTTTCGCCGGCACAACCGGCATCCTGGGTTTGTTGTTATTCCTTCCCAGCGTATCCCGGTGGATTATGAATTTGAGGAACCACGATCAACTGGTTCCAGAAACCAGGGCTATTTACGTGCCGCAGGCGAAGGCCCTGACAAATTCAGGAACATCGGTGTGCTCAGCGATTTCGGGTGACGGTAAGTGGGTGGCTCATGCTGAAGAACAAAATGGGAAGCAACGCTTGCTCGTCATGAATACCGCGTCTCACGACTCATCCATTGCTGTTCCGCCAGACGATGTACAATACTTTGGAATCACGTTCTCACGTGACAATAACTACCTCTTCTTCACGCGACAGGAGAAGACTGGTCCGAGTATTCTCTACCGCCTCGCCTTACTCGGAAGCAATCCGATAAAACTAAAAACCGGTGTCGATGGTCCTATCAGCTTCTCCCCCCAAGGCGATCGTTTTGCTTTTGTGCGCCATGACAAAGAGAACTCTCAATTCTTTTTAATGCTGTCGAATGTCGACGGCTCAAACGAGCAAGTACTGGCGACTCGCAAAAACGGCGATAGATTGTCCATCTATGGTCCAGCCTGGTCCCCTGACGGCAGTCTCGTTGTGTGTCCCACGAGCCACTGGGACAACGGCTTTCATATGCAACTCGTCGGTTTCGATCCGAAAGATGGGCACGAACAAGTGATCGGAAGCCAGTCGTGGTTCTCACTGTTTGAGGTGGCATGGCAAGGAGACACCAATCTCGTTGTCAGCGCTCGAGACAGGGAAACGTCACCACACCAGTTATGGCGTATCCATTTTCCTGGCGGAGCTGCGGAAAAAATAACTTCCGATCTCAGTGATTACAGAGGAGTCAGTATATTCGGCGATCAGATCGTAACCGTAAGAACAACTCAGTCGTCGCAGATGTGGGTGTTGAACCTTGACGAACCGCAGGAAGCAACGATGATCGCATCGAGAGTCGGTGTGAACTACGGCCTTACCTGGACCAAACAGGACAAGATAGTGTTCTCATCGATGGCAGGGGAGCGATTAAATATCACGCGAATCGATCCCGATGGTTCTAACCAAATCCCGCTTACACATGAAGGAGACAACTACACGCCAGCGGCTTCAGCCGACGGACGTTTCATCGTGTTTTCGTCAAACCGTAACGGTGCTTTCAACATCTGGCGCATAAACGCTGACGACGGCAGTGACGCAACACAACTCACGTTTACGGACGGCAACTTCTACCCTTCCTGCTCTCCGGATAATCAATGGATTGCTTACGACAGCATCGCCAACTCCGAAGTAAACGTCTGGAAGGTTCCGATGAACGGCGGCGAGCCGGTAAAAGTGTGTGACAAATATCGGATGCCGGTATTCTCACCTGACAGTCAATTCCTTGCGTGTCGTTCTAATATCGAATCCGATTCTCGCGACGTGGCCATCTTTTCCGCTGAGGGCGGACCGCCATTAAGGCACATTGCGATTCCGGTTCAGGACTGGCAACGCATTCAATGGCTTTCAAACGGCCACGAACTGAGCTTCATAGAGTATAAGGATGGCTACTCGAACATCTGGAGTTACGATCTCGATACGGGAGAGTCAAAACAGCTCACGCACTTCAACAGCGATCGAATCTACGCATACGCCTGGTCACCTGACTTCAAGCAGATAGCTTGTCAACGTGGAACTAACATCAGTGACGTGACGATGATCAGCGACCGTTAAGATTGCGTAGATCGATCGCGTGTCGATTACAACTACGGGTTATCTCCCGGTGGTGGAGGCTCGCTTTGACCTCCGTATACGCAACCGGGAGGAAAAGGACCCGCAATAGCTTCAGTGGCTTGTGCGACCTTCTGTATTCGAACAGTTAGTTCCCCCAAGGCCGTCGGATCGACTTTCCCGGAGGCAGCTAACTTCACAAACAGCTCTTTTACTTCGTCGAGAGCCGCTACGATCCGCCTGTCAGCAACTACAATCAGGCCGTTGATTTTTTGTTGCCCGCTGTTAATTTTTTGCTGACTGAAGTCTTCGAGTTTGTACCCTCCGTGCTCGTAAGGCGGCGGCGTGGGCGGCGTGGGCGCCGTTTCAGCTTCGGCCTTGCCATTAATCGGTGAATCTGAGTGTGTTTGGGACTGAGACTGAATTTGATTAGACATACAAACCTTCCTGCCGGATGTGGCCGGCACTTTTAAAGTGGTGGGTTGCTCAGTTCTGCGCCTAAGGAACGCCGCTGAGTTTAAGCGTCAGAGCTGAACTTGAAATAAAGGTCCTGGACTCGCTTCGCTCGTTGTAACAGAAGCAGGAGACTGTTTACTCGAGGCCCAACAATTCACAAAGCCTGGTCCAGAGTTCCTTCTGGGCAATTATTCCTGCTTGTCGTACTAACGCGAAAATCGCCCTTAGATTCCCTCAGTTGCAGCACATGAGTGCCAAAGGCGGGTGGCGCGGAAGACAAACACGACTAAGAGCGCCAAAGGCCGACGTATAAAACACGAAAGCGCCAAAGGCGGACATATAAAACACGGAAGCGCCAAAGGCGCGGAATATGAAAGCCAGGGCCAAGCGCGAAGCGCGTCGGCCCTGGTTAGTATCCCCAAAATGAGATTGAGGCCTGAAGGGCCGAAATAAATAAATGGCGGCGTATTAGCCCTGTTCAGGGCGTCTAACAGGGGCGACGCGCTTCGCGCTTGCCCCTGGCTTTATATTTCGCGCCGTTGGCGCTCATCTCCTGACCGGAAGATTTGTCGTGAGTGGTTGTCAAATGCGAGTGGTGGGCTAACGTGGATGAGGTCACCTCATCCACTTGCGCTCTGAGTAAAGGAGCGCCGGCCAGGCTCGGTAAGAAACCCGGCCGACGCCCCAATGGTCGACAGACATCCCTCTTACGGATCGCCTGCAACGACCACTCTCTTTGTTACCCTTACGGATCGACCGCCGCTATTTTCTTTACTGCTACTCCATTCGAATTACCCGAACACCCATTACTCGTTTGTGTTCCAGCCACACGCAAATTGACGATTTGCAACAAGGCGTTGTAAGTACCTGCCCCGTTGCCCGACGCAATGGTGAAGCTGATCGATTCGGCTGTATCCAGAGCGAAGTTTGAGAAGGTCAACGTAGATGCTGTTTGACCTGACAGGTTGGACCAACTCGCATTTACTCCACAATTAGCCACGCAGGACTGCCACTGGAAATTCACCCCCGCGGGATCACTTCCCACAAATCCTAACGAGACCGTTTGCGGATTCGTATTTTCATTCGCGCTCTTCTTCTCGATATTCAGAGAAGGCGGAGTCACGTTTGAAGTAACGACCGCATCGTCATTGTCGAAGCAGCCGTTCGCTGGGTTCGTCACCACCAGATGGTAAGTTCCCGGTGCATCGATGGTTGGCGTGGCGGTGTTTGCACCCGACGCGATGTGCCCATCGACCGTGGTCCATAGGAACGTTGCATTCGGCGTAGACGACGACCCCGATAGCTGAACTGATGTGATGCTACAGGTAAGGACCTTATCGTCCCCGGCATGGACATCCGGTTTCGTAAAGTCTTCGGTTACAACTGCCGTGTCAGTGTTGCTACAGCCCGTAGCACCCGCGACCTCGATCTGATAAGTTCCTGCTTTATCAACAGTGATCGTCTTCTGATCCGGATTTCCGACGATGCTTCCATCAGAGGTGGTCCAATGGAAAGTGGCATTGGGCTCCAGCGAAGACGACGCTGTTAATGTTGTTGTGGGATTCGCGCAACTAATGGCTTTGTCCGGGCCTGCGCTCACCTCTGGTACGAGTGTGAACGTTCCCGTTACGAAGTCCTTCAATGTCGCATCAGTTGATTGCGACGATCGCGTCTCGGCGAGAAACGATGCGAAGCAGACGTTGCTGATACCCAATTGCGACAGGTTCACACCACCTTCAAAGAAACCACCTCTCGGAAAAATGTTGGCCGGCCCTTTGGAAGGTGTATAAGCCCATGGCGAGGGTGTCGCTGCATCATTCACTTCCGCGCAGACGAGCGGGCTCGCAGCACATCCGAATCCACCGCCAAGTAGATCGAGCGTTCCATCGATAGAGCCACCAGGAGAATTCCATTTGAAGACCCTGATAGTGACCTCACCACCGCCTTGAGTGAAGTCGCTCAAGATGAGGATGTCGCCGTTCTTGTGGACACCGCTGAATGTACCGGCGTTGGGCCCGGTTGTGATGGGGCTGATTGCGTTCTGAAAAAACCAGAAGCCAATCACTGAGTCGCCATTCTGAGCAAACCGATCCGCGCCAAACACGACGTAGGTATCACCGCCGGCCTGGTAAGCTGCCGCGTAGGCATTTGTGATCTCATCCTTCGGTGGCGAGCTGCCGGTGGTATGGCGCCAATTGCTGATGTCGAGATCGTCCTTTGAGCCCCCAGTGGTGAACGTAGTTTGACCGGCAAGATCCGGAATCTCGACCGGATTGTTGTTGGCGTCGAGCGTGGTCGCAATTGCACTGCCGCCGCCGTTATTCAGCGTTTGCCAATCATCCAGCGGACTGGCGTCATCAACTGCGTTCTTGTCGAGCTCGAAAATGTTGCCGACCGGAATGGGCGTCGCGATGGCAACTGGTTCGTACAAGTTAGGCGCTGCTTTGCCTGACGATGATGTCACCACCTTGCGAGGCAGCGCGCTGCTGGTTGTGTTATTGATTTTCTTTGCACTTGTCGAGGGCGTGGATGCGGCAGCCCATATTCCAATAAACGTGAGGGCCAAAAGCGTAACGCCCAAAATCCACTTCGAAAAATTCGGCTTTCTAGACATAGTTACTCCTTGTCAGTTGAGGGGAAGCAGAGAAGCCGCGCGCACACTCACGTCGCTTTGTTGGACCTGGAATAAACGGTTGGAAGGTACTGCGACGCTGGGAGAGCATGTCGGGCTCCTCGACTTGCGGTTGAGCCGCCACTGCTCTCTGAGCTAAGATGCGGGATGCTACTCGATGCATCTTCCTCGCGAAAGCGGTGGAAGCTGTGTTGTAAAAGCCCCCGTTGCTACCTCCAGTGGCAACGGGGTTTTCGTTTACTACTAACGCTCACTTTTTATGAGCGAACTCTGAACTTTGTTCCTACCTCTTTATTTTTTACCGACGAAAAAACATGGTAGTAAGACTTTGAAATTAGGGATAACGTTCCGCACGTCCTAATGTCAGTTTGTCAACTCGAGGCGAGTCACTCTCGTGAAGGGTTACTGCACTTGCGGCTAAAAAGAGATGCGCAATTCTGGACTCCAATTATCGATCTGTCAACAACATTTTCGCTGGGAATATTGCCCCGGCATGATCCTGCCACTGACCTGCTGTAAATGGGATCACTCTTGGACATTCACGTTCGCGCCGTTGCTCGTAAAACAAACGCGGTTGTTGTTTGACGTGATGCGAAAAGTCTCCTCCTCCGCAGCGCGGCCCATGCCTGTGAACACATCGATGTGTTGACCGACGATGCCGACACCCACGTCAGTCGCGCGAAAAACTTTGGACGACCAGGGAGCGGGCAACGTACTAATCTGCACTTGCGCGCCGTGCGGAATCAGAGATCGATCAATGGCGATCATGCCCTCGCTGAGTAGATTACCGGCAGCATCGAGCGGACCGGCGTCGGAGCGATGCCATCCCCCCGAGTAATAACCGAGCGCCCATCCGAAGCGCGTGATGCCCCAACCTTCGGTGCGCGTTTCGTTGAGAAATTCCTGGCTGAAACTCAGATTCCCTACACGCGCGACGTTTATCTCCTCTGCATCTCCAGGCAGTTCGTCTTCACGTGGAATGTAATAACCCGTGATGTACCAGCCATCGGAACATATCGATTTTCCTTGCGTCTGTGCTTTGGAGTTGTAGCGATACAGGGCCGGCCCCAGTACAACACCGATGCAAATCAGCGCCGCCAATGGCAGCACCCTCTTGATAAACTCTGCGCGTTTTTTCGATTCGTATTTCATAACTACTCTCGTAAATATATCTCACCGAGATTGGTCATGAAAATCTTACCGCTGATTCTCGGAATCGTCTTTTTCACTGCCTGCCCAACAACGCTCAACGCCCGCTAACGCAAAAGTGAGTAAGCGGGAGCAATTGCCAGCAAGACGATTACGCCGCGTGCGTCTATCTTTCGCCCGGACAAACTATGCGTACGAGAGCTCTCAGTTCCGCCGTTTTCATCTTCTGCCTGGCAGTGACAATCACAGCACAGACGACCAAACACAACCACGATTTCGATCCGCTCCATCAATTTAATGGCGCCGTCAGGAAATTGGTGAGCCAGGTCACACCGAGTGTGGTCCAGGTGGTCGCGACCGGGTATGGACCAGTCGAGTCGAGCAATGGCAACAGCAGCGCGTTAGTCGGTATGCAGGAGAAGATCGGGTCGGGAGTAGTCATCGATTCCGAGGGCTACATCGTGACGAACGCGCATGTGATAAGCGGTGCGCAGCACCTGCGTGTGAGCGTTCCGATCGTCGCGGCGAATGAATCGACTGACGAGCCGGTCGTCAGCCGTTCGCGTGTTGTTGACGCGCGTGTCGTCGGCTCAGATGAAGATATCGATCTCGCAGTGTTGAAGATCGAAGCGACGGGACTGAAGGCGCTGCCGCTTGGCGATTACAACAAACTGCGGCAAGGCGATTTTGTTTTTGCGTTTGGGAGTCCGGAAGGTTTGCAGGACTCAGTCACGATGGGTGTCGTCAGCACGCCGGCGCGACAACTGGACCCTGACAGCCCGGTCGTGTATGTGCAGAGTGATGCAGCCACGAATCCGGGCAACAGCGGTGGTCCATTGGTGAATGTCGATGGTGAGTTGATCGGCATCAATACGTTCATCTTTTCGCAAAGTGGAGGCAATGAGGGTTTGGGTTTTGCGATACCGAGTGCAATCGTCGCTTACGCTTATCCGCAACTTCGCAAGTATGGCCATTTGCATCGCGGCGAGACTGGCATCGGAGTACAAGCGATTACGCCTGAGCTCAGTGCCGCTCTTAAGTTGAACACCGATTCGGGGGTGATCGTTTCGGATGTCATCCCCGGAAGTCCAGCGGAGAACGCTGGTGTGAAAGTGCAGGACATCGTTAAGACGATCGATGGTTATCCGATCGACAACCTTCCTGCGGTGGGCACGCGACTGTTTATGCGTACCGGCGGCGATCAGATCAAACTCGCAGTGTTACGTGGATCAACGAGGCTCAACTTTGTCGTGCCGGTGGTGGAGTTGCCGAACGACTTGGACAGTTTGGCGGCAGTGGTCCAAGCGAATCAGACTCCTGTGAGTCAGTTGGGCGTGATAGTGATCGATCTCGATCCTGCGGTTGCCAAGAAGTTTCCGACGCTGCGGATCGGCTCGGGCGTCCTCGTCGCTGCACGCGCAATCGATTCGAACGCAAACGTTCCCCTCGAAGCAGGGGATGTTATCCACACGATTAACGGAGCGTTAGTAAAAACAGGTGACGAGCTTCGCGCCGCTTTGAACCATACGACCTCAAACGCCCCCGTGGTCCTCCAGATCGAACGTTCCGGAAAACTGATGTTCATCGCCTTCAGGCTGAACTAATAATTTAGCCGCAGATCATCTGCGGCTAAATTACCACTCTATTTGGACGCTGCGGCCCAGACCTGGTCGATGGCGGAGATAACCGCGTCGGGTTGGGTTTGAGGAAGTTGATGGCCCGTCTCTGGTAACACGATGAGTTTCGAATTCCTGATTGTCTTCTGAAGCGGGTACGCATGCTCATTCGGGTCGAGCAAACGATCCTCAGAGCCGGTGACGATCACCACCGGCATCTCGATCTCGCTGTAACGTCGACTCAAGACCTTCAGACTCGCACGCAGAGTTCTCTCGTCATAAGCGGACGCCTTGATCTGCTCGGGCCGAATCCACATGTCCGCCGCCTGCTCGGCATACTCGTGTTGCACGTCCTGAGGATCGTAAGCCTCCCTCAAACTCTTCCTCACAATCGCGCGCCCGATAAAAGGTGTCAGCATATTCACGGCAAGCTTTCCAATCAGCGGGACGTGAGGAACAAGCGACCACCACTCGACCGGAACACTCGGATACGCCGCCGGCGCGAGTAAAACAATTCCCGAAATATCTTTTCCATATGCAATCGCCGCGGCGAGCACGAGCGATCCGCCCCACGAATGGCCTACCAACACCGGCTGCTCGATTGCGAGTATTTGCAGAGCTTCGCGGATAACGCGTGCCTGGATCTCGACAGTGGTTTGAATAGAGTCGTGCCGCCCGCTGTAACCGTGTCCCGGACGATCGAACGCAACGACGTGATATGAATGAGATAGTCTCTCGACTACTGCGAGTGTGTAATCATGATGTGAACCGGGGTTACCGTGAATCAGCACCACTGGTCGACCAGATCCGGCGCTGACATAATTCAACGACGTTCCATCTACGACAACTGTTTGTCTCTGAAAATGGTTTGCGCCCGCAGGCTCAACTTTCATTTCTCCCCTTGCACTCGATCACGGCAGCTATATTCGTGGGAGCAATGGGGACTTGTTTCCTCGTCTTCAGACGTCGCCAGGCGCGACTCAGTTGTCGCTTTATCAGGTAGGTTGGTCCAGCGGGCACGATTGCCTGGACGAAGGCGCCGAAGACGCGCGGAGGCGCACTCATGTTTGGCGACATCAGCACGTACTCGCTCTCCCACCAGCTCGGCGCAAACTTAGTCTTAAAACGCCTCACGCCGTTGAAGTTGTAGAAGAGCGAAAAACAACGAGCGACAGACCACGCCACTCTCGAAAGCATCGGACTGATGTGAACGTCCGAACTGGCGCCGCCTTCAGTCGCCATCAACGTCGTGCCGAGCGTGGCAAGCCTCGCGCCACTCCGCTTCAGCGAGTCGAGAACTTCAACGACAAGAAGATCGGTAGTTCCATTCGGCGCATTCTTCGAACGCAAAACATCTTCAAGGTACCAGCCGTTACGAGCAGGGATCGGAGATGCAGCAAGAAAGCCAACCAGCTTTCCATTAACGTCACGAGCAGTGAAATATTTCTTCTGTTCTTTGTGTTGAAAAAGATCGACAGTGAAGAGCCATTCAAATCTGATCGCACTGCGTCGCGTAGTCAACCAACTCTTGCAAAGGCAGGCCGTTTCTCGGACGAGCTTGTCATCAATATCGACCACCTCCGTCACCTGCACGCCGGCCCTGCGTGCCTGGTTTACACCGGCGCGCGCTTTCTTCGCGCGATCGCCACGCGGCGCCCACGTTGTCAGATCGAAGTAAGGTGCTGAACCGATTTTGATAGCGCGCAGCCCGAGTTCGCTACTGTGTTTTGCAAACTGTTCGGTCGCAGGCATGAAGCCGACGACACGCTCTTCATCGGCTGCTGCTCGAAGGAATGACTCTGAGACGTGAACGAGATCTTCCTCACTCGCGAGTGGGTCTCCAGGCACCAGCCATACTTTCCCAAACTCGTTGTAAGCGACGGCGCCTTCAGTCTCGACGCTGCTCCATAAACGAATGCCGCGGCTAATGCCGACGAGGGCGTGTGCGTTGTAACCGTGGAATTGATACAGCCTGAGCAGGTCAACCGCCGGGTCCGGAAGAATGAGCTTGTGAGCGTGGCGTATGTAGAGTCGCAGGTAACGACCGGCTACCCCGACTCCACTCCCGGCCACAATCAACCAGGGATGTTGACTAAAGAAATGTAGCACCTGTCTCTAATCGATGGACTACTGTGAAGGCTCCCGCAGCGAGTATCAAGAGATTCAGGCTCGAAGTCAAACGGAATTGGTCCTTTTGGCATTAAGTTGTTACGGTTGTGTGACTTAACTACCAGCGTCGTCTCGAACTGTCGAGCGCCACGAAACAAATTGTTGACGGGGCTAAATTCAGCACCTTAGTATTTGAACCAGCGGCTGCGGCCCACGCCTGAAGTCGCTGCCCCACCTGGTCTAATCGCCGTCCAGGTTTCAGAGTCTTCGACTCACCCATTCCGGCAGTCCCAGTCCAAACCTGCCTTCTCCCAACGAGGACAACACAAATGAGTGCACAACCTGAAGTTTGGCGTGTCAGTACAGTCGAAGGAATTTTCGAAACTGATCTCGACACGCTGAAACAGTGGATCGTCGAAGGTTGCGTTCTACCCACCGACAAAGTCAGCAAAGGCAACTTGAGCTGGATCGAAGCCGGGCGCGTTCCAAAACTCAAAAGTGCATTCGATCCATCGGCAACGACTGCACCCAAGTCGACGAGCACTTCATTCGATGCTTTTGTGGAGTCAAACTACGACACTCCTCAAACGAACTCGACACCGGCAACGACTTGGACCGAACCGGTTCACGAGGCGCCGCCTGCTGGTGCCTGCCAGAACCACCCCGACACAGTGCCCGACTACGTGTGTCGAGTATGTGGCGCGCTCTTTTGTAAAGACTGCGTAAGGTTCGCGAACCAGAGAGTGCCGATTTGTCCGCTGTGTGGCGACTTGTGCCGTGAGTATCGAGCGATACAGGAACAGATTGCGCGCGCTGAGTTTCAGAGCTCCGGCTTTGGGATGGAAGATTTCGTTCGCGCGATTCGCTATCCGTTGCAACACAAAGGTGCGCTGGTAACCGGTGCGTTGATCTACGCCTTCCTCTTGATGGCAGGTTTTCGAGGCGCCGTGGTGGCGTGGATGTTCATATTTGGGTGCATCTCGCACGTCATCAGCCAGGTTGCGTGGGGTCGACTCAATCGCAGCTTCATGCCGGATTTCAGTGCCTTCTCTCTTTGGGACGACCTCGTTGTTCCATTTTTTCTCGGCATCGGAATCATGATCGTTTCGTGGGGTCCGATGATCGCGCTCATGTTTGCGTTGATCTTCGGCGTGATCAGCGGTGGTGTGAAGTCGCCGCCTTTGCTGGCTCCGAATAATGTGGCAGCGGAATCAAGTCGACCAGACATTTCGGTGCTCACTGATCCGAATGCCGACCCGGCAAAACTCGCCGCCGAAAACGAAAAGCTTCAAGGTCTTCGACCGGGCTCGCAAATAGCGCGGGAAGCCGAGGCGTCGAAAAACGAAGCGAACGATCCGGCCGGTGCGGCTCGCTACTTGTTGCCTTATCTTGCCTCCAGCATTTTCATAGTCGTGTTGCTTCTGTTGTTTATTGGATGGGCGATCTTTTACTACCCGATGGCCCTCACAGTCGCGGGTTACACACAGAGTCTCGGCTCGGTCTTGAATCCGCTTGTCGGGTTAGACACGATTCGTCGAATGGGAACGACTTACTTCAAGGGATTCGGAATGGTGATTGTGGTCCAGTTTTTTGCACTCGGAGTGGGCGTGATCGTTGCGAGCATTACCTCCCCGTTCACACTTCCCTTAATGGGAAACCTGGTTGGCAACTTTATCGGCGCGGCGTTCTCGTTCTACTTCAACCTCGTGATCGCATGCATTTTGGGTTTGTCACTCTTCAAGTGCGCGGATCGACTCGGAATCTCGGTTGATTAATTGACAGAAAACCAGCGCATCCTGAACAATCCAGCCGGCACACATGAAGCGAGTCCTGCTTACCACTGTCCTGGCCGTCGTTGTTTTTGCGTACCCGGCGCTGGGCCAATCTGCTTCTAGAACTAAAATTTTCGTCTTCCATACCGACGAGTTTTGGCTCAACCTGCACCACTTTCTTTACGTGCTCGGGCGCGCTCAGAACAAAACGCGCGACTCGTCTCGCAGCGCGGTCGTGAATGCGCCGAACGATCAGGAGCAGGGGCTCGCGAAACTCACCGATGCGGAACGCGCGACGTGGCGCGAAGCAGTCTCTTTCTATGCGAACGATCTCAGCAAGAAAGACATCGTCTTCGATGAGCCACTGCCGGCGATTACGAATGCACTCGCTCAAGCAGGTGCGGCTAAGACGCTCGCCGGAGTGAAAGTCGATTCCGCGATCGCGTCGGTGCTTGCACGCGCAGCGCCTGTCTATCGAAAGGCGTGGTGGTCTGCTCACCACAGTGCAAACGTCGCATGGCAACTCACGATTCAGAAGTTAGTGGACCAGCACGGTCGCGCGATTCTTGAGTTCATCACGAAGGCTTACCAGATGAGCTGGAATCCCGCGGGTTTTCACGTGCACCTTTCGGGTTACACGAACTGGGCCGGAGCATATTCGACGACCGCCGAGCTGCTCGTGCTGTCGAGTCTCGCGGAAGACATCAGAGGCGTTTACGGATTAGAGACGATTTTTCACGAAGGCATGCATCAGTGGGACCAGCAGGTGTTTGAAGTTTTACGCGAACAAGCTTGCACGCAAAATAAAGTGGCGCCGCAAGGCTTGTCACATGCAATGATCTTCTTCACGGCTGGCGAAGCAGTGCGACACGTCTATCCGAACCACGTTCCATATGCGGAGAAGTTTGGCGTCTGGCAAAGAGGAATCGCGGCCTTCAAAACACCACTCGACGAAATCTGGAAACCATATTTAGATGGGCACGGCACGCGCGACGAAGCGCTCGCCGCCTTAATCAAGCGAACCGGTATCGAAACCAAGTAAGTTTTCTCGCTGCGGTCTTTAGAACCGCAGAGCGCCGCAGAGGTGGCTAATGATTTAAAGGAGTGGTATAAACGCGCCACACGAGGAGGACAGAAAGATGCTGGGTTTCATTTGGTGGTTAATCATCGGGTTAATCGCGGGTGCACTCGCGCGTCTGATCATGCCCGGAAGGGATCCGATGGGTATCATCGCCACGATAATCTTAGGGATTGTCGGCTCCATCATCGGCGGCCTGATAGGCATGGCGATTTGGGGTTCCGGCGGTAATGGCTTCCGGCCCGGGAATCTGATTCTTTCGATACTCGGCGCAATCGTTGTGCTTTGGATTTGGCGAATGATGAAGAGCCGCAGCACCGTCTAGCAGATTAACGATTAGTGCCTGAACTGCCGGACATCGTTGTTTATATCGAGGCTCTCGAGAAACGAATTCAAGGCAGTGTTCTCGAACGCGTGCGCGTTGCAAGTCCTTTTCTGTTGCGCACGGCGGTGCCGCCTCTGTCCAAGGTCGAAGGCAAGAAGGTTGTCGAACTGCGCAGGCTTGGGAAGAGGATCTGCTTCGGCCTCGAAGGAGATCTGTGGCTCGTGCTGCACCTGATGATTGCGGGCAGGTTGCACTGGTACGACGAGCGCGCCAAAGCTGCAAAAGGCCGGAGTCTGGCTGTGTTTCAGTTCAGCACCGGCAGTTTGACACTCACTGAAGCCGGCACTCAGAAGCGTGCGTCGCTGCACGTGGTCGAGGGCGAAGCGGGACTCGAGAACCTCGATCCGGGCGGTCTCGAAGTGTTCGACGCGAGCGAGGAAGAGTTTGCGCAAGCAATCCGCGCGAAGAATCACACGCTCAAACGCGCCCTCACGGATCCGCACATCCTCAGCGGTATCGGCAATGCCTACTCAGACGAGATCCTGTTCGAAGCGCGTTTGTCCCCGTTTACTCTTACACAAAAACTCAGCGACGCAGAAGTCGCAAAACTCTTCGCGGCGATCAAGAAGACATTGACTGATTGGGTTAAGCGTTTGCGTGCGGAGGCGGTGAAGGGCTTTCCTGAAAAGGTGACGGCATTCCGTCCGGACATGGCGACGCATGGAAAGTATCGCGAGCCGTGTCCACGTTGCGGCAGTAAGATTCAGCGCATTCGATACGGAGCGAACGAAACGAATTACTGTCCGACGTGTCAGACCGGTGGACGACTCCTCGCCGACCGCGCCCTCTCGCGTCTATTAAAAGACGACTGGCCCCGCACGCCAGAAGAATTAGAGAATCGGCGTTAATCCGCGTTCATCTGCGGCTTATATAATCGTTCATCGATTAATTTTCCGCTCTGCATTTTCCAGATGCCGGGTAGTTTGATCCGTAACACTCATATTCGCCGGTATGAACTCGTTCGTGTCCGCGGGTCGCAGCCCGCGTGGGCCTGGGACATCTTCGAAGGTCTTCGTTTCCTCTCGCTGCCGTTCCATGATTTCGACCATCTTCTTACTAACGACCAAGCCGTTGATGATTAACGCGAGTCCGACCATGAAAGGAATGACTCCAGCGATCCACACGCGCGAGAGTACCTGGGCGTCTTGCGGCGTAGCCTGCGCCGCGATTCCAAGCATCAGAATGTAGAGAAAGACGGACACTCCGATACCGACGCAGCTACAAATCACTCCCGCCTTAATCTCGTTGTAACGCTTCACTTCGGGCGTGATGCCGAGTTGCCGCTCCATTTCGCGCTTGCGGATTTCCTGAGCCTGACCCGACATGAACATCTCGGCGACCCAGGTGTTACTCCAGTCAAACTTCTTTGCTTCGGGCACGTCCATCGCTTCGCGCACGGCCTGGAGGTTAGCGCCGCAGAACGTGCAAAACTTGATGTCGTCATTCTGGTTTGAGGCACAACGCGGACACAGCATAGGCAGCTCCTGTTCTGGAATTTCTATGGATACGACTATTCTACGACCTGAGTTCTAATTCCAAAAATCTAGTACAATGGGCATCCCTCAAGATGAAGCCCCTGCCGGTCAAAACAATCGCGCATTACCGGATCGTCGAAACGATCGGCGCCGGGGGCATGGGCGCGGTCTACAAAGCTTACGATAACAAACTCCAGCGCGTCCTCGCGCTGAAGCTCCTCCCTTCGGAATACGTTTCACAAGAGGACCGCCGGCGCCGTTTCTTTCAGGAGGCGCGCGCGGCTTCGGCGTTGAACCATCCGCACATTCTCACGATCTACGAAGTCGGCGAAGACGATGGACGCCCGTACATCGCGATGGAGTACGTCGAAGGCGAAACTATTCGTCAGAAGATCACAAAGAACGGTCTGCAGCTACGTGAGACGCTCGATATCGCGATTCAAATCGCCTCCGGCCTCGCGCGCGCGCACGAGCTCGGCATCATTCATCGCGATTTGAAACCCGAAAACCTCATGCTCAGCCGTGACGGCTTCGCGAAGATTCTCGACTTCGGACTCGCAAAGCTCGTCGCTGAACGCGAACGCGCGCTTGTTGCGGACAGCGAACAGAAGACGTTGATTCGCGGGATTGAAACTCAGTCCGGCACGTTGATCGGCACGGTCAACTACATGGCGCCCGAACAGTTGCTGGGCCAACGAGTGGATCGTCGTTGCGACGTCTTCTCGTTTGCTGTCGTGCTTACTGAAATGCTAACCGGTGCTGCGCCGTTTGTTCACGACAATCGCATCGACACGATGCACGCGATCCTGCACCGCGATCCAAGCTTTCCAACCGGCGGGAGTGTCGAGCTGCCGTTTGAGATGCAACGCGTTCTCGCAAAAGCGCTCGCGAAGACGCCGAAGGATCGTTATCAAACGATCAACGAGCTTGCCGACGAGCTTAAGACAATCAAACGCGATCTCGATCTCGGCAAAACGTTGCCCGTCGCGCCTCCGGCGACGCGCACGCGCTTGGTCTTGAAACGCGCCGATGGTTCTCGTCTCATCGATTATGAAAAGGAGCTGAACGAGGCGCAGTTCAAAGCCGTCACTACAACAGATGGTCCGTTGCTGATCGTCGCGGGCGCCGGCACGGGAAAGACGCGCACGCTCGTCTATCGTGTGGCTCGACTCGTCGAGATCGGTGTGAAGCCTGAGTCGATCCTGCTGCTGACGTTCACACGTCGCGCGGCGGCCAGCATGCTCACGCGCGCGGCGGCGCTTGCTGACGCGCGTTGCCAGCGCGTCTCGGGCGGGACGTTCCATTCGTTGGGCCATTCGGTGTTACGCAAGTTTGCCGATGAGGCAGGCGTTGCGAAGAACTTCACCGTCCTGGACCAGAGTGACACTGAAGATCTGATCGATCTGCTACGCCGCCAGATCCGAATCACGAAGGCGCAACACTTTCCGCGCAAGCGCACGATTGCTGCGATCTTCAGCATGATGGTCAACAAGGTGCAGTCGCTGAAGCAGGTGCTGAATCAGCAGTACCCGCAGTTCGTTGACGAGCGCCGCAATCTCGAGACGCTGTTCAAGTCGTTTGAGGACTTCAAACGCAGCCGCCACATGTTGACGTACGACGACCTGCTTGTCCGTTTTCGTGAAGGACTCGAAGCGAGTGCGAAGATGCGCGAACAACTTTCGGATCAGTACCGCTACATTATGGTGGATGAGTATCAGGACACGAACAAGCTTCAGGCGCAGATCGTGAAACTGATGACCGCGCGACACGAAAACGTGGCGGTTGTCGGCGACGAGTTTCAATCGATCTATTCGTTTCGCGGTGCGAGTCATCGCAACATGCTCGAGTTTCCGAAGCTCTTTCCGAAAGCGCAGATCATCAAGCTCGAAGAGAACTTTCGCAGCACGCAACCGATTCTCGACGTTGCGAACGCGATCATCTCGGATGTGAAGGAGAGTTTTAAGAAGCGACTCTATTCGCGCATCGAGGGTGGCCAGCCGCCGGTCGTCGTCAGCACGCATGATGAAAACGAGCAGTCGCAGTTCGTCGCACAACGCATCGCTGAGCTGCGTGATGGGGGCGTGCCGCTCAGTGATATCGCAGTGCTTTTTCGATCCAGTTCGCATTCATTCGATTTGGAAATCGAGCTGGGCCGCGCAGGCGTTCCGTTTCGCAAGTTTGGCGGTATCCGGTTTGCGGAGTCGGCGCATATCAAGGATGCGCTCGCGTTTTTGCGCGTTGTGGTGAAGCCCTCTGACACGCTCTCATGGTTTCGCGCTCTGAAACTGATCGATCATATCGGTGATGCGACTGTGTATCAGATACTCGAGCATCTCGGAGTCGAACAACGCGAGGTTCGATCGACGAAGAGCAAAGCGACTCTCTTCAAAAAACTGCATCGCTTCCCGGCGCGCGCGGCTTACAAGGCCGAACTGATTCGCATGGCACGTGTGTTTGGGACGATGGTCGAAGCGAAGTCGCCGAGCGAGCAGTTGTCGACGGTGCTACGGTTTTATCGGCCGCTGCTGAAGAGCAAGTACGACGACGTGCAGCGTCGCGGCCGCGACCTCGAACACCTGCAATCAATAGCAAAACGTTACAAGACACCGGCGAAGCTGCTAGACGATATTGCACTCGACCCGACGGAAGCGACTGCGCAGGACAACGCGCCGCGACGCAGTGGTTTCGTAACGCTCTCGACGGTGCACTCAGCAAAGGGTCTCGAGTGGGATCACCTGTTCGTAATCTGGATGACGGACGGTTGGTTTCCGTCGAGCCGTTTTCAGGATGAGTTTGACGATTACGACGAGGAGCGCCGGCTGCTCTACGTCGCAACGACGCGCGCGAAAAAGGAGCTGCACTTCGTTTACCCGGCGGTCGATGTTTACCGCGGCCCCGAAACCGACGGCACTCCCACACTCTCGCGTTTCCTTGAACCGATCCCACCATCGATTCTGCCGCACGCGTCTCTGGCTGGAGAATAAAAAAATATAGGACCTGTGTGTCCTATAGGCCCTATAATCGCCTTTCACTATGACGCTCGGAACCGAATGGCTCATCGATGCAAGCGGATGCGACGCCGCGGCGCTTGCAGATCTCGATCGCCTGCGTGCAGTTTTCGATCGCGTCATTCACGATCTGCATCTCAACGTACTCGGTGAGATCGCGTGGCATCAGTTCGAACATCCCGGCGGTATCAGCGGTCTCGCGCTTCTCTCAGAATCTCATCTCACTTGCCACACGTATCCCGAGTTTCGCGCAGCGACATTCAATCTCTACTGCTGTCGCAATCGCGATTCGTGGCCATGGGAAGCAACCCTCAAAGAAATGCTCGGCGCAACCAACGTCAACGTGCGCGTGTCTCACCGAATGATCCACGCAACGGCAGGAGCCGCTAAATGAGCGTGCTGGTGGCGAACTGCCCGTCGTGTGGCGCACCGGTTGAATTCAAGAGCGGACAATCCATCGTCGTCATTTGCCAATACTGTCGCTCAGCAGTCGCGCGCACCGATCGCGAGTTGAGAGATCTCGGCAAAGTCGCCGAGCTCGTGGAAACCGGTTCGCCTCTCGATGTCGGTCTGCGCGGCACGTGGAAAGACGTGCCGTTTGAACTGACGGGACGCGCGCAACTCGGTCACGAGATGGGCGGGCAGTGGGACGAGTGGTACGCAACCTTCTCTAACGGCTGGCTCGGTTGGCTCGCGGAAGCGCAGGGACGTTTCTACATCACGTTTCAATACCCGATTCCCGAGGGCGTCGAAGTTCCATCATTCGATCAGCTACAACTCGGACAACAGGTGCCCGGCCTGCCGTGGCCCACGCCGCTGATGGTCGCGGAAACCGGACGCGCGACCGCGCTCGGCGCGAAAGGCGAGATACCTTATCTCCTAACTCCCGGCGCGACTTATTACTACGCCGACCTCTCGGGCGCAAACAGCGCCTTCGGCACACTCGATTACAACGAAACGCCGCCGCTCGTCTTCCTGGGGCAACAAGTCACGCTCGCCGACCTGGGTATTACGACCAAACGCGCACCCGAGCGCGAAGAACGTCACGTCGGCGCAGCGCAAGTAAGTTGTCCACACTGCGGTGGTCCACTCGAACTGCGCGCACCTGACAAGACCGAGCGAGTCACGTGTCCTAACTGCAACTCGCTGCTTGACGTGAACCAAGGGCAGTTACAGTTTCTCAAAGCGCTCGAGAAGCCGTCGTTTCAGCCTACTATTCCGATCGGCACGAGCGGCGACGTGCCGGAAGGCAAGATGACCGTGATCGGCGCGATGTCGCGGAGTGTCACGATCGAAGGCACGCAATACTTCTGGAGTGAATATCTTCTTTACAACCCGCAGATCGGTTTTCGCTGGCTGGTCCAGAGTGACGATCAGTGGAACTACGTACGTGCGGTGCCGCCGGGCGAAGTGACGGAGTCAGGCAAGTCGGCAAAGTATCAACATCAGTATTACCGGATGTTTCAGGACGCGCAGTGCAACGTTGAGTGTGTGTTGGGTGAGTTTTACTGGAAGGTCGAAGCCGGTGAGAAGGTGCGTGGCGTTGATTACGTCCGGCCGCCGCACATGCTCTCGAAAGAAGTGTCTACGGTTTACGTCACGGATCACGGCGGTAAGCAAAGGCGAACGACTGGCGAGATCAACTGGTCACTCGGAACTTACATGCCGGTGCCGCAGATCGAGAAGGCGTTTTCTGTCAGCGGACTGCCGCGCCCATCGAACGTTGCACCCAACCAGCCTTACAAGTATGGATGGATTTACAAGTACTGGATTATTTTCGTGCTGATCACGTTGCTGGTTGGGTTTGTAACGTTCATCGTTTCGGGATCGAGTAAACAAGTCTTTTCACAAACCGTGACATTCGCGCCGCTGCCGAATGAAGATGGAACGCAGGTGTTCTTCAGCGAGCCGTTTCAGCTCGAGGGCAGACGCAATATCGAGGTCATCGGCGAGTCGCCGGTGCAGAATACGTGGGTTTATCTCGAGGGCGATCTGATCAACGACGAGACGGGCGTGGTGCAATCGTTTCCGATCGACATCTCATACTATCAGGGTGTTGAGGATGGTGAGGCGTGGTCCGAAGGCGGGCAGACTAATTCGGCGTATACGTCGTCGATGCCGGCGGGCAGGTACGTGTTGCGGTTGGAGGGACAGTGGGAGAAGTGGCAGGAGCCTGCGGTCGTGACGATCAAGATCGAGCAGAACGTTGCGCATGGATTCAATCTGCTGGTGGCGCTAATCGTTTTGTCGATCCTGCCGGTCCTCATGCTTTTCTATCAGATTAGTTTTGAACGGAGACGGTGGTCGGAGAGTTCGGTTGATGGCGGTGATGATTCGTACAACGATGACTAAGATAAGTCCTATTGGACCTATTGGACCTATTTCCAATGCTTAAAAAACTCTACACACTTTTCGCCATCGGCGTGGTTAGCTTGTATGGCATCGGCGCGATGCTGGGCTGGGAGATCACGAGCCCCACGCGCCGCCAGCTACCACCCGACGCGCGGCAGAACGGCTATCGCTCGTTCCACTTCTGGCACTACGGCTTACACGGAGGAAAATGATGCTGACTGACTCAATTGCCTCAATCGTCTGGGGCCTGGCGCTCCCTCTCGAAGGATTAATGCCAACACTTATCATCACGGTGGTCTTCGTGGTGTTGGGCCTCATCGTCTTTGCGATCGCCTTTTTGATTATCGCCAAGGCATCACCGTTCTCGGTCCGCAAGGAGATCGAAGACGACCAGAACACTGCGCTTGCCATCGTGATCGCCGCCGTCATACTCGGCAGCGCAATAATCATCGCCGCAGCAATCCACGGGTGACGTGAAACGGCCGCCGCTACTCTTTCTCAATGTCCTCATCGTCGCCACCTGTGGACTGATCTACGAACTGCTCGCAGGCACGCTCGCGAGCTACGTGCTCGGCGACTCAGTCACACAGTTTTCACTGATCATCGGCATCTATCTCTTCGCGATGGGAGCCGGTTCGTGGCTCTCACGCTTCATCGACACAGGACTCGCGCGTCGTTTCGTCGATATTGAGCTCGCGGTCGCTGTGCTCGGTGGTTTCTCCGCGCCGCTGTTGTTTCTCACCTTCTCGCGCGTCAGTTATTTCTACGTTGTACTGTACGTTATTGTCTTCTTCATCGGAGTCTTTGTCGGACTCGAAATTCCACTCCTGCTGCGGATCCTGAAAGACGAGATCGAGTTCAAAGAGCTCGTCTCGCGCGTGCTTGCCTTTGACTACATTGGCGCGCTCGTCGCTTCGATTCTGTTTCCGATCCTCTTTGTGCCGAAGCTTGGTTTGATTCGGACGTCGTTGGTCTTCGGCATGCTCAACGCCGGTGTCGCGTTGTGGGGCACGTGGCTGCTGCGGTCGTTGATCAAGGGCAGCGTTACGGCGTTGCGCGTGAAAGCGTTCGTCGTGTTGGCGCTGCTGCTCGTTGGTTTTATCAAGGCAAACAGGATTACTTCTTTTGCGGAAGACGAGATGTTTGCCGACGAGATCGTTTACACGAAAGACACGCACTACCAGCGCATCGTCATCACGCGCGGTCGCGCCGGGTTTCAACTGTTTCTGAACGGTTATCTGCAATTCAGCTCGACTGACGAGTATCGGTATCACGAGGCGCTCGTGCATCCCGCGATGCTCGTCTCGAACAATCCGCGACGCGTTTTGGTCCTGGGTGGCGGCGATGGACTCGCGCTGCGAGAGATTCTGAGATATCCGTCGGTGGAAAAAGTCACGCTCGTGGATCTCGATCCGGAGATGACGCAGCTATCGAATCGTTTTCCGCCGCTCGCGAAGTTGAACCAGGGGTCGTTCAACGATCCGCGCGTGCAGGTCATCAATCAGGACGCGTTTATCTGGGTCGAAGACACGAAGGAACCGCTCTACGATGCGGCGATCGTCGACTTCCCCGATCCAAACACGTTCGCACTCGGAAAACTCTACACCACGCGTTTTTATCGTTTGTTGAAATCGCGGTTGACTGAGAACGCAGCAGTGTCGGTGCAGTCGACGTCGCCGATGTTTGCGCGCAACTCGTACTGGTGCATCATCCGCACGCTCGAGGCGGCGGGTTTTTTCGTGCGGCCGTACTACACGGCGGTGCCGAGTTTTGGGTTGTGGGGATATGCGCTCGCGCGCGCGTCGGCGTTTGAGGTGCCGCGCAATCCGATGCCGGGGCTGAGGTTTCTCGACGATCAGACGCTGACTTCGATGTTTACGCTTTCGAAGGATATCGAGCCGGTGCCAGTGGAAATCAACCGCCTCGATAACCAGGCGCTGGTGCGGTACTACGAGGCCGAGTGGAGGAAGTTTGAATAGAGCCACAAAAAGGCACATAAGGCACACAAAAAACATTTAAAGACATTGCTTTCTTTATGAGCCTTTTGTGCCTTTTTGTGGCAAAGATTTTTATGAATAGGCGTGAGCTTTTAGCAGCGTTTCTTGGGGTGCCGGTGGCGCTCGCGGCGTGCCGGCGCAATGAAACGCGTCCGCTTCCCGCGGGTGAGATCGTTGGCGCGTCGGATGTTTTCGGACATCGTCTGCGCGATGGACCGCGCGTCGAAGTCTCCAAGGAGGCGTGGTCCAACATTCCGCTCGTGGTCGTCGGTGGCGGCGTTGCTGGTCTCAGCGCCGCCTGGCGTTTACAGAATTCCGGGTTCAAGGATTTTGTTTTGATCGAACTCGAGCGTGCGCCGGGTGGCACTTCGCGCTCGGGCTCGAATCGCGTGATCTCGTTTCCCTGGGGCGCGCACTACATTCCCGCGCCAATGAAAGAGAACACGCCGCTCGTGTCTCTTCTCGAAGAGATGGGCGTCGTCGAAGGAAAGGATCAGCATGGCGAGCCTGTTATCGGCGAACAGTTTCTCTGTCGCGATCCGGAAGAACGCGTCTTCTACAAAGGTCGCTGGTACGAAGGTCTCTATCTTCACGCTGGTGAGACTGACGACGACAAACGGCAGTTCGCGAAGTTCAACGCCGAGATGGACCACTGGACCGCGTGGCGCGATGCACGCGGGCGACGTGCGTTTACGATACCTGTCTCTGCGTGTTCAGATGACGCTGAAGTCACCGCGCTCGATCGAATGTCAATGGCTGACTGGCTCAACGCGCGCGGCCTCACGAGTCCGCGCCTGCACTGGTGGGTGGATTACGCGTGTCGCGATGACTACGGCATGACGCTCGAACAGACGAGCGCGTGGGCCGGGTTGTTTTACTTCTGTTCGCGAGTCGTTGCGCCTGGGATTGAATCGCAGTCGTTGATTACGTGGCCCGAAGGCAACGGGCGTCTGGTCCAACATCTGTTCGAAAAGTCGAAAGCAAACGTTCAACTCGATCGCGCGGCAGTTGAATTGATACCGACTGGCAGGGGCGTTGACGTCATCACGCTCGATCAGGAGGGCAAAAACCCACGCGGATTTCACGCGGCGCGCGTGATCTTCGCGGCGCCGCAGTTTATCGCGCGCTACATCGTGCGGCCGTACCGCGACAACCCGCCGCCACACATTTCCGAGTTTCATTTCGGGGCGTGGATGGTCGCTAACTTGACTTTGAAGGATCGACCGCAGCCGGGTTCGCAGCGCGATTTTCCACTCGCATGGGATAACGTTCTCTACGAGAGCCCGTCGCTCGGATATGTGGTCGCCACACATCAACGCGGGATCGAGCGTGGTCCAACTGTCTTCACTTACTACTATCCGCTCTGCGATGAGAATGCGCGCGTCGCGCGCACGCGCTTGCTGGAGACGGGCTGGCACGGGTGGGCTGAGATCGCGCTGACAGATCTCTCACGCGCACACGCGGACATTCGCAATCTTGTCGAACGTTTGGACGTGATGCGCTGGGGTCACGCGATGATCCGTCCGCGCACTGGTTTCATGTGGGGACAGGCGCGACGTGAGGCTGCGAAGCCATTTCGATCAATTTACTTTGCGCACTCGGAGCTCAGCGGCGTCGCGCTCTTCGAAGAGGCTTTCGACCATGGCGTCCGTGTCGCAGACGAGATTTTAGCCGCAGATTTACGCAAATAAACGCAGATCTGCGCTCATCTGCGTTTATCTGCGGCCTAAAATCGTTCGAATTACTGTGAGAGCTTCTTCGAGTTCGGCGCCGGCGAGTTCCAATCGCGGTGGACGGACGCGTGTGTTGCCCATCCCGACTTCCTGTTGGACCAACTTGATCAACTGCACAAACTTCGGCACCGTGTCCATGCGCAGCAACGGCAGGAACCAATTGTAGAGCCGCATGGCCTTTTCACGATCGCGTGCCATCGCGTAATTGAACAGCGCGACCGACTCTTCCGGCAGCGCATTCACGAGCCCCGCGATCCAACCAACCGCGCCCATCGCCACGCCTTCGACAATCGCATCATCGACGCCTACGAGGATCGCGAGTCGATCGTTTACCAACTCTCGGATCCACGTCACGCGGCGCACGTCCGTGCTCGACTCTTTCACAGCCTCGAAATTCTCGTGCTCGGCGGCGAGCTCCGCGATCTGAGAGGGCAGGAAGTCTGTGCCGTAAGAGACGGGGTTGTTGTAGAGCATGCATGAGAGTTTCGTCGCGCGAAACACAGCCTCGACGTGCGCCTTCATCTCGCGCCAATCACCGGGATAAACGTACGGCGGCAACACCATCAAACCGCTACAACCAAGATCTGCTGCGCGTTCAGCCAAACGCACGGCTTCGGCTGTGCTCAATGAAGCAATCGCCGCAACCACGGGGACGCGTTCACCGACCGCATCGACGAGCGTTTCCCACAGCGCGAGCTTCTCGTCAAAACTCAACGTCGCGCTCTCGCCCAACGATCCGGGCGTAACGATGCCGGTGCATCCATGATCGATCAACCACTTCGCGTGCCGGGTCACGAAGGCGTGATCGATGTTGAGCTGTGCATCAAACGCTGTCGTCGTTGCAGGCATGACGCCCGCCCATTTCATTTTCATAGTTAACCTTCGATTAGGCTCTGGATTCGGACCGGCAAGACAGGCGGTCGCACCGATTCTGCGCGCCAGCCAAACAAAAACTCAACCGCCCCGCCACAGACTCTGCCCTGACATGTTCCCATGCCGCAACGCGTCTGTAGTTTTGCTTCACGCCACGAGCGATGAGCTGTCAGTTGGGCAAACGTGACGTCTTCACAGCGACACACGATCGTCTCGGGCGCAGGCAGTTGCTTCAGCTCTTCACGCAGCGCAAACGTTTGATTCAATCGCTTCGCAAACCTGCGCTGCTGCTCGCGAAGAAGAAATAGTCGACGCGCTTCTTCATGCTTGCCTGCGATGGCAAGTCCGGCAATTTCACCCTCCACGAGTGATAATTCCAAGCCGCCGACTCCGGTCGTCTCACCCGCACTGTAAACGTTTGCGACACTGGTCTCCTGAAACTGATCCACTCGCACGCTGCCGTTTTCAATCACGCATCCCACCAACTCTGCGAGCTCGATATTCGGTATGAGATGAAACCCGGACGCGAGATAATCACACGCAATCTTCCCACCGCGCGACAACGTCACGCTCTGAAGCTTGTTGTCCCCGTGCGCGGCCACGACCCAGCATCGGCTCAAATATTTAACGCCTCGCAATTGCCGTCTCAAACTAAACGCCTGCGATGCCTTACCCGCTAGACCAACAGCAAACTTCGCGAGTTGCACGGCAGACGCCTGCTCCGCAATCAACAAAACCTCCGCACCGCGCCCGCGCAAGTATGCAGCGACCGCTAACAACAACGGGCCACTCCCGGCAACCACGACCCGTTTGCCCTCGATCGGGAGTCCGGTCTTCACGAGCGCCTGCAAACCACCGGCCCCCATCACGTTCGGCAAGGTCCAACCTGGAAACGGGAGGAAACGTTCGCGCGCGCCGGTGGCCAGCACGAGGTTCTTGTAATTCAACTCGCGAACGCCTTTGGATGTTTCAGCTAACAGCGTCCCGGGATGCAGTTGCTGAAACACGCGCGCGCCGTTTACGAATTGAATATCAACACTGCGAATCTTCTCAAACCATGCTTGCGCTTCACGCGAAGCAGGCTTCACTTCTTCGCCGCGCCAGATCTGTCCTCCAGCCGCCGGGTTGTCATCAATAACAATCACGCGCAGCCCAGCCTGCGCCGCTCGGTAAGCTGCCGCGAGTCCCGCCGGTCCGGCACCGACCACCAGCGCGTCATCCATCGGTGCGCACATCCATTCCGTCGCGGCACGTCGTTTGGCAACTGCGACAGTGCTCTTCGCCGTCAATCGTCACCCGACACTCAAAACAAACTCCCATGCCGCACAATGGACCACGCGGTTCACCTGTTGTCGATCGACGAAAGCTAGTGATGCCAGTCTTAAGAATCGCCGCCGAAACCATGCTGCCTGCGGGCATCGTGATCGAAACACCATTAACTATCACGGCCACTGTGTCAGGCATGCAGCGACTCCTGCGCCACGCGCGCCGGCAGATACGGTTCTACGGAAATAACAGTCGAACGATTCATGATCTGCGCGACGAGCAACCGAGCCGTGCCGAGCGAGGTCGTGATGCCAAGACCTTCGTGCCCCGTCGCGAGATACAGCCGGCCATGTTCACCGTGTGGTCCAATCAACGGCAACTTGTCCGGCGTCGCCGCGCGAAACCCGGTCCACGTTCGCAACGAAGAAAGCCTGCGTAATCCCGGCAGGTACTCGATCGCGCGCTCGAGCATGCGCCTGAGGATCGACGGATCGATACCCGCATCATCAACGTCATACTGCCGCGACGAACCAATCAATAACTGCCCGGTCTTGCGCGGCTGGATGTTGAACGCCACCGAATCTGCCGTCAACGAATGCGCACTCTTTAAGTAGCCAAGCTCCACAAGTTGATGTCGCAAAAACCTCGGGTAGCGATCGGTAATGACGAGATGTCCCTTGCGTTTTTTAACTTCCAAACCCGGCGTCAACGACGGCGACCAACTGCCCGCTGAATTCACGATCACTCCTGCTGAAATCGACGTCCCATTGCGCAGACGCACGCTGTCGTCATCAATCGACCCCACCGCCTCACCAAGAAACAACTCCGCGCCCCGCGCTCTCGCCTGGTCGACGAAAAACTGCGCCGCACACGGCGGATAGATCACGCTATCGCCCGGCACACGCAACCCGCCAACCAATCCCGGACGCAAACGCGGCTCAGCCTCGCGCAACGATTGCGCGTCAAGCATTTCAATTGCCACACCACGCTCAGAATAAAACCTGGCCTTGCGCTCCGCCTCGGCCATCTCCTCATCGTCAGCCGCGATCCAGATCGTGCCACACGCATCGTGCTCGACTTCGCGCGGCAACTGATCGCTCACCTCATCCCAGAGTTGTTGCGAGTAACGCGTGAGGGCAAACTGCGCCTCTGAGTCATCCATTACGACGAGATGGCCCATGCCGGCCGCAGTCGCACCGCCGCCGATTATTTTCGCTTCGACGATCGCGACACTCAGCCCCTCGCGTGCGCACTCCGCCGCGCATGCGGCTCCGACGATGCCGGCACCGATGATTACGACGTCGTAGCTCATCTGCGAATGCCCGTCGCAAACGGATCGCGTCCGTCGAGAATCAAGTCTGACTCGGCAGTGATGAAAGCGGAACCCTTGATCCTCGGATGGACCACGTTGTCGATCACTTTGATGCGCCCTTCAAAAACACTGCCGACAATACTTTCCTGCCGCCACACGTCGCCCTCGCCGAGTTTTCCATCAGCGAAGAGGCACGCGAGCTTCGCGCTGGTGCCGGTGCCACACGGCGAACGGTCGTATGCTTTACCGGGACAGAGCACGAAGTTTTTACTATCGACGCCGGCCAGTTGCGACGGCGCAAACAGCTCGACGTGATCGATCTCGTGACCACCGGGACCGGTGATTCCCGCCGCTGACAACGCCTCGCGCACTCGCAAAGTAAAATCCATCAAGCGATCGAGATTTTCGAGCACCAACTCTTCCGCATGTTCCTTGACGAGAAAGAACCAGTTGCCGCCCCAGGCAACGTCGCCGGTGACTGGTCCAAGTCCCGGCACGTCGATCGTCACGTTCGCACTCAGCCGGTAACTCGGCACGTTTGCGACTTCCACCTTGCCTTCGTCGTCCAGATGAGCGACAACAACACCGACCGGCGTCTCGATGCGATGCGCGCCCGGTCCGATGCGATTCAGGTGTGCGAGCGTCTTGACCACGCCGATCGTTCCATGCCCGCACATTCCGAGGTAAGCGACGCTGTTGAAAAAAATCACGCCGGTCACGCACGAATCATCGACCGGTTGACACAGCAGCGCTCCGACAACAGCGTCGGAGCCGCGCGGTTCGTTGACAACCGCGCAACGAAAATCGTCGTATTCGTTTCGAAAGCGTTCGACCCGGTTCGAGAGCGCGTCATTGCCGAGGTCAGGACCACCGCCGATCACGACGCGCGTGGGCTCGCCCCCGGTGTGCGAATCGATAATTTTTATTCTTCTCAGGGCCGGCATGCGTTTATGATTGACTTGTAAGTCCAACAGGACTTATAGGACCTATTGTCATCGACTTCAAGCGTCCGCCCATTATCCCGGAGTTTCTGAAAGGCAAGTATTAAATGCGAAAGCTGTCCCTCATCATCATTTTGCTGTGCTGCTGTGTCCTCTGCGCTTCAGCGCAAGTCGCCACACAGTTATCCCCCGCACAAGCGCGCGAAGCGGAGTGGAAGGCCTATACGCTCCCGCAGGTCAACTTCGTCCGTAAAAAGGATCCCGAGGATAACATCGTTTTCCGCGTTCCCGCTGACTGGAAACAGGAAACGCCGCTGAGCTTTGTTGGTCCTTACTCGTCCGCGATTTACTTCTACGTGCAACGAATACCCGACGGTTATTCGCTACAGGAATACTTCGTATCGTTTCTGAAGGTAGTAAAAGACAACGCCGCCGCGGAAACGACCGTCACTCGCAAGACGCAGATCCAGGATCTCGAAGCGCGCGAGATCTTCCTCGAAACTCCCAACCTCGAAGGCGAACCCATACGCAGCGTCTCGTGGATCGCCGTGAGTGGACCACTCGCAGTCACAGTTAACTTTCAAGCTCCGATCGCTCACGCTGCCGAGCTGGAACCCTTGTTCAAAGGCGTCGTGCAATCGCTGATGTTTGTTCCGCGCGAGCATATGCTTCTTGGACGCCTGCTACCTGCATCAGTGAATTTAGACGCGCCTGGTCCAATTGATGAGATCGAGAGCATTGTTGCTTCACTCAATGGAACAGGTGTAAATCGCGAGCCGGCCATCGCACGATTGACGGCGCTCTTCGCGTCACACCCCGATATGGCGGTCGATCTGATTGTCGATCGACGGCCGATGGTTCGTGGCGCCGCTGTTCAGGCGTTGGTGCGGTCCAACAACAGTTCGCTGTCGAGTCTTCTGTGGGGATTGGTGGACGACACTGATCCACTCGTTGCTGAGGTTGCGGCGCGCGCGGTTGCGACCAACGCGAACCTCATTGACGAGATCATCGACCGCTCGATGAACGGTCACCGCGTTGAGTTCATCGCGCGCGTGTGGCCGTTCATGTCGAAAGACAAGCGGCTGGACCTAATGCAACGAGTCTTCAGCCAGGTCGCGACGCGCAACACGGATCCGCCGCCGCCTGTGAGGCAGGGTATAAAGCCCGATGTCACTGTCAGTGTGAAGGAGTTGCGGGCATTAAAACGGGGTGAGGCGCCTCCCGTTGCGACGAAGAGTTTCTCGAACGATCCGAACGTTCAAATCGGCGCGCTGACGCTGCTGATCGACGTTCCTCACGAAGATTTCAAGTTGCCGCTCGAACGCATCATTGCTTCGAATAACGACCAACTAATCACCGTGGCGTTGCAGGTTGCAAATGTGCGTGGTGAGCCATTGCCGATCGAGTCGTTGTTCAAGCTCGTGAAGTCTTCCGATTCACAAGTCAGCAGAGCGGCGCTGGAATGCCTGGGCGTGTCAGCAGGAGTCGCCGATATTCCGCGCATCGAGGCGTTGGTCTCGAAAGACTCAACCGAAGCGAAGAAGGCCCTCGACGATGAGCTCAAGATCGCCATCCGGAAAATTCGTTTTCGACAGGAAATGACTAACGCCAAGACCCTCAACGAACAGCGCGAGATCGTTAACAAGACTTACGCTGATGCGACTCTCGCCAACTTCGCGTGGCGCTATGACTGCGAAGCAACGGTCGCTGGCTGCTCTGACAATCCACCAGCGCCAAAACGCGATCTCACCGTCAAGCCTTTCGGCGAAAATCTTTTTCCGAAAAAAGTCAGTCACTACATCGCGATTCCCAAACCGGGCGAAGCGGTGGAGAAGTTTTACGAAACGTTGCAAGGCTTGCAGCTCGACTCAGCACGCGCGCAGGCCAACCTGGTGCTGGTGCTGAATGGCATTCGGGCGATGTTGACTCAACAACTGAGCGCCCCGGCCGGCGCGCCTGCGCTGCTCGAATACACGGGCATCGATACCAACGCGCCCATCGCACTCGGTTCCTGGACTCCGGATAAAGTGGCCCGCGGCGCCACGTGGTCACAACGGCGCGCGATCGTCCTGCGCGTCAAAGATCGAGCGCGATTCGAGCGGCTGGTCCAACGGATGCAAACGTCCACCGGAAGTCTCGCTTACATGGCGGATTACCTTGCCATCGGAACGCGCGCCATCGCAGCCTTGCCGGCAATTTTGCCGCTTTCGGCTCAGTCAGTAGCCACCTCCGGACGAGGCAAAGACAAGAAACCCGCTCTCCAGAGTTACTCGTTGATTGGTGACAAAGACTGGAATGGACTGCACATCAGGACCATCGAACAGCGCCGGCTCAACTCTGAATGGCAGGTCGAAAATTACATTACTTACCTGACGTTCATCGGCGACACAGCCATTGTCACAGCGGACCTGGCAACCTTGCGCGACCTGCTGAGCAACGATGGCGGTGCAAACCTCGCGGAGAACGCGGAGTTTCGCAAAGCGGTCGAGCAGCGCGGCGACGTAGTTTACTTCAGCGATCTGCAATCGTTTTTTGCCGGAGTTAGTAAACCGTTCGATTTCAAAATCGACGAAAGCGGCGTGCTTAACATCAGCAACGCTTCGTGGGAAAACACTCACCATCTCGCGTTTGACGAGAGTGATTGGACCAAGCCGCTGTTGCCGTTTCATCCGAAGGACCTCTCGGCTCCTCGCGAACTGTTGCCTGCTTCAACTATTGCTTACTACCTGATGAACGTCGATCCGAAGCTCGGCTGGACCAGCAAACTCAGGACGTTTCTTCCCACCGAGGCAGACGCGTCGAATTTGTGGTCTCTTAACTTCCAAGACGAAGTGTTGCCTGAGCTCGGATCGGAATGTGGTGCGGTCGTGCTGGACTTCCAGGAGTTCCAGGACACCACCTGGGCCGCATTCTGCAAGTTGAAGAGTAATAAACTCATCGATGCACTCAATGCCGGCAAGCTGTTCAGCAACGTTGGACCAGCAAAGGATTTCGCACAGATCAAAGTCGCTGATGTTGCCTACTTCGTCGCCGCGCGCAATGGTTTTTTGATTGTCTCTAATCGCGAAGCCGGACTCGCAGCGTTCGACGGCAAAACCAACCTCGCAGCCACACGCGACTATTCGCGCGCAGTTCAGAAAGTTCCGGGCAGCGTGCTCGCGTTCGGCGGCTACAACCTCGAAGCAGCAGTCGCCGCTGCCGGAAATACGGAGCGCGAAGGATTCAACGGCCAACTCGCTAACGTCATCTTCTCGATCACCACTGCTTTTCACAGCCAGAACTTTTATGCCACCGCCACCGCAGGATCGATCGAAGCGCACTCGTCTGTTTCGATGGATCGCGAAGGACGTTACTCGGTCTCCGATTTTTCTGAGTTGTCGAAAGGCGAAAGAGTTACTTTTGCCACCATCGACCCCGCCGGTCTTCCCATCGCGGATCAGAATCGAGTGAGCAGTCTCTTGCTGAGAGTGAAAGCAAAAGCCGCCGGCCCAATCGAAGACATCCGGGACGACGTCAAGAATCCCGATCAGACTGTCGAACAAAAATCAGCGACCGAGCTGCTGCTGCGGGTCGCAGCACGGCGCAGTCCGCCGGAGAAAGCGGTCGAACTGCCGGTCAAAGATGCGGAATTCGCGCCGTATGTCAAAGCCACGGCTGAATTCGGCGCCGACGACGAACAGGTGAAGAAGCAGGCGCGCGAGATTGCGGGCGAAGATCATGACGCGTGGAGCGTCGCGCAAAAATTGGCCGACTGGACGCACGAGAATCTCGAATGGAAATCAGTGGCAAACGCTGACGCGCGGCAAACACTCGCCACACGTGAGGCCGACTGCTCCGAGTTCAGCGCGTTGTTCGTAGCGATGGCTCGCTCGCTGGGTCTGCCGGCGCGAATCGTTTCGGGCCTGGCTTACAGCGGCGACTCGTTCGGCGGACACGCGTGGGTCGAAGTCTGGATTGGCAAGTGGATCGAGCTCGATCCGACCTGGGGCACACATTTCGTTGATGCCACACACATTCGCAACGACTCCGGTGCTCTCGTGACCTCCGCCGCATTAAGTCTCATCGAACTTGAAGTGCTGGAAGCGCGGCGAAGTGTTACTGATTTTCAAAAAACTCCGCGGGCGCTCACGGAGCACCTGCTCAAAGCGATCCCCACCGCCAACAACGCCGACATCGAAGCCGTACTCGATCTGGGAATTCTCACCGATGAGCTGATGGGCGCAGGCATGTGGTCGAAGATGAACGACGCTGAGCGCAACCAGATGTCCTCCGCGTACCGGAGAGTAATGCACGAGATCACCGAGGGTTATGGCAGGAAAGATTCGAAGTTCAAGATGCGTCTGCTGCATCTCGACGAGAAGGACAACACCGCTGAAGCGACTTGCCTGCTTGGACCATACGATCAGTTGATGAAACTGCGATTCATTCGTCGCGACGCTATTTGGTATCTCGTTGAAGTCGTACAAAGCGACACGGATCTTCACACGGTTGCTGAAACGGTCCAGCCAACAATCACGAGGATTGAAAACGCGCGCGCCGGCCGCAAAGCGATCACCGGTCCGAGCAACGTCACGCGCGCACTAATACTGCTTCAGACCGACGCCGCCAAGACACTCGCAACAGTCGAGATCGCATTGAAAACCAAACCGAAAGATCAAACGTTACGACTTCTCAAAGTGCTCGCGTTGTTGAAGTTGGAAAAAAGCGATGAGGGGATCAAGCTGCTGCGCGAACTGAGCGATGAGAATTTTGCCCCCGCAGTTTATCGGCTCGCTTCTCAAATGAACATATCGGAAGACGAAAAGCAGCAAGGCGAGGCAGTCAAACTCTACAAGCGTTATACCGAGCTCGAACCTTACGATTCGCGTGGCTTCCGCGATCTTGCCATCACTTCCAACGACGCGGAAGAACTGGCCCAGGCCGAAGCTGCCTATCGAAAAGTCGTCGAGCTCAACCCTGCGGACGCAAATGGTTATGTGAGTCTCATACATTTCCTTGTCATGCAGAATCGCATCGCGGAAGTGAGACCGGTGCTGTTGGCAGCGGAAAAGAATAAGGACGACGACACGGATGTTTTCGGTGTCGCGATGCAGCAACTGACTGACGACACCGATTCAGAGCTGCTCGATCCGTTCGTTGCGAGCGAACCGTTGCGAATGAAAACGAGTGCGCAGGCCAACGTGGCTATGGGCCGGCTGTATTCGGAGGAGGAACGCTACCCGGATGCGCTTCGACATCTGCAAATTGCCGCACAGCTCGACAAGGAGTGGAGCACGCCGCACACGAACATGGCCTATACGTATCGGCAGCAACACCGTTGGATACTGGCTTTGAAAGCGGCGCAGAAGGCCATTGCGATCGACGATACGGATGGCGATGCGTATTACGAACTCGCGTGCGCTTTAGCGAACCTCAGACGTATCAAAGAAGCGATGACGGCCTTGGAGAAGGCGATTGAGTTGGATTCCGAACAAGCCCAATGGATCGCTAACGAACCGGCTCTGAAACCACTGGCCCACCTGCCCGCGTTCAAGAAACTCGTGCCACCGATTACCGCGGAAGGAAAACCGGATCGGTTTTAAAAATCCGTTTAATCCGCGGCTAAACTTTTCTTCGCCTCTTCGAGTGCCTGAAGCTCCTCTTTACCGAGCACCGGATAATCGAGATCGAGCGCGTTGAGATTCGTGACGATTGCCGACGCTACTACCAAACGCGTGAACCACTTGTTGTCGGCAGGAACGACATACCACGGCGCGTACTTCGATGAGGTGTGCCTGATCGTGTCTTCGTACGCCTCCATGTACTCGTCCCAGTGCTCGCGTTCGTGAACGTCGTTGAGCGAAAACTTCCAGTTCTTCGCCGGATCGTCAATGCGCGCGAGGAAGCGTTGTCGCTGTTCTTCTTTTGAAACGTGAAGGAAGAACTTCAGCACCAGGATCCCGTTATGTGACAAATAACGTTCGAAGTTCGTGATGTCCTGAAAACGACGTTTCCATAGATCTTTCGTCTTCACGTCGGGCGGCAGCTTCTGGCCGGCGAGAAAGTTTGGATGCACGCGGACGACGAGCGTCTCTTCGTAATAGCTGCGATTGAAGATGCCGATGCGCCCGCGCTCAGGCAGACGCTTCGCGCAACGCCAGAGAAAATCGTGGTCCAACTCTTCCGCTGACGGCGCTTTGAAAGACGAGACTTCGCAACCCTGCGGATTGACGCCGGACATCACGTGCTTGATCGCGCCGTCCTTACCCGCGGCGTCCATCGCCTGAAAGATAATCAACACGGCCCAGCGATCCTGCGCGTAGAGTTTGTCTTGGAATTTTTCCAACAGCTCGACGCTCGCAGCCAGTGCGTGTTGCGCTTTTGGTTTTTCGGCGGAGTCGAAGTTGAGCGTGTCGGCAGGGTCGACGTGTTTTAGTCGAAAGCTCTCGCCGTCAGTGATGCGAAACGGTTCGGAATATTTTTTGGCGTGTTTGATGAAGTTTTTCATGGTCGTTCTTAGCGGGAGGTATGCTAGACAGGATTTACAGGATTTACAGGATTTCACAGGATATACCGGATATCCTGTATATCATGAAAATCCTGTCAATCCTGTCCGACTTTCTCCGCAATCTCTTCGCGCTCTTCGCGTAACCCGAGGCGCATCGCGTCGAACGCCGGCAGTCGCTTGATCTCGGGCGCGGGCACGTTTCCACGTACTGAGAACCAGATGATGCGATTCAGGACTTCCGGATCGGCCAGGTCCGCGTGTTGGAGATCTTGTTCTTCGGTGCGTCGCATCCAGTACGCAGTCGCAGCATCGCGCGCGACCGGAGTGAGCAGATTGTCGAGCGCGACATTCGGCAGCAGTGCTTTGTAAGGCCGGAGGTCCGGCTCGGCGCGAAAGATGTTTATCGGCGTCGCGGTCGCGTCGAGTTGATTCATGGGCTCGATACCGAGCAGCAGTTCAATCGTCCTGATCAAACTCACCGTGTTGTGAAACTCGTGAATCAAAGCACCCGGACGATTGTAAGCGCTAATCAACAGCGCGACTGAACGATGCGCGTCGACGTGATCCGGACCATCCTGCGCATCGTCTTCAACCACTGCGATCGCTGTGTCTTTCCAGTAAGGACTATTCGACACTGCTTCAACCAGCAGCCCGAGCGCGTAATCGTTGTCGGCAACGTAGAACTGCGGCGTCGGTTTGTGCGCGATTACGCCATCCGTGTGATCGTTGGGCAAGTGCATCACGGAAAGGTTCGGCAATCGATCGCCGGTGCCCGCGGCGCGCTCAGCAGCAAACTTCTTGAACTCTTCCAGCCAGGCGCCGAGCCTCGAGTTGCCACGGAATCGAGCATCAACGTGCGTGCCGCTAATGACCGGATCGGTGTTGATTTCTTTCGCAGCGCGATATGAGTCGACTGTCATCGAGTCGGGCGTGTCGAGGTCGAAGTTGCGATACTCAGTATTGAATCGTCCTTCGAGCGACTTCTTCGTCGCGAACACCGAAACAGTTGGCGACAGGTCCGGGTATGTCTTCGTTCGATTGACTCTGATCGCGTGGACGTCGGCCTCTGAGAGTGTCGCGAGAAACTCGCCGTAGTTGCGATAAGTCAACCCCGCGCGCGCCGCGGCGTCCCAGAGATAGAGCGTCTCAGGCTCGCCAACGTCGCGCGAGCCGTGCAGGTACGGAATGAAGCGCCGCATGTAATTCGCGACGTCTTCAGTTTCGACCTTCGGACCAAAGAGCGAAGGCGAGCCTTTTAATGGCTCGTAGTTTGGAAGACGATTGAAACCTTCGAAATCGTAAGTACGCCCGCGGCGGCTGTAGTTCCAGCGAAACGCTTTGTCAACGTAGTCGGTGCAGAAGGCGGCTGTGGACCAGTTGTGACCGTCAGGACTGGCTTCGGAGTTGACGAAGAAACGATCGAAGAGACCGAAGCGCAGCGCGAGTGCGCGATGATTGGGTGTGATGTCCTGGTGCACGCCGTCAGGTCGCGCTGCTGCTTCGCCCGTACCGAAGATCGCGAGCGATGAATCGCCGTCAGCCTTCGTCCCATCGCCTGATTTTTCTGCGTCGCCGAACACCTGATCGTATGTTCGGTTCTCTTTGATCACGTAGATGACGTGTTTGATCGGCGAGCCTCCGGGAAAGAGTCGCGACTCCCGTGGGCCAAGCAGACCGTTGTTGCGCATCACCTGCTGTGTGTAACGCGCGAGCGCCGGATCGTCGGGCAGATTCACGGCGCTGATATTTCCGACTACGAGCGCGACGCTGTATTGCCCGCCTTGTTTCAATGCCCGGCCGGTTCCGGCGGGAAAGCGTTCGTTTGGTCCATTCGGCACGCGACCGGAGTTGTCGACGATCATCGAAGAATTCTGAACGCCGGTGCCTTTGCCGTTGCCGATGAAGAGCGTTTGCCCAGCGACTGCGAGCGCGGAGGGATACTGCCCAGTCGGAATGAATCCACGCACAGTGCTGCGGCCTTGCCTGGAAAGTTTGACGACTGCAACTGAGTTGCTGTGGGCATTGGCGACGTAGAGCTCATCATCGCGCAGCGCAAGGCCCTCCGGACTGTTGCCCGGAGGCACGCTTTCAGACAAACGCACGCTGATGCGTTCGATCTCTTTGTCCGTTCTGGTGTCGATCACCGAGACGCTATCACCATTCGAATTGGCAACGTAGAGTCGCGACTGATCCGGGCTCAACAACATCGCCGTCGGATGGCGGTCAACCCCGATGCGCGTGACTGTTTGAGCGTGCCCACCCGGATACACGATTGCGACCGAATGATCGTTCCAACAGGACACGTAAGCCTTGACTACACTGCCACGCTCATGGACCACGACGACCGTGTACGGATAGACATGCGAATTGAGATCGATGCGCGTGAGTTTGCGTTCGCCTCGTAGATCTTCAACGATGCCGAGGCTGTCGCCAAGATTGTTGGCAGCGAAGAGTGTGTTTCCGTCGGGACTGATCGCGAGTCCGCTCGGATAGACTGGCGCGCGATCGCTGTTATAACGAGGTGAGTTGGCCGCAGTCGCGAAACCACTCACGTCGATGAACGGCGCATCGATAGTCGTGCTTGGACCAGGCGACGCGGGTGTGATCGGACGTTGCTCTTCGGGTCGAAAGCGAAAGATCCAGATCTTGTTTTCAAATCCGCCGGAGACATACAACGCGTGTGAGCCGTCTTCCTGAGCCACCGGCGAAAACACGACACCGACATTCACACTCTGCGGCGACGGGAAGTAAACATTTTGGACCACCACCGCAGGCTTAGCGTTCAGATCGATGACTGCGATCGACTGTTGACCGCGATTTCCGGCCGCGTTGAACTGCACACCGTAACCGCTATTCACCGCGAGCAGGAATCGGCCCTCACCGCCAGGCCCGAGCTTGTCGGGACTGCGAACGAAACCAACCGGCAATGCGCCGACAGCGGCTTGTCGCGTCGTCACATCCTGAACGAGTGTGCCGGCGGGCGTGATCGGTCGTCCCTGGCTGGCAGGTTCGTCCGAACTGGCTAACGAAGAAACGAGGCAAGTTGTAAGCAAGAGCGCGAGTAGCGCGAAGGCAATTTGTCTGGGATTCATTCGACGGCGCAGTTTATCAAGAATGATTAGCCACAAAAAGGCACATAAACCACAAAATGATTTATTGAGTGAGCGACGCCCAATCAAAAAGATCCTTTTGTGTCTTATGTGCCTTTTTGTGGCTAATCTCCAAAAACCTGAAACAACCGCGAAGTTGATCGCCGCTACTAAGCATCAACGCCGCGTGTATAATGGCGTCCACCAAAAATGAACCAACTCGTACGGTTTCTGTTCGGGCATGAGCAGGCCGTTTTTACTAACGGTCGGTTTGGTTTTGATGTGCGTCCGGGCGCCGTGGTCCTCGTTCTGATCGTTCTTCTGGCCGGCGTTTTTATTTACTTCATTTACCTGCGTCCGCGCATTCGTCTCGCCAAACGCACGACCGCAGCACTCGTCGCTCTGCGCGCAGCGATCCTCGCATTGATGGTTCTTTTATTGTTGCGCCCGGTGGTGGTCGTGTCGTCAGTCATTCCGCGCAGCAGTTATGTAGCGATGCTGATCGACGATTCAGTCAGCATGAAACTGCGCGACGTTCCCGGCGGCGCGACGCGGCTCGACACCGTCAAACAAGCGCTGCTCAACAACACTCCCGGACAAAATTCTTTTCTCAATCGACTCGAACAGAAGTTCAAAACCAATCTTTACGGATTTTCGGGCGGCCTCGCAAGATTGAAAGACGGCAACGATCTGTACGCAGAAGGACGGACGAGCGATATCGCCGGCGCATTAGATGAAACGATTAAGCGTTCTTCAGGTATGCCGCTCTCCGCAGTCGTGCTTGCGACCGATGGCGCGTCAAACGTGCCGCGCGATCTGGCTGCTGTTTTGCGAGAACTGCGCGCGCGCGACATTCCGGTGTTCACAGTCGGCGTCGGCAACACTGCGCGCCCGATGGACGCAGAACTGACCCGCGTGAACATGCCGCGCAAAGTGCTCGTTGGCTCGCGCTTGAATATCGAGACGATCGTGGGCCTGAGTGGTTATGGGGCGACGAAGGTGCTGCTGAGCGTGCGCGAAGATGGTCGCACAGTGAAAACGGAAGAGTTCAATTTGCGCGGCAACGATACGCAAGCAGTGAATCTCGAGATCACTCCGACGACTGTGGGCACTCATCGTTACACAGTTGAAGTAACGCCGCTCGACGGCGAGTTGACCGTTGAAAACAACAAGCAGGACGCACTCGTCGACGTAATCGAAGGACCGCTTCGCATCCTGCACGTCGAAGGCGAGCCGCGCTGGGAGCTCGGCAAGATTCGTGAATCGATCCAGCCAACCGAGAAGAACGTCACGCTCGTTTCGCTTCAGCGCACGGGCGCGAACAAGTTTTATCGTCAGGGCATCGGCGCGCAGAACGAGTTGGAAACCGGTTTTCCAAAAACTGAAGAAGAGCTGTTCTCGTATCAGGGATTGATCATCGGCAGCGTCGAGGCGGGATTCTTCACGGCTGATGAGTTGCGCAATATCGAGGCTTTCGTTGCGCGTCGCGGCGGCGGCTTGCTCGCGCTCGGCGGGCGTCTCTCGTTCGATGGCGGTAAGTACAAGGGCACGACGATCGACGATCTGCTGCCGGTGTCGCTCACGGGCAATCCGGTTGTCGAGGAAAATTCGTTTATGCCGGTGTACAAACCAGTGCTCACGCCGGCCGGGCAAGCGCATCCGATCACGCGACTGAACGAAGATCGCGGCGCGAATCAAAAAGCCTGGAGCGAGTTGCCGCCGATCTCCGTGTCAGAAGTGCTGACAAACGTTAAGCCAGGCGCTTCGGTGTTGCTCGAAGCGCATCGCGTCGAAGGCTCTGGTCCAACGGCGCCACTGCTGGTCCAACAGCGTTACGGTCGCGGGCAGACGCTCGCGCTGACCGCGGCGGACACGTGGCGCTGGAAGATGCGCATGGATGCGAAGAGCAATGCGCACGAAACGTTCTGGCGCCAGATGTTGCGCTATCTCGTCACTGGGACACCCGATCAGATCGAGATTGGCACGGAAAAAGAAGTTTATGCACTCGACGATATGGTCAACATCGTCGCCGACATTCGCGACAAGCGTTTCAATCCGGTGGCCGATGCGCGCGCGACTGCGCGACTCACGAAGCCATCGGGCGTCGTGGTCGATGTGCCGTTGAAGTTTACGACCTTGAATTCGGTGAACACTTACGTCGGCGAGTTCAAAGCGGATGAATTGGGCCAGCACCGGATTGAGTTGCTGGGAACGAGCACAAGTCTCGGCACGTTGAGCGCGCACGCGAACATGCTCGTGAGCGACTTGAATCGTGAGTACTACGGCGCCGCGCAGAACAACGAGCTCTTGCAACGAATCGCGGCTGAGACTGGCGGGAAATACTATACGCCCGCGCAAGCGCAGTCGTTACTGGACGATCTGATCTACCGGCAGACGCCGTATTCCGAGCGTGTCACGAAAGATCTGTGGGACATGCCGGTGAACTTTGTATTGATTATCGGGTTACTGAGCGCAGAATGGTTCCTGAGGAAGCGTGAAGGGTTGGCCTGAAGACATGCCACAAAAAGGCACAAAAGGCACAAAAGATTTGCTTCATCGGACGTCGTTGGCTCAGAAATCATTTTGTGCTTTTTGTGCCTTTTTGTGGCTACCTGCAGTAGTGCTCGCGCAGAGACCTGTGGATCCGAATAAGTTCGCAGTGATCATCAACGGTCCGGGTGGCGAGATCGCGTATGCGCAGCAGTTTGAAGAATGGACCGCGAAACTGCGTTCGGCACTGACTGAGAAGTTTGAGTTTGATGCTAAGAACATCCGGGTTCTTTCGGAGAAGGACGCTCCTAAGGCGACAGCCGACGAAGTAAAAAAGACATTCGCGGAGCTGAAGTCACAGCTCGACGCGAACAACGTGCTGTTCGTGTTTCTGATCGGGCATGGGTCGTTTGACGGCAAAGAGGCGAAGTTCAATTTAGTTGGACCGGATCTCTCGGCGTCCGAGTACAACGTGCTGCTCTCGGCGCTGCCGACGCGTCGTGTGGTCGTATTCAACATGGCGAGTGCGAGTGGTGAGTTCATTAAGGGCCTCGCAGCAAAGGGACGAATCGTCATCACCGCGACGCGAAATGGGCAGGAGACGAATGCGACGCGCTTCGCGGGTTTTTTCATCGCCGCGCTGAATGCTACCGATGCAGACACGGATCAGGACGGGCACGTCTCAGTGCTCGAAGCGTTCGTTTATGCGAATCGCTTGACCGAAGACTTTTACAAACGGGCTGGAAGACTGGCGACGGAGCACGCGTTGCTCGACGACAACGGCGACGGCGTGGGGCATGACAAACTCGAAGCGGGCGAAGGATTGCTTGCGCGCGCTACTTACCTCGACTCATTGAGCGTCGATGAAGCAGCAGCGACAGCCGCGGCCGGCAGACTCATGAAAGAACGCACGAGACTCGAAGGCGAGATTGAACAACTGATCGCTCGCAAAGCGAACATGCCTGAGCCAGAGTACGAAGCAACGCTCGAGCGGTTGTTTATCGAACTGGCAAAGGTGAATCGGTCGATCAAGCAAGCTGGGACATGATGAAAATTTCTCTCGCAAAGACGCAAAGACGAAAAAGAAGCCGGCTCGCAATCCGCGGCGCGTCTTTGCGTCTTTGCGGCTTCGCGGGAGCAATGCTTTTGGTCTTCGCCTCTGGCGCCTCGGCTCAAAGCGTGGCGGAGTTGCGCGTCTACATCGAAACTGGCCGCTACACAGAAGCCGAGACTGCCGCTAAACGTCTTCTGCAAAAATCACCCGACGCCGGCTCCGTCCGCCATGAGCTCGCCGAAACACTCGCCGCCACCGGCCGCTACACCGAAGCCATCGCCGAATTCGAACGCGCCGCCGCCGATCCAACGATCAAACTCGAGAGCGATCTACGTCGCGCCGAACTACTTGATTTGATTGGACAGGCGACTCAAGCCACAGCTATCTACGAATCGTTCCTCAAGTATTACACCGACAACAATCCACGTTCGGCCCGCGAACTGACTCTCGTCGCGCGCGCCCTGGTCCATCTCGAACGCTTCCAGGACGCCAACGACATGTACCGGTCAGCAATCGAGGCTGACTCCGACTACCTCGACGCACAGCTCGGCGCTGCCGAACTGTTCACCGAGAAGTACGCCTACAGCGATGCCGCACTCTTTCTCAATGACGCCCTCAAGATCAGCCCCAACAGCGCGCGCGCGTACCTCGATCTCGCGCGCAACAAGCGTCTCGACGGTGACACTGAAACAGCGCTCACACGCGCGCTCGCGATCAACCCAAACCTCGTCGATGCCATCGCGCTCAAAGCCGCCATCGCGCTCGAAGCGAATCAACTCGACGACGCCTCAACCGACATCGAAAAGGCCCTAAAGATCAACTCGCACTCACTCGAAGCACACTCGCTGAAAGCCGCTTTGCTCTTTCTCCAGGACAAGGACTTCGAACCTGAAGTCGCTGCCACGCTCGCGATTAGTCCAAAGTACGGCAACGTCTACAACACGCTCTCACACTACGCCACCATGACGCGTCGCACCGAGCAAGCCGCGCAGTTCGCGCGCCGCGCGATCGAGGTCGCGCCGCGTTTGTGGGACGCCCATCTCAATCTCGGCATGGCGTTGCTGCGACTGGGCCAGATGGACACCGGGCGCGAAGCAATCGAGAAAGCTTTCAAGGGCGACCCTTTCAACGTTTGGGCCAAGAACACGCTCGACCTGCTCGACTCGATGCGCGACTTCAAAGAAACGAAGCACGGTCCTTTTATT